>CAUZVG010000029.1:0-14150 GCA_963583215.1 Campylobacterales bacterium | reverse complement strand
TCATGTAAAGTGAGGTGAGGGGTACGTGAAGCACCTAAGATTTTATCAATAATAGAATACGTTGGTGCATCGTGCCCACACTTAAAACTACTCAAGTCAAGCACTGCCACATTGGGGTGCCTGGCTGCAAACTTGGCTGCCCACACTTTTTGTGCAGAGTTGGTGGAGTAGTTTTCTGCCCAGACATCACGGATGTCATAAGCTGAAGAGACACGTTCTTGTCTCACATCTTCTCCAAAATATTGAGAAAGATAAGCTTCATCTTTAGGGATGGCACGCATAGAGATGCTTTTAAAACCTAAAGATTGAAACTCATCTAAGACTTCATGGTTCATACCTGGGTCTGAGTGGTAAGGCCGTCCTAAAAGCAAAATGACCACTTCATTACTTTTGACTGCCGCATCAAGGATTTCTCGTCCCTCTAGCATGATGTCGACATCATTTTTATCTAGTGCTTTCCATGCTTGGGTGATGGCCCAATTATTTTCATCTTCTGTGATACGAAGTTTTTTACTCCAAGTGGCAAAAAGTTGTTTTTTGAGTAAATCTTTGTTGTCAAAATTTAAAGCATCTTCTACATAGTCAATATTTTTCTCTTTAAAGAGGTTTTTCTCTTTGGTAAAAGCAGAGTAAACCACTTTAGGAGTCCCAGAGATAATAGGACAAGAAGTTTGCCCCATGGTATGTTTGACATACCCAGGCAGTTCAGTGACTGCGGGGAACCACATGTAATCAAAGTTTTTCCTAGCAAATTTTTTTTCATACAAGAGGGCATAGACATGTGATTGTGCTACTTTTGCAGGGTAACAAGAGTCTACAGAACCATACTTTGCACCTTCTAGGTACATATCTTCATTGGAAAAGTCAGAGAAGGTAATGTTTTTGGCATCCACTTCAAGGGCCTCTAGGTAGCTACGTAAAAAAGGTGCCAATGAGTAAATGTTAAGTACTTTTGGAATGGCTATTTTAACCGTACGTCTGTGAGCTCTGTCATGTTTGTCTGAGTTTTGAAAAGCCCTTGTGACTTGTTTACGTAAGGTTGGTCCCCAACCCCCTAAAGTGACTTTAACTTGTTGCTCTGTCACCGTACTTTCTTTTGTTGGGGCTTTGTCTAAAGTAAAAGAAGAGGCAAAAAGTGCTGTGGCCTCTTTTTTCACAAGGTTAGGCGTGTTTTTTTGTAAATCTTTTCTAGAATCTTTAAGAATTTTAAGTGCTTCATGTGACTCTACCGTACCCTCTTCACAAGAAAAACCTGCAATGTAACGCACTGTTTTTGAAGAAGGAGTTTTGGTATCTATAAAGGTACGTGAACAGTTGATACTACAAAAAGTACAACGTGTCTCTTCGTCTGTACGTGAAGTGTAAGTCATTTGTAATGCTTCTTCCATACCCGAGAATGTTGCGTAGCCTTTGGCTTTGACCACATCTTTGGCTTCAATGGCTGCACCATAAGCACCCGCTTCACCTGGGTGAGGGTGCACATCTACTCTGGCATGAGGTACCTTGTCTTTAATGTAATCGACTTGGGCTTTAAGTGCGGCTTGGTTGTACTGCGTGCCACCTTGCAGTACAAAGTGGTCTCCAAAAGCGGCTAAGTTCGGTGCTTGTACCACATACTGCCATATATTTTTTGGTAGCACTTTAGAAATACCTGCAAAAAGCTCTTCTTTGCTGTAGCCCTCTTTTTGAAAGTTGACTCTGTCTGTGTCCAAAAATACAGCACAGCCATAGTTAAACATTGGGGCTTGTTTTGCTGCAAATGCGATGTCAGCAAACCCTTCCACCGGTACGCCAAACTGTTTTGCCATAGACTGAAGTAAGGTGCCGTTTCCTGCTGAACACTGGTTAGAAAGACGGAAATTTTTCATCATGCCATTTTCCATAAAAAGCACTTTAATGTCTTGTCCCCCAATGTCACAAATGACATTGATGCTATCACCAAAGGCTTTTTGAGCAGACTTCATGTGTGCAATGGTTTCAATGATGTTGGCATCCGCGTTCAGTGCACCGCCTAAAACATCTGCAGCGTACCCTGTAACGCCTAAACCCTGCACATCATAAAAGCGATGAGGGTCTTGGTCTTGTATCTCTTGTAGTAGTTCTAAGGTGTCTTCAATAGGGTTTCCTTTAGAGAGTTGGTATACTTTTAAAAGCATCTCTCCCTTTTCATCACAAAGCACGGCTTTAGAAGAGGTTGAACCCCCATCTATGCCTAAAAAACAAGTGGTTTTTTCTGTGAGTACAGGAGGTACAAAAGTCTTGATGGCATAGGCATCTTTAAAGGCTTTTAACTCTTCAGGACTTGAGACAAGAGGGGCATCATTGTTTTCATTGTCTGTTTTTCCTCCTGTGTCTACCATGGTTTTTAGAGGTATGAGTCCTGCAAACGCTTTGTCATTATTGGCTTCTCCCTCACCAAAAATGACGGCACCTAAAGCAGCATAATATTGGGCATTTTCAGGAACATTCACCAGTTCTGTCATTTTAGACTTATCGTAGTCTACGCCACGTTCATCCCATATTTCAGCGATACGCATACGCCAACACTCTTGTAAAAAAGGCAAATACGTGTTCGGTCCTCCGAGTAACAAGACATTGGGCATAAGGGTGTTCCCACGTGTAAGTACAGTAAGGTTTTGCATGACAATGGCGTCAGCCAAAGAGTTCATGATTTCATCAGCAGGCACAGAAGTTTTGACAAGGTTTACAATGTCTGTTTCTGCAAAAACCCCACATTTGGCTGCCACATGGTGTAGTTTGTCTGTTTGGAATTGTAGTTGTTGAATGTCTTCACTCTCCATGCCGACTTTCATGGTACATTTTTCTATGGTGGCACCTGTACCTGAAGCACATTTGTCATTCATAGAAGTGAGTACAGATCTTTTACCATCTTCACTCTCTTTAAAGTGGATAATCTTAGCATCTTGACCACCCAGTTCAATGACTGCTCTGACATCAGGATGTTTGTGCTCTACAGCTAAAACCACCGCATTTACCTCTTGTACAAAACGTGCATTAATGGTGGGTGCAATACGCGAAGCACCTGAGCCTGTAATGTAGGTTTTGTCAATCTTGTTGTAAATGTCTGTGTGGGTTTGTGAGAGGGTTTCTAAGAGGTTTAAAAGTGTGGCTGCTTGTTTGGTGTCATGTGAGGTGTAGGCTTTGGCCACAATTTCGAAGTTTTCATCACAGACAACATATTTGACTGTGGTTGAACCTATGTCTATGCCCAGTGCATAGTGTTTTATCATCACTTTGGTCATACTTTCCCTTTTTCTCTACTAGGATTTTATATTTTTACCTTATTTTTACTCATAATGGCCCATAATATCCATAC
This sequence comes from Campylobacterales bacterium, assembly GCA_963583215.1. Taxonomy (GTDB): domain Bacteria; phylum Campylobacterota; class Campylobacteria; order Campylobacterales; family Sulfurovaceae; genus Sulfurovum. The sequence continues at coordinate 10,813 of CAUZVG010000029.1, read as the reverse complement.
TATACCAAGTATTATAAAAGGTATGCTTAGGAATTGTCCTGTGGTAAAGGGTAAATCAATATTGTACTCTGCTTGACGTGTTTTTGTGTACTCTAGTAAAAAACGTAGTGTAAACATATAGGTAAAAAAGATGCCGGGGAGTATCTTGGTAGCAAAGCTACTTGAGACGCTACGGTAGACAGTGACAAGTAAGATTAAAAGCACTAAGTATGCCAATGCTTCATACAGTTGTACTGGGTGTCTAGGTATCATGTCTACACGTGAAAAAATGATGGCCCAAGGTTTGTCTGAAGCCAGACCAAGGATTTCAGAGTTAAAGAAGTTACCAAAACGGACAAAAGCAGCAGTTAAAGCTCCTGGTATTGTCATACGTGCAAGTAACCACCAAAAAGACTGGCCATATTTTTTGGCAAAGAAGTAAATGGCAAGCACCACACCAATGAGTCCACCGTGAGAGGCTAATCCACCTTTCCAAACTTTGAGTATTTCAAGTGGATGGGAGAGGTAATACTCTGGCTCGTAAGCAAAACAGTGCATGAGTCTGGCACCAATGACAGTTCCTATGAGTACATAGACGAGAAAGTTGTCCAACTCTTCTGGGTTTTTCCCCTCACGTTTGTAAATCCATTGTAAAATCATAAGTCCTAGAAAAAAAGAGCCTACAAAAAGAAGACCATACCAACGAAGTTGCAAAGGTCCAAGTTCTAAAAGTATAGGGTTTACATCCCAAATAAAGTGTGTCATGCGTTAATCTTCTCTTTTATCTCTTTGGCAATGGCTGCGATTTTAGTAATTTTTTGTGTATCACTCAAGCTTTCATCGAGTAAAACTTTGACAAAAGCTGAGCCAACGATGACGCCATCTACCCCTTGGGCTTTTTCTTTTGCAGTGTTTTGGTCGACACCAAAACCTACATAGACAGGGGTATCTGAGTACTTTTTAATGTTTTTAATGATGGGTTGTAAGTCTTCTGCTTCGCCTGAACCGGTAATGCCCGCATAGGCCACAAGGTAGATGAATTTCTTTGCATCTGTGACAATTTCTTTAATACGCGCTTCTGTGTCTGTAGGCGCAATGAAGTCTATGAGGCTTAGTCCTGCTGCTTCAACCATAGGTTTATACGGTCTTGCTTCTTCTAAAGGAAGGTCAGGAATGATAAAACCATTCACTCCCACCTCTTTTGCTTTGGCAATAAAGTTTTCCATGCCTCTATGGTAGAAAGGGTTAAAGTAGCCCATCCATAAAGTGTCAATGTGTGGGGAAATCTTTGCAGAGGCTTCAAAAAGATGTTCAAGTTTAAAACCATTTTGCAAAGCTTTGAGGTTGGCTGCTTCTATGACAGGACCATCTGCAACGGGGTCAGAAAAGGGCATACCAAGTTCTAAGGTATCTACACCGGCTTCAGCCAAAGCCAAAGCAGCATCTACAGTAAAGTCTAAAGAGGGGAAACCTGTTGTAATGTAAGCGACTAAATTTTTCAATATTTCTTCTTATATAATATATTTTCAACATTATATGATAAAATAAGTAAAAAATAGTAGCTTTTTTACAAAGTGACTAGTCACTTGAGCTTTCTGCTGAAGAAAACATAGCGTTGGCGTAAATAATAAGGGCTTTGCGCTTATTGTGGTCTCATTAGATAGCAAATGAGTAAAAATATAGATTTAACAATCAGGATTAGAGAAAAACCATGAGTATTCATACCCCTAAAATAGACAAAAAAGTAACTTTAACAACCATCTCGAAGATGAAAGGCTTAGAGCCTATCACCATGGTCACTGCGTATGACGCACTGTTTGCCCAGCTTTTTGATGGCGAAGTGGAGATGATACTTGTCGGTGACAGCCTTAATATGAGTTTTCTTGGAAAAGAGGACACACTTTCTGCCACAATGGACCAAATGATTTATCACACCCAAGCGGTTTGTAATGGTGCTAAACTTGCTATGGTTGTTTTAGACATGCCTTTTGGAACGTATAGTACGGAAGAGTTGGCACTTAAGAATGCCACTAGAGCGTATCAAGAGACTGCGGCACAGGCAGTGAAGATAGAAGGTGGGAAAGAGAGAGCGCATATTGTAGAAGCCTTGACGAAAAATTCTATTGCAGTCCTAGGACACATCGGGCTTATGCCACAGTTTTTAAGATCTGATGGCGGTTACAAAATACGTGGAAAAGATGCTGAAGATATTGCTTCTTTGGTAGAAGATGCAAAGGCATTAGAAGCAGCAGGGGCTTTTGCCATTGTGGTTGAAGGGGTTAAAGAGGAAGCAGCCAAAGCCATTACCGAGGCGGTTTCCATTCCTACCATTGGCATCGGTGCAGGGAACAGCACCGATGGACAAGTACTTGTCTGGTCAGATATGTTTGGGTTTTTTGAAGCCTTTAAACCTAAATTTGTGAAACAATACTTCGATGGTGCTTCAGAGATACGCCAAGGTTTAGAACAGTATAGAGATGAAGTAAAATCACGTGAATTTCCAAGTTCGGAGTACACCTATTAATGGAAAGAATGGTTGAGATAGAACGTTTTGATGAAGAGATTACTTATGAAGTCACTCTACGTCCCTCTTCTTGGGATGAGTACATTGGACAAGAGAAAATTAAAAAAAACCTCAAAGTATTTATAGAAGCGAGTAAAAAACGAGACGAGGCTTTAGACCACATCTTGTTTTTTGGACCTCCCGGTTTAGGTAAGACCACCATCGCAAACATTATTGCCACAGAAATGAATGCAAACATTAAAACCACCGCTGCGCCTATGATAGAAAAAGCAGGGGACTTAGCTGCACTTTTAACCAACATAGAAGAGGGAGACATTCTCTTTATAGATGAAATTCACCGTATGTCTCCCGCCATTGAAGAGATACTCTACCCAGCCATGGAAGACTTTCGTTTAGACATCATCATTGGTTCTGGACCTGCAGCACAAACGGTAAAAATAGACTTACCAAGATTTACACTCATTGGCGCAACCACGAGAGCGGGTATGTTGTCTAACCCTTTACGTGAGCGTTTTGGTATGCACTTTCGTATGCAGTTTTACAGCCCTGAAGAGTTATGTACCATTGTGAAACAAGCTTCACACAAACTAGAAAAAGTAGCCCAGGATCAAGCGGCAGTTGAGATGGCAAAGCGTAGCCGTGGTACACCTCGTATTGCCTTACGTTTATTAAAACGGGTAAGAGATTTTGCTGAGGTAGAAGATGAAAGTGAAATCACACTGAAACGTGCAAAATACGCCTTAGACCAACTAGGCGTTAACAACCTTGGTTTTGATGAGCAAGACATTCAACTGCTTGAACTTTTGGTTTCTGCTAAAAACAAACCTATGGGACTCAGTACCATTGGTGCAGCACTCTCTGAAGATGAAGGGACCATTGAAGATGTCTTAGAGCCTTATCTCATAGCCAATGGCTACATTGAACGTACGGCGCGTGGGCGTATCGCCACACCAAAGTCTTACGAACATTTTAAGTTGGCTGGCAAGGATGGCATTTTTGAATAAAAAGACCTTCCCTGAGTTTAAAAACGAAGCGTTAGTGAGAGGAATTGAAGTGCAGCTTTGCTGTACTTCAAGGAGAAAGATTAAAAAGGATGGTCTCCTTGATGTCTAAAAGTTGGATTATGATTACAGTACTGTTTGTCTTAGGACTCATTGGCGCTTACACAGTGTATAAACCTTTTTTACTCTCTTTGGTTGTCGCAATGTTGCTGACCATGGCTACTTTTAACTTGACAAAAAAATTGGTGGAATACACCCACTCTGCACACATCTCAGCAGCGATTTCAACCTTACTCTTAACCCTTATGCTTTTTGCGCCGATTGCCTACTTGGCAACCATTGGCATAGGTTATCTTGCACAAGTAGACTCATCAGCTATTTATGACACCATACACTTTGTGCAAGGGCAAGTTGAAAACATGCCTTTTTTAGAAAAAATGAGTTTTAAGTATTTGAGCGATGAAAAAATTGCATTATACATAGAAGAGTCAAGCTTTTACCTCACCTTGGCCGGTGGCGCAGGTTTTAGTTTTGTCAAAAATATGTTTTTTGTGGTGGTGTTTTACTTTTTTATTAACTATTATGGCAACCGCTTTTTTGACATTATCTTAGCCCTTTTGCCTGTCTCTCCAACCAAAGGCACACGTATGATTCAAGAGGTTTCATCCACTATGGAAGTGGTTTTTTACTCCATCATCGTCACAGCCATTTTTGAAGGCTTCCTCTTTGGTATCATTATGTATGCTTTTGGGTTTAATGGACTTCTTTTTGGTGTTATTTACGGATTTGCTTCACTCATTCCCATTATTGGTGGGATTATTGTTTGGGCACCTGTATCTTTGTATATTTGGACAAAAGTAGATTCCCAAACGGCTATTTTCATTGCCACGTATTCTGTAGTGGTGATTTCTATCATTGCTGATACCATCATTAAACCGATGATCATTAAAGTTATTAAAGAAGATTTTTTAAAGAGTACGATTAAAATTAACTCTATTATTATTTTCTTTTCTATTTTGGCGGGTATGAGTACCTATGGCTTTTGGGGTATGATTTTAGGACCGGCAATTACTTCATTTCTTATAGCCATAACTAAAGTCTATTTAGACTATAGTGATATAAGATAAACAGATATTATTAACTTTTAGTTAAACATTTACTAACATAATTTGGACATCAAAGGATTTAGCATTATTAAAATACTCATTATAGAAGACGATCCAGAATTAGCATTGATCTTAACCAATTATCTTACGAAGTTTGACATGGAAGTCATAGGCGCAGAAGACCCGTATATTGGGCTTTCTCTCTTAACCCAACATGACTTCGATTTGATTATTTTAGATTTAACCCTGCCAGGGATGGATGGCTTAGAAGTCATTCCTAAAATACGTGAAATATCTAACATTCCTATTATTATCTCTTCAGCTAGAGATGACATTACTGACAAAGTCATAGGCATGGAAAGAGGTGCAGATGATTATATGCCTAAACCTTATGACCCTAGAGAATTGGTGACACGTATTAAAACCATTTTACGTCGTACACACCAAGTGGAAGAGAAAGCAGCAGAAGTGGAAGAAATCTTTGTCGCAGATCCAAAAGCCAGAGAAATACGTTTTAAAGGCGAATCTCTCTCTTTGACTGCAGCAGAGTATGATGTATTGTTAATGTTGCTACAACATAAAAATGGTTCAGTTTCACGTGAACAGCTTTTGTATGAGTCAGAACATATTGATGATGATTCTTCGATTAAAAACATTGATGTGATTATCTCGCGTATACGTCACAAAATTTCAAAAATAGATGCGGACAATATTTACATTAGGCCTATCCGTGGGGTAGGGTATCTTTTAACTGATCGCGTATGAAAAACCTCTCTGTAAGTACTTTTATTCACATTCTTTTTTCTGTGGCCATTGCCATTCTCATAGCCACCTTTTTACTTTTTCTCTCTTGGGATAAAGACAGACAAAAGATTGAAGAGTATAAACGTTATCAGCTCATTTCCATTACCTTTCTTTCCAAACTAAAACACAATACAAGCCAAGAAGAGTTAGAAGCCATCTATGATGACTTAAAAGTAAAAGAGATCAACATTGAAAAGATAGCAGACTTAAAAAGAACCATAGAAAGAGAAGGTAAAACGGTATTTACCGGTGGTTCCTCTTTAGGAAAAGTGAGGGTGTTTAATGTAGCGGGTCAACACTATATTTATATCCAGCGTATGGCACATCATCTTATGCTTATTGACAACAGACCTGAAAATTATTATTTTGAAATCGCCATGGCTCTGGGTGCTTTTTTGATTGCCCTTCTTTTACTTATTTATTTGGCTGTTTTAAAAAAGATTTACCCACTCAGAACTCTGCATAGACAGATACAAAAATTTGCGCAAGGCGACTTGTCTGTACGAGTTTCATACTCTTATGATGATGAAATTGGTAAAATTGCCAAAAGTTTTGATGATGCCATTGTACATATCAACGAGCTTGTTACCTCTAAAAACCTCTTTATGCGTAACTTGATGCATGAGCTTAAAACCCCTCTTACCAAAGGCCGTATTGTGGTTGAAATGTTAGACGATGAGAGTACTAAAAAGGTTTTGGTGAACGCGTTTGACCGTATGAATGCACTCATTTCTGAACTTGCAGAACTCGAAAGAGTAAGTACCCAAAGTTTTGAACCAAACTTTGAATATGTCTTGCTCTCTGAAATTTTACAAGAGAGTCAAGAGTTACTGATGACCCAAAGTGCTTGTATTGAAACAGACATTGAAGACATGGCACTTACCACCGATAAAAAGCTTATGACGCTGGTCATCAAAAACCTTATGGACAATGGGCTCAAGTATGGTACGGACAAGTGTGTGAAGGTACAAAACTCTGGGAAAATCATAGAAGTCATTTCAAAAGGGGAAGCTTTGGCGCACCCTTTAACCTACTATACAGAACCATTTTCACAAGGCGAAAAACGAAGTGCAGGCTTTGGTTTGGGCTTGTACATTGTTTCTGCTATTTTGGAGAAAATAGAGTATAGTTTAGGCTACCATCATGATGAAGGTAAAAACGTCTTTATGCTTTTGCCTAAATAAGTATTGCAGGGCTAAGGCTTTTACTTTTCCTCTTCTTACTTTTCCTCTTCTCTGAGGGCATCTGCAATAAGCTCTAGAGGGTTTTTAAAGATAGTCTCTACATCTGCATTGTTCAAGGCTTCAGAGAGTTGTACCCTACAGGCAGAACATTCTGCTGAGACATAATGTGCTTTCGTCTCTTTAATCATCGCAGCTTTTGGCTTACCTGCCAATTCAGCCAAGTGAAATTTCTCAGTTTGCATGGTCACCCCACCAAATCCACAACATCTATCGGAATCTGACATTTCTATCATTGGGTAGTTGGGTGCCAGTAAATTACGGGGTTGTTCGTAAATACCTTGCACTTTTTTCGCATGACAAGGATCATGGTACGTTACAGACTGATCAAACTTCTTGCCTTTCTTTTTGAGAAGGTCTTGTAGTTCGGTATGGTCATCAAGCCAAGCTGTGGCCATATAGATTTTCTCTGCCACGTTTTTAGCACGCTCTTCCCATTCTGGCATATCATGGTTTTTAAAGAAGACTTGCCAGTCATGTTTTATCATGGCTGAACAGGTGGCTTCAGGGATGAGCATGGCATCACAGTCATCCATAAAACTTTCAAAGTACTCAATGTTCTTTTTGGTCATATACTCTACAGAGTTTACATCTCCTGTAAAGTAGGCAGGTGCACCACAACAGAGTTGTTTTTTTGGTATAAAAATGTCTATGTTCAACTCTTTTAAAATTTCCACCAATGAATCACCAATACCCGTGTAGTTATAGTTAGCTAAACAGCCTATAAAAAGGGCTACACGTTTGTTTTCTTTCTCTTGTACAGGTGCAGGTATTTCTTCTGGGTAAGTATTTAAAAAAGAGGTTTTTGCCATAGAAGGAAGTAGACGACCTTTTTTGATCATAGGCAAAGCAAATCTTGCGCGTAAGCCTCTATCTTTGTCATCTTGTTGCAGGGCACAGGTTTTAAACATGAAGCCCATTTTCATCACCATATCCATGATGAAACGGTGACGCAATAAGAAGAAAAATCCACGTTTAAACCAGGCAATACCAAACTTGTCAGCAATGTCTGCACGCACTTCTTCAATGATCATATCGGTAGCCAAAGAGTTCGGACAGACTTCCACACAGTTGGTACATAAGAAACAAGATTCAAAAATGTCTTTGGCATTTTTGTCTAGTTCTAAGTTTCCTTGTTGGTAGGCTCCAAGTAATTCTATGAAGCCCCGAGGGGAGGTCGTCTCATCGGGGTTGATTTGGTGAATGGTACACACGGGGATACATTTACCACATTTAATACAGTCATCACTGGTCTCAGTAAAGTTAAAAATTTCTTCTAATTGTTTGCTCATAGTTTATATATATCCGTTATTATTCTAAATGTCAACATCTTCTTTCTTACTTTTTTCTTTTTTGTACTGCGACAAAAGAGAAAAAAGTAAGCAAAAAAGAAAAAAACGCAAGTGATTCAAATGGACTAGTGCGTCTAAACTGCTGACTCACTTTAAGTGTCATGCATCGAGGAATTGTAAACAATGCAAACTGTAATTACTCACTATCTCTATGGGAGTCTAGCCAAACCATGATGCCTTTTTGGGCATGGAGTCGGTTTTCAGCTTCTGTGAAAATGACATCTGCATGTTTTTCAAAGGTCTCTTCACTCACTTCGTACCCTCTGTATGCTGGTAGGCAGTGTAAGAAAATAGCATCTTCTTTGGCGAGACCCATGAGTGTTTCATCTACGATGTAGCCATCAAAGGCTTTCATTCGAACTTCTTTTTCATCTTCTTGTCCCATGGAAACCCAAGTGTCAGTGGTAATGACATCACAGTCTTTCACTGCTTCTTTTGGGTCATTCATGAAGGTAATTTTTGCGCCAGACTCTTTTGCGAAAGCCAAAGCTTGTGTGACAATGTTTTGGTCACATTCATAGCCTTTTGGGGTTGCCACTCTAAGCTCAAAACCTAGTTTAGCGCAGAGCATAAGCCATGAGTGTGTCATGTTGTTCCCATCACCCACATAAGCAACTACGGGGTTTTTCTCTTTTCCAAACTCTATCATGGTGAGGTAGTCTGTCATGAGTTGTACAGGGTGGTAAGAGTCTGTAAGACCATTAATCACAGGCACTTTGGAGTATTTGGCAAACTCTTCCAGCTTTGTGTGTTCAAAGGTACGAATCATGACCATGTCCACCATACGACTAATGACTCTAGCCGTGTCTTTCATAGGTTCACCACGTCCTAACTGAATGTCATTAGAGGACAAAAACAGCCCAATGCCACCTAGCTGATAAATACCTGTCTCAAAACTCACACGTGTACGTGTAGAAGACTTTTCAAAGATCATACCAAGCGTTTGTTTTTCCATATACGGAACAAACTTACGTGCCTTGGTTTGTGCTTTTATCTTCTGTGCAAGTGTGGTCATCTCTAAGAGTTCTTCTTTGGTGAAATCTGCGAGTGTTAAAAAGTGTCTCATGGGACTATCCTCTTATCTATGCCTTAAACATAAATAGTAAAATTTAAAAGAGAATATTTTACCATAAATTGCTTGAAATGCCTATATTTTTGGTTTTTCCACCGCTTTACCTAACTCTTTGGCAATGCTGTAAGCCACAAGATGGGCAATCTCTTTGAGGCGAGGTTTAAGCCACTTACTTTGTGTGTCACAGCTAAGTTCTCCTAGTTCTAAAACAAGGAATTTCTCTGCACGTATCCATTTATAGGCATAATAATTTTTAAGCCCTTTGGTAAAATTGTCTTGATGCCAAAGAAAAGGAAAATACGCACTATAAAGGTTTTTCCATCGGTCTGCAAATGCTTTAGAGTCATCATTTGGGTAGCCAATAGACGCGCCTGTTTTACAAAGTGTTTTTGCAGAATCAAAGTGTATGGAGACAGCTATCTTGGCACGCATAAAAGGTACTTTTGCAGGGACACGTTTGACTTCAATGTCCCAAAGTCTAAGCTGTTTGGACACTTCATCAGCCACAAGAATGTTCCATAGCTCTTCTTTGTACTGCTTTGTCTGAGCACCCGTATTGCCTGAAGTTCTTCCTTCATGACCTGCTTGTATGACTACGGCAAAAGGTTTAGAGGCACTCCAATAGAGTATGTAAGCTATAAATACAATGATTAGTAAGGCAAAAAAAGTTGCAGGTTTGTTGCTAATTTTCATACACTTATTTCTGTAGTAAAATCGCCGCTTCTTTGGCATGGTAAGTGATGATAATATCTGCCCCTGCACGTTTAAATGCCATGAGCGTTTCCATCATCACTTTATCATAGTCGATGACACCAGCTTTAGCTGCCATTTTAAGCATGGAGTACTCTCCAGAGACATTGTACACAGCCAGAGGGAGTGAAGTGTTGTTTTTTACATCACGTACAATGTCTAAGTAAGCAAGGGCAGGTTTAACCATGAGTATGTCTGCTCCCTCTTTTTCATCTTCTATACTTTCTAAGATGGCTTCATTTCTGTTCGCTGGGTTCATTTGGTAGCTTCTTCTGTCACCAAAAGAGGGAGAAGATTCTGCTACATCTCTAAACGGTCCGTAGTAGGCTGAAGAGAACTTTGTAGAGTAAGACATAATGGGTAAGTTTACAAATCCTGCTGTATCTAAGCCAGCTCTGATGGCTTGTATCATTCCATCCATCATACCTGAAGGCGCTATCATGTCCACGCCTGCTTTGGCATGTACTACAGCTTGTTTGGCTAAGTTTGCCAAAGTAATGTCATTGTCGACGGTTTCAAGTACGGGGTCTATGACGCCACAGTGACCATGGTCTGTGTATTCACAAAAACAAAGGTCTGTTGTGACAAACATGTCTGGGTGTGCAGCTTTCACTTCACGTATGGTTTTCGCAATGATGCCATGTTCACACATTGCGTCAGAGCCTACAGAGTCTTTGGTGTCAGGAATACCAAAAAGGATGATAGACTTAATGCCAAGTTTTTTAAGCACATCACACTCTTTAACTATTTCATCGATGCTCATTTGAAAGACCCCAGGCATAGACCCTACTTCTTCTTTAATGCCTGAACCTGACTTTGCAAAAAGTGGGTAGATGAAGTCATTGACAGACAAATGTGTCTCTTGCAGCAAGTCCCTTAACACAGGATTGATTCTTTTTCTTCTAAAACGTGCGAACATGCTCAGCCTTCAGATATATTTTCAACATTTTAGCCTAAAATTCCTAATGACTCATTCTCTATTTC
>CAUZVG010000028.1:0-14206 GCA_963583215.1 Campylobacterales bacterium | reverse complement strand
GTAGGAATTGGTGGATTTGCTGCAATGAAAGCACTTTCAACAAGAAATGATGACCCACAATCTGCTTCAAGACCTTTTGATGCCCAGCGTGATGGTTTTGTTATGGGTGAAGGTGCAGCGGCACTTATTTTAGAGACTTACGAAGATGCTGTGGCACGTGGTGCAACCATTTATGGTGAGCTTATTGGCTTTGGTGAAAGTGGTGATGCAAACCACATTACAACTCCAACGATGGATGGTCCTCTTCGTGCTATGAAGGGTGCTTATAAAATGGCAGGTGAACCTAAACTTGATTATGTCAATGCCCATGGAACATCTACACCGGTGAACGATAAAAATGAAACAGCAGCGGTTAAAGAGTTGCTAGGTGGGAAAGAAAACTGTCCTCCAATGTCTTCCATTAAAGGTCAGTTAGGTCACTGTCTTGGTGCTGCTGGTGCCATTGAAGCCGTGGTTTGTCTTATGGCAATGCGTGATGGTGTACTTCCTCCAACCATTAACCTTTCTAACCCAGATGAAAATTGTGACCTTGACTATGTGTCTACAGGTGCAAGAAAAGCGGAAATTAATACCGTAATGTCTAACTCTTTTGGTTTTGGTGGTACAAACGGCGTCGTTATCTTTAAGAAAATATAAGGATTATAGTATGGCAACTTATTTAGATTTTGAACACAAAATTGAGAAGATACAAGAAGAGATCGTATCTGCACACGCTGTTGCCAATATGTCTGCTGTAGAGAGCTTACAAAAGGATTTGGATAAAGAGGTAAACAAAACATTTGGTTCACTCTCTGACTTCCAAAAACTGCAACTTGCACGGCATCCTGATAGACCTTATTCTTTAGATTACATCAAACTTTTACTCGATGATGCTTACGAAATACATGGAGACAGAGCTTTCCGTGATGATCCAGCTATTTTATGTTACTTGGGTTGGATGAATGGTCAAAAGACTATGATTATTGGTGAGCAAAAAGGGCGTGGCGTTAAAAATAAAATCAAAAGAAATTTTGGTATGCCTAACCCAGAGGGTTACAGAAAAGCTTTACGTGCAGTCAAAATGGCAGAAAAGTTTGACATTCCTGTCCTTATGCTCATAGACACTCCGGGTGCTTACCCTGGTTTAGGTGCAGAAGAACGTGGACAGAGTGAAGCCATTGCTAAAAATCTTTTTGAATTTTCTTCAGTGACTGTACCTATGGTTTCTATTGTCATTGGTGAAGGTGGCTCAGGTGGTGCATTGGCCATTGGTGTAGCTGACAGACTTGCCATGATGCGTTATTCTGTTTTTGCTGTTATCTCACCTGAGGGATGTTCGGCTATTTTGTGGAATGACCCTACAAAAGTAGAAGCTGCAACCAAAGCACTTAAAATCACACCAGATGATTTACTCTCTCATAAATTGATTGATGATGTATTGGATGAACCAATGATTGGTGCACATAGAGATAAAAACACAGCAGTGGATGTGGTGAAGAAGTACTTTTTAGAGACAGTGAAGTCACTAAGAGAACTGACCACAGAAGAAATGTTAGACCAACGTTACAAAAGACTTACTGCTGTTGGCGCTTACAGTGAATAGAACGTAAAATGAGAAAATCTCATCTTTACTACGCTAACGCTGTGTTTACTTCAGCAGTAAGCTCACGCGACTTCTCGTGTTATAATGGTATGGATAATTAATGATACATGATATCGCCACAAACCTTGTCTCTTTGATTGGAGATATGGGGTATTGGGGTATATTTTTGCTCATGTTCTTAGAGAGTACCTTCTTCCCTTTCCCCAGTGAAATTATCATGATACCTGCAGGCTATTTAGCTCAAAAAGGTGAAATGAATATCTATATCGTCGTTTTGGTAGGGATATTTGGTTCTGTAGCAGGCGCACTGTTTAATTACTATTTAGCCTTACATTTTGGTAGAAGGTTTATTTTAAGATACGGAAAATATGTTTTCGTAAAAGAAGAGACACTCGATAAACTAGAAGCCTTTTTTTCTAAACATGGAGAGTTGTCAACGTTTAACGGAAGACTGATCCCTGGTATACGTCAACTCATTTCCCTTCCTGCAGGACTAGCACGTATGAACATTGCCAAGTTTGCTCTGTATTCAGGCTTAGGTGCAGGTATTTGGGTGTTGGTACTTGTGGTTTTAGGCTATCTACTGGGCTCCAATGAAGAACTCATCTCTGAGTACTTACAAATAGCCACGGTTATTACTTTAATTTCTGTGTGCTTCATTACACTTTTTTACATCATACGAAACAAACGTAGAAAAGAGATTTTAGGAGAATAATAGGGGGCCACGATTAGAGGTGACCTAAAGTATCCAAGCCATATATTTTTTCTTCTTGATCTTTACTTCTTTTTTGAGTGCATTTAAAACTTTATTTGCCACTGTATGATGTAGAGCAATGTAAGACTTTGTCTCAGTGATATTAATTTTTCCTATCATCGTCTTATCTATACCTATCTCTTTGCAGAAAGTTCCTAAGATGTCACCCGCACGGAGTTTGGTTTTTTTACCTCCATGTAGACAAAGGGTATCAAAGTCAGAAATCATTTTAAACTTTGCATCTACTCTTAACTCTTTCATCAGTCCTTTTTTAGCTTTTTGCAACACATACGCACACTTTTCAGAGTCTTTAGGCGAAAAGAGGGAGATTGCAGTACCTGTGGCATCTGCACGTCCTGTACGTCCAATACGATGGGTATAGACTTCTTGCTCAAAAGGTAAGTCATAGTTAATAACCAAAGAGATATTTTTAATATCTAAACCACGTGAAGCAACATCCGTGGCAACCAAAATCCTTTTTGAACCATTAGAAAAGGCAATCAGCGATTCATTTCTGTCTCTTTGGTCTAAGTCTCCATGTATGTCAATGGCTGCATGTCCACGTCTTTGGAGGGTTTGTGTGAGTGAAATGACTTGGACTTTGGTGTTACAAAATATGAGCAAAGATTCAGGTTTATAGGCTTTAATGAGTGTATCTAGCGTTTTTTCTTTATCATCTGTTTCATACACTATTTCATTTATTTTTGTAGCCTCTAGAATGGTGTCTACTTTAATAGTAAGTGGCTGGTTGAGTAGGGCTTTGGCTAATTTTTCTATGTTTTCTGGAAAGGTGGCGGAAAAGAGAAGGGTCTGTTTTCCTCGTGGCATATTGGAGCCAATTTTTACAATTTCATCATAAAAACCCATATCCAACATACGGTCCGCTTCATCGAGTACAAGGGTTTTAATGCTGTCAAGCACTAAAGTCTCTTTGGCCAAGTGGTCTTGTATCCGTCCTGGTGTGCCTATGAGTATATGAGCACCTTTTGCTAACGACTCAGCTTGGGCACGTAGAGGTACACCCCCATACAGTGTCAATATTTTTAGATTGGCTTTGTACGAGGCTACTTTTCTAAGTTCTACTGCAACTTGGTCTGCAAGTTCTCTGGTAGGTGTAATGATAATCGTTTGGGGTTTAAAATTATTGGTATTGGTAGACATGACTGCGGGGATACCAAAAGCCAAAGTTTTACCTGAACCTGTTTTAGATTGTGCCAAGACATCTCTTCCATCTAAAATAGGGTTAATTGTTTTTTCTTGAATTTCAGACATGGTTTTAAAACCAAAGTCTGAAAGTACGTCAAGTAACTCAGGTGAAATGTCTGTGATGGTATTAAATGCTGTCATTATTTTCCTTCTGCTGAGAGTTTTAACATCTCTTTCATAGTTAAATTTCTCTTTTTTGGAAGAGAAAGTGTGGAGACAAAGTAGATTTTCTCAAAGCTTTGATTGAGTGTGCTACTTTTAAAGTCTGTCATTAAGGTCTCTTTGTCAAAACCTATCGTGTCGCCTATGGAAATATTTGCCTTTTCTATGGCTATCCAGAGGGTTTCCCCCTTCTCATCAATTTTGAGATATTGGTAACGTGAGACGGATTTTATGTCAAGAATTTTACCATAATAAAGGGTTGTTTTTTCTACGTGTTCTGTTCCATGCATGTCGATTTTTGCTTCTTGTGCGTGTAGAAAAGTGAGCATGCTAAAAAGTGTGAGTGTAAGGAGTAAAAGTTTGTTCATAAGGTTCCCCATAATATTTTGTTTATTATAGGGAAAGAAGTTTAATAGTACCGTTATGCTTGGGATTTTTTAAAATCCATAATCATTTTAAAAGCTTCATCTTTTAAAATAAGCTTCTCTTTTTTTAAATTTTCTAAAGAGATGTCTGTCATAGGTCTATCTCCTCTTTCTGCATCTTCTATTTGTTGATCCAAGTCATTATGTTGAGAAAAAATATTGGCAAAGTGTGCATTGTCTTGTTTGAGTGTGTGAATTTCTGTTCTGTATTCGTGTAACATATGTTCTTCCTAGTGTTTAGATGCCTAAGCATAACATCTAAAGAAAGGAAAAATCTTGATGCAGATTAAGTCTACTTGATTAAGTACGGTATTCGGCATTAATTTTGACATATTCATAAGAGAGGTCACAGCCATAAGAGATGTAAGATGCTTCACCCAAACCAAGGTCACAGGTGACTTTAAAACTTTCTTGTTTCATAATGGCATAGGCTTTCTCTTCACGCACTTTGTCTAACTCTCTAAATTCTGAAGAGTAGATAAGTAAATCATCATAATGAATGGTAAGTGTTTCATCATCACAGCTGACACCGGATGCACCAATAGTAGAAGCAATACGCCCCCAGTTAGGGTCTTCCCCAAAGAGAGCTGTCTTAACCAAGAGTGAGTTTGAAAGTGCCATAGAAGCTTTTTTTGCCTCTGCTTCACTTTTTGCACCTTTGACTTCAAAAGCTACCAATTTGTTTGCACCTTCCCCATCTTTGAGTATCATCATGGCCAGTTCAAACATGATGGTATTGAGTGCTTCTTTGAAGGCTTCTTTATGGTAAGCAAGAGAAGTTTTATTGGACATAAGCATGACTGTGTCATTGGTAGAAGTGTCTCCATCTACAGAAATTCGGTTAAAAGATCCTTCACTGGCATCTAAGAGTAAGGTATCCATATCTGCTTTAGGTACATTTGCGTCAGTAATGATAAAACAGAGCATCGTAGCCATGGCAGGGTTTATCATACCGGCACCTTTACAAATGGCAGCAATGTTAAAAGAGCTGCCATCTTCAAGCACTACTTTGTAAGCCAACTCTTTTTTAAAAGAGTCTGTGGTCATAATGGCACGTGCAGCCTGGTGAGAATTTTTAGCAGAAAAATCTAAGTCATCAAAACCCGAAGCTATTTGTTCAAGGGGTAAACGGTAACCAATGACACCAGTAGAAGACATTACAGGGTTTCTCACAGCCTGTCTCTCGTGTAGAGCAGACATCAGTGTATCGATGTCTTCAATACCTTGTCGGCCAGTCATAG
This sequence comes from Campylobacterales bacterium, assembly GCA_963583215.1. GTDB lineage: Bacteria > Campylobacterota > Campylobacteria > Campylobacterales > Sulfurovaceae > Sulfurovum. The sequence goes on along the minus strand of CAUZVG010000028.1, from coordinate 8,836 downwards.
CATTGGCATTTTTAGCATTAATGAGTATGAAGTCTGTCTTAAAATCTTTAGGATACTTTTGGAAATGTTTGAGGGGTGCGGCTTGAAAGGTGTTGGAGGTAAATACGGCAGAAATATCGCAGGGGATGTCTGAACGGATGAAAGCAAGGTCTCCATCTACATGTGAAAGACCAGGGTTTTCAGGATTGGTACGCATACCCACATTGGTTGCACCACAGTAGAAACCTTGTACATTTTCAAGGCCGTTTTCTAATTTTACTAATCTAAACATCTTTTTTCCTTAGACAAATTTCAATTCCTCTGGTTTTTCTTTTTTACGAATGATCTTTTTTGCTTTTCTAATACCGTCACTGGTACCAATAAGTAAAAGTTTGGATTCAGGCATGATGATGGTATCTCCTTTTGGCATAGGGAGAAACTTGTTGTCTTTTTGACGTATACCAATAATAGTCACATTGGCAATGTCTCTAAAACGTGCAGTTTTGATTTTTTTGAGTGCCAGCCATGACGTTTTCGATACTTTTGCTTCTTCCATGGCCAAAGGCGTATCTTGTTTATAGAGAAATTCTTGTAGCAAGTTTTCCATGTCTGGACGTGCGGCCATGGCGTTGATACGCTGTGCCATGAGTTTGGTCGCAGTGACGACTTTGTCGGCACCAAGTTTGAGTAACTTCTGGTCATCTTCATGGCTTTTTGCATTGGCAATAATCAGAAACTTTCTGGTACGGTGAATCTCTCTCTCATACAAACGTGCAGAAGCAATAGTCGCAATATTGTCCGCGACATTGTCTGCTAGGGTAATGACACCTTTGGCGGAAGAGAGGTGAGACTTGAGTATACCTTTTTCTGTATGGGGTTCTGCCGACACATAATACGGGTAGTGATATTTCTTAGCAATCTCATCCATGTCTTCACGTGGGTCAACAACCACAAAAGGGATGTGGTTTGCACGAAGTTGTTTGGTGACTTGAATGGTGAATTCATTGTGGTAACAGACCACAAAGTGGTGTTTAAGTCGAGCAATTTCGTAAAGCATTTTACGCTCCTTAGCAGTTTTTTGAAATTCACCTTTTTTAACGACTTCTGCAATAATCCCTATCGCAATAGAGAAAACGATAAAACCAAAGATGATGAGTGTAATGGTGAATATTCTTCCCATATCGGAAATGGGTTGGATTTCACCAAACCCAACTGTGGTAAAGGTGATACCTGTTTGATAAATCGCATCCATTAATGGAAAGTTATCAATGGCCATATATCCCATGGTTCCAATTAACATAACAAGTACAGTAAGTATGAGGGGAAGTCTAAATGGGCCTAAATGTCCGTAGTACTCGTCATTTAGTGTTATATGTGGTTTGGGTGCGCTTCTCCAACCGAGAAAACGTTTAAATTTTTGGATAAAAAGCATGATAAGAGAGTATATCCTCTCTTATCTTAAAAGAATAAGCAAAGTGCTTAGGAGAATCAGCTTAGTTAGTAGCTGCTGCAGCTTGTGCTGCATGTTTCTTCATTGTTCTGAGTGTAGACGCTGCTACTTTTACTCTTTTACTTGTTCCATCTTCAAGTGTGATTTTCACTGATCTTAAGTTTGGAAGTTGTCTTCTTTTTGTTTTGTTGTTTGCATGAGAAACATTGTTTCCTGTTAATGGGCCTTTACCCGTAATATCACATCTTCTTGCCATGATTTTTCCTTCATAATGATACCGCTGTTAAAAACGGTAAATAATTTGTGGGATTATAGACAATTTGAACATAATATTTGCTTAAGTTACCTACAGCTAAACTATTTTTCCTTGAATATTGTTCTAAGAACGAGAGGCAAACGACCACTTATCCACACTATGGTATAATAACATAATTCATTTTCGTAGGATATTTATGTTAGTTGCTCCCAGTATTTTATCAGCAGATTTTGGCAATTTAGCCCAAGATGTTAAAGCCATTTGTGAAGGTGGATGTGACTTCGTACACGTCGATGTGATGGATGGGCACTTTGTTCCCAACCTTACTATTGGTCCTGTGGTTGTGGAAGCTGTAGCTAAAGCAGCGACTAAACCTTTGGACATTCACCTCATGGTAGAGAACAATAGTTTTTTTGTGGACCTCTTTGCCCCTTTAAAACCAGGTTTTATCTCTTTTCATATTGAAGAAGAGAAACATCCCCATAGACTCATACAAAAAATCCGTTCACTGGGCATCCGTCCAGCGATTACACTTAACCCACATACACCGCCAGAAGCCATAGAGTTCTTACTGGAAGATGTAGACATGGTTTTACTGATGTCTGTCAATCCAGGTTTTGGGGGACAAAAGTTTATTTCTAATGTTGTGGAACGTGCGGAGCGTTTGAAAGCACTTATAGAAAAAAGAAATCCAAAATGTCTCATAGAAGTAGATGGTGGAGTAAATGATAAAAATGTGAAAGAGCTTGAAGCAGCAGGCGTTAATGTAGTGGTCGCAGGTTCATTTGTCTATAAGCACCCTGAAGGTGTTCAATCAGCCATTTCGGCATTGAAATAAAAGGAAGCTATATGCGTGTTAAAATATGTGGGATTACCAATTTAAAAGATGCTTTACATGCAGTAGCATGTGGTGCAGATGCTTTAGGGTTTGTGTTTTATAACAAGTCACCACGTTACATTACCCCCTCAGCAGCAAAACGAATCATCGATAAATTACCTCCTTTTGTAGAAAGAGTAGGGCTTTTTGTCAATGAAGGCATAGAAACGATCGACACAGTCTGTAAGTATTCCAATATCTCCCGTGCCCAAATACACTTTGATGTGGATGAAGAGTCTTTAGATGCCATTGGTTTAGAAACGTTACCGGTTGTCCGTGCTAAAGGTCCAGAAGATTTGACAAAATTTAAAGACAGATACCGTTTAGTAGATGCTTACACGGAAACGTATGGCGGTTCAGGACAGTGTTTAAACCTTGACTGGTTTAACGGCATAGATTGTTCCAAAATGATACTCGCAGGTGGACTTACCCCTGAGAATGTTGCACAAGTACGTCAACTAGGTTTTTACGGTGTAGATGTGAGTTCTGGTGTTGAGTCGATTAAGGGAAAAAAAGACGCAAGAAAAGTCAAAGAATTTATCGATAATGCAAAAAGTCTTTGACATCCTCACCACCGCTTTCCGTAAATATGATGGAAAGTTGAGTGAAACACAATACGTAGAGATTGTAAACAAGCATACCACGCTGCTTGAAGACAGCGACACCATTTTTATTTTACTGCAAGCTTCAGGATATCCTATCTCTTTTTGCGAGACAGAAGAGTGTTATAGACTTGAAACCTATTTTAGTGCTTATGATACACAACGTTATTGCATTATCGACATTGAAACCAATGGATCTAAACCTGGTACGTCTCAGGTCATAGAAATTGGGGCTATCATGGTGCAAAATGGTGAAGTGATTGATCGTTTTGAAAGCTTTGTGGAGTGTGCTTTTCTGCCAGAGTATATTAGTAAAATTACAGGCATTGAACACACAGACCTTATAGGTGCACCCACAAGAAAAGAAGCACTCACCAAACTCAGACATTTTATGGGAGATGCCATTTTTGTGGCACATAATGCAAACTTTGATTATGGTTTTTTAAATGCTTCTTTTGAACGTTTTGGTTTAGGAAACATTGGTAATCCTAAACTTTGTACCATTGAGTTGGCACGACGTACCTTTGAGTCTGAACGTTACGGTTTGGCTTTTCTGATAGACTTCTTAGGTATAGAAACAGCCACCCACCACAGAGCTTTTTCTGACGCAGTATGTGCAGGAAAAGTGATGGATAAATCTTTAGAAACCTTACCTGAATACGTAAAAAGTGCAGATGAACTCTTACGCTTTTCTATCTCTTCCAAAAAAGAGAGAAGACTCAAAAAAGAGAAAAAAAACTAAATTTTTTCTTTTCCCAATATATGATGTAAAAATAGTATCTGTGCAAAGACGGCTGAGAAAATGTTAAGCACCGGAATATAGTTAAATGCTGCGGCTATCATGGCAAGTATAGTAGTCTTTTTCGTTTTTTCTTTTACCTCTTTTTTATTTTCAATAAACAGAGAACTTACATCGTAAATAGTAGGGGCCTTAAGTAAAAGTGACCAAAGCCATAACATATAGACAGCACCGACAAGTGGTATAAACATCACAGGAAAAGTAAAAAGAAAAATAACGAGTAATAGCAGTGCAGATTTCAGACTGATAATAATAGAGCTTGTAGTATTCGCTGCACCAATGACTTTTACTTCAGGGTAGTGTTTTTCTGCAAGTTTAATGAGTAAAGGTTCTATCATGATAGAAGTCACAATAGATAACGTGATGATAAACATCATATAACTCAGGGCAATAGAAGCCACAGCCACGCCTGTAGTTCTTAGCCATTCCCAAGGTAGCCATGAGAGGTAACCCTCCATAAACCCATTTAAACTGCCTCCGAAGAACCAGAGTATCACAGCTGTGACAAGTATAGATATAAGTGTTACTTTCATGACAAAAAGTAAAATGGTTGAGGAGAGCATATCTTTAAAACTTTTTGAGATGGTTTGTGTCATTTTTTGCCTTATCTAACAGTGTAGGGTCTAACACCGATGATTGAATATTTTAAACAGCTAAAGGTGTTGTCATGGGACAAGCACCCTACAGGTACTCATTTTTAAATTTAACATAGCGTTCAGCAGATGCATATAGCTCTGCTACCTCTGTATCTGTGAGTTCTCTTACTACTTTTGCAGGGCTTCCCATGATGAGGCTTCTTGGTGGGAAGATTTTATTCTTTGTGACCAGTGCAGAAGCACCCACAATAGACTCTTTCCCTATAACGGCACCATCAAGTATCGTTGCAGACATTCCTATGAGGCAGGCATCTTCTATGGTACAGCCGTGTAACATCACCCTATGCCCTACGGTCACATCATTGCCAATGATGGTGGGGTGCCCATCACTCTCATCGGGTTTTTTATGGTGGGTCACATGTATCATACTAAGGTCCTGGATGTTGGTTCTGTCACCAATGCGAATGTGATGCACATCACCACGTACCACACAGCCAAACCATACCGCTGAGTCTTCACCCATCACCGTACGTCCAATCACTGAAGCGCCATCCGCCACCCATGCATTTTTTCCTAGTTGGGGTGTCCAGTTTTGAAATGGTAATATCATCTTATGATTCCTTTAATAATCTGTTCGCGAGACGCGAGACATAATCTGGGGTCTCTTTTTTTGTTTTATCATGTATTTTTGAAACAAATTCTTCCAAGACACAATGGTTATTGACCTCTTTGCCTAGAGGAGGAATTTTGGTATAGTTTCCATCACTCTGTAGGTCCCAACGCAGGGTATTGTCTGCGAGTTGCAGCATGAGGATTTGTTCTATCTTTTGTGTGAGGTTGTCTTCAAGTATGGGTGTCATCAACTCTACACGGCGTACAAGGTTACGCGGCATGAGGTCTGCTGAAGAGATGTAACATTTTACTTTGTCATGTTTAAAGAAATAAATACGGGCATGTTCTAAGTATTTACCAATGACTGACGAGACTTTAATGTTTTCAGAAACACCTTTCACACCAGGTTTTAAACAACAAATTCCACGCACAATCAGGTCAATCTTGCATCCTTGTCCAGAAGCGTTGTATAGGGCTTTAATAATGTCTTTATCGACCAACGAGTTGGTCTTCAAGATGACGTGTCCTCTTCGCCCTTCTTTGGCCTCTTTTTCTATGAGTTTAAGCAGTTTAGGTTTAATCTGCTTGGGTGACATAAACACTGTGTCAAGTTTGGTATGGGTAGAAAAACCAGTGAGGAAATGGAAGAAATGTGTGGCATCTGTGCCAAAAATCTCTTTAGAGGTAAAGTAAGACATGTCTGTATAAATTTTTGCAGTACCAGGGTTGTAGTTCCCCGTAGCTAAGTGTACATAACTTTGAAGTTTGTTGCCTTTACGTTTAATGACCTGTGCAATTTTTGCATGGACTTTAAGCCCTGGTATACCGTAAACCACGTGCACGCCTGCATCTTCAAGTGCTTTGGCCCAACGTAAGTTATTTTCTTCATCAAAACGTGCTTTAAGCTCGACCAGTACCATGACTTGTTTGCCATCACGCACGGCATCAATAAGTGCTTTGACAATGGGTGATTGTTGTCCTGCACGGTAAAGCGTCATGCGAATGGAGATGGTGTCTCTATCGGCTGCAGCTTGTTTGATGAATTGTATCACAGGTTCAAAAGAGTCAAAAGGATGGTAAAGCAAAATATCTTGTTTGTCAAGGGCATCAAAAATGTTTTCACTGTTGAGCGGAGGTAGTATTTTTGGATTAAAGGTAGGACGCAGTAAGTGTGCCAGTGACTTGTCTCCTACAATTTGCCAAAGCGAAGAGAGGTCTAAAGGCAGACTTTTGTATGCATAGATGTCTTTATCGTCAAGGTCCAAGTGAGAGAGTAAAAACTTAATGAGTTTTTTGTCTGCGCCTTCTGTAAGCTCTAAGCGAATGAGTGAACCTTTGTTCCGTGAGCGTAAACCCTCTTGTAAAATTTCTAAGAAGTCATCTGCTTCTTCTTCTTCTATCTCAATGTCTGCATTTCGCGTTACTCTAAACGGGGTAGATGCCAATTGTTTAAACCCAGGAAAAAGTTCTGATGCAAAGTGTTCCACCACAGATTCTATGGGGATAAACGTTTGTGCAATCTGTAAAAAGCGTGGCAAAATACGAGGAATACGAATCAAACCATGTTTAATATTCTTTGAGTCATCTTTGAGCGTAATGGCAAGCCCAAAACTAAGGTTGTTGAGGTGAGGGAAAGGATGCGTAGTGTCTACGGCAATAGGGATGATGACGGGGTAAATTTCGTTAAAAAACATCTCTTTGACTTGGGTTTTTTCATCTTCACCTAAAGCATCATAACTTTTGACATTGACTGCATTGTCATGCAGTTGAGAGATGATGGAAGTGTAACAAGTCTCAAGTACCTGGTGCTCCTTATGTAAGTAGCTATGTATCTCGTTGAGTTGTTCTTTTGGTGTAAGTTTGTCAGGGCCTGTCTCTTGAACACGAGCTTTAAAAAGTGCTTTAAGTCCTGCCACGCGAATCATGTAAAATTCATCTAAGTTTGTACCGTAAATGGCAAGGAATTTTAAACGCTCAAGAGGAGGTAGTTTTTCATCAAGTGCTTGTGCAAGTACACGGGAGTTAAACTGAAGCCATGAAAGTTCACGGTTAAAATAGAGCTGTGATGAATTTAAGTCTGCTTCCATATAAATTGCCTATATAATGTATGATTTTTTCGTATTATAGCGAAATTTTATTTGGGTGGTTTTTTTGCTGCTTCTTTTGCTGTTGAAAGGTCGGCTGAAGCCAACCCTACGGTTTCTCTGTATGCCATGTAGGGTTGGCTTCAGCCGACCACCCCGATCACAGAAAAATCAAAGTTTTTTGATCTTAGAAATCTCATCCCTGTACCTAGCAGCATCTTCAAAGTCCAGACTTTTAGCCGCTAAAAGCATTTTTGCTTTCAACTCTTTCACGAGTTGCTGGCGTTCAGCTTTTGGCATTTTGTCTAACTTGGATCTTTTGTTGTACAACTCTCCTGCATCTTCCACTTTGAGGTCAGCGTCTAAGTCACGCAGCGTGGTTTTTGGTGTAATGCCGTGTTCTTTGTTAAATTCCATTTGCTTTTCACGTCTAGCAGTAGTGGTGTCAATGGTAAACTGCATAGAGTCAGTGACTCTTTTCGCATACATGAGCACCAGGCCATTTGCATTACGTGCTGCACGTCCTGAGGTTTGTATGAGCGCAGTACGGGAACGTAAAAACCCCTCTTTATCAGCATCTAAAATGGCGACAAGACTGACTTCTGGTAAGTCAAGCCCTTCTCGCAGTAAGTTAATCCCAATGAGGATGTCAAACTCTCCCAAACGTAAAGCGCGTATGGTTTGGTTGCGTTCAATGGCATCCATGTCTGAGTGCATATGGCGACATTTGAGCCCTAAGTCATTGTAATAAGCGCTAAGCTCCTCAGCCATTTTTTTTGTGAGCACAGTAATGAGTATACGCTCCCCTTTGGCAATGACTGGTTTCATGCGGTCATGTAAGTTTTCTACTTGGTAGGTAGAGTCTATGACTTCTATGGGAGGGTCAAGTAAACCGGTAGGACGCACTACTTGTTCTGCTACGACTGAAGAGAGGTCCAGCTCAAGTTCATTGGGGGTTGCTGAGACAAACAAGTAATGCGGTGCTTTGTCGATGTACTCTGGGAACATGAGTGGTCTGTTGTCAAGGGCGGAGGGTAGTCTAAAACCATGGTCTACCAGGACTTCTTTACGGCTTCTGTCTCCTGCATACATGCCTCGAAACTGTGGCAGGGAAACATGAGACTCATCTACAATGACCAAGTAGTCATCATGCATAGTAGCAAAATAGTCCATCATGGAGTAGGGTGTCTCGCCTGGGGCTTTACCGGTTAAGTGACGTGAATAATTTTCTATTCCTTTACACATACCCGTACCTTCTATCATTTCAAGATCAAACTCTGTTCTTTGTTTGATGCGGTTGTACTCTATCATGCGGTCTTGTGACTGATAGTACTTTAAACGTTCACCCAACTCTTCTTCTATGGTTTTAACTGCACGTGCCAACTTCTCTTTAGAGACAATAAATTGATTGGCAGAGTAAATGGTGGCTTCTTGTACCCCTTCTTGTTTTTCTCCCGTTAGCGAGTTGAACTCATATACCGCTTCTATTTCATCTCCAAAAAACTCTACACGCCAAGCAAACTCTTCAGAGTAAGCAGGGTAAATGTCTATCACTTCACCATTAACCCTAAAGTCACCACG
>CAUZVG010000027.1:0-14328 GCA_963583215.1 Campylobacterales bacterium | reverse complement strand
CCTTTGACGTTAAATGAGAAACGCCCTATTTTGTAACCACGCAGTTCCGCCTCTTTGGTTTGGGCAAATAGTTTACGTATTTCATCCATCATACCTGTGTAGGTTGCTGGGTTAGACCTTGGTGTACGGCCTATGGGACTTTGGTCTAGGTAAATGACTTTATCTAGTTTATCAAGCCCGGTAATCTCCACACCATCAATTTTATTGACTTTTTTCGCACGGTTAAGAAGTTCTCGCGCCACAGGCAGAAGGGTTTGCAAGATCAGTGAAGATTTTCCAGAACCACTGACACCCGTAATACAAACAAAGTTTTGTAAAGGGATTTTAGCATCAAGTTTTACAATATTATTGAGTGTGACATTTTTTATTTCTATCCACTCTTTTTGTTCATTGTCGTGTGTGTATTTGATCTCTTTTCTTCCATACATATAGTCTGCAGTCAAGGTTTTGGCTTTGGCTAATTTTTCAGCATCACCAGCAAAGACAACTTCTCCACCAAATTCACCAGCCCCAGGGCCAATGTCTATGATGTAGTCTGCAGCTAAAATGGTCTCTCTGTCATGCTCTACCACAATAACAGAGTTTCCTTTTTCACGTAAAGAGTTTAGCGTACGGATGAGTTTCATCGTGTCACGCTCATGCAGGCCAATACTCGGTTCATCAAGCACGTACATCACACCCGTAAGCCCTGAACCAATCTGTGAAGCAATACGAATACGTTGTGCTTCCCCACCAGAGATAGAACGTGCATCACGGCTAAGGGTTATGTAGCCAAGTCCTACATCGTAAAGGAAGTAGAGTCTTTCATACAACTCTTTAAGTATGGAATCTGCAATCAGTTTCTGTTGCTCGGAAAGATGAGAAAAACTCTTCTCATCTGCAAACAGAGCATAAGACTTCTCTATGGGCATATTGATAATATCTGCAATATTGAGACCTTCAATTTTTACAGCCAAAGAACGTGGACGTAATCTATGTCCATCACATTTGTCACAGACTTTTTCAGTCATATACTCAGAGAGATCTTTCTCTTCTTTAAACATATCGTGTGCAAACTTAACCACACCAGGCCATTCACGGTTAAGTTTATGACGTTTCCATAAAAAGTCTACCGTTCCACCAGTACCGTAGAGTATGGCTTTTTGCTCATGCGTTTCTAACTCTCCGTAAGGTTTTTTAATGTCAATGTCATTTTGTTCACAAAAGGCATTGAGAAACTTCGTATAATAACTTTTGTTAAACCCATACATAATCTTCACCGCACCCTTGTCAATGCTAAGCTCTTGGTCTATGACTTTTTTAAGATCAATCGCGTAACGAATACCCAGTCCATCACAAGAGGGACAAGCACCTTTAGGTGAGTTAAACGAAAAAGAGACAGGCTCTAAAGGCTCAAAAGAGAGTTTACAGTCAAAACAAGCCAAGTGCTCTGAGTAATGCATATGTTGACGTTCAAAGTCCACTTCTTCATGGTTAAGTACTTCAATCTCCAGTTCACCATAAGACTCTTTGAGTGCCTTTTCGACATCTTGGCCTATACGGTCGCGACTCTCTTCTTTGACTACCACACGGTCAATGACCACTTTAATGGTATGTTTTTTGGTTTTAGAAAGTTCTATTTCATCATCTAAACGTACCATCACACCGTCTATCATAGCTCTAATGTACCCTTTGTGACGCAGTGACTCCAACATGTCAGAGAATGTTCCCTTTTTCTCTTTGACCAAAGGTGCCATAATGACAAGTTTCGCTCCATTTGGTAAACGCAACACTTCTTCAATAATGTCCGAAGCAGACATCGAAGAGATAGGTTTTCCACACTCATGACAATGCTGCTCCCCTACACGGGCAAAAAGCAATCGTAAGTAGTCATAAATTTCGGTAATCGTCCCCACCGTTGAACGTGGGTTTTTAGAAGTCGTCTTCTGGTCAATAGCAATGGCGGGGGTAAGCCCTTCTATCTTATCAACATCAGGTTTTCCTACACGCCCCAGAAATTGTCTCGCATACGAAGAGAGTGACTCAATGTAGCGACGTTGCCCTTCTGCATAAAGGGTAGAAAAAGCCAAAGTAGACTTTCCAGAACCAGAAATCCCAGTCACCACAACCAGCTTGTTTTTAGGGATGCTTATATTTATATTTTTTAAGTTATTTTCTCGTGCACCATACACGTGAATCATATCATTTTTGTTTTTCAAAGTTTTTTTCCTATCTAAAGCCGTCTATATCATACAAACAGCCAAAAAAATTAATCTAAAATTATAGCATAATTAGAGCATAGATAACGTACTCGCTCTCTTGACTTTATTAGTGCTTTGTTACCTGCCCCTAAAATTTTGAGGAGCATCTTTATTGTTTTGACTAATCTGACTGTTGTTTTTATCTGTATTTAATGAAGGAAGGTCTGAAAAATATAATAAGATAAGTCCAATTACTAAGAGTGGTATTCCCACTATAACTGGCATAACTGCTGATGATCTATTTTTAGAAAAAAATAAACTAAAAAATAACAATACCCACATACCAATAAACAGTACTGCAAGATAAAATAAGCCAAATACAGAAACAATAAGAGCAATAATACCAAAGAATATTATACCTTCAAGTTCTTCTTTATATTTTTTAAAAAAATCATGATGCATTGTATCTATTTTTTCTTGTTCACATATTTTATATCGACTTCTTCCCATATTTTTATCTTTTTTCTTATATTATATTCTATCAAAATATGAGAATTTAAAAATATGCGCCCTGACCAAAGGAATGAAGTGCCCTTGGGGTACAAATTGTCATAGAATCTCTGATGTTAGTATGCATTCCCACGTACAACGTGGGAACGAGAAACGGGTTTTTTCATGCTAAAAGCTAAAACTTAAGTTTGTAACGTCAGTTGTTAAACATCAAGTATGTAGTATGCGTGTAGTTATTTTACATAGATATTACACAAACACTAACTATACTATACATAATGAAGATAATAGAGGTGTATTAGTAAAAAAGAGAGTGGGTGCATGTAGAGGAGTTTTTCATGCAAAAAGTAGCTATCGTTGGAGCAAGTGGTTTTGTTGGGAGTTATTTACAAACGGTTTTTCAAAATGAGAGGTATGAGATTGTTACGTTAAATAGTATTGAAATGCAAAAAGAGCCTCAGGAGATAATAAGTATGCTTGAAGGTGCATCTGTGGTCATCAATCTTGCGGGAGCCCCAATTATCCACAGATGGAGTGAAGCTTATAAAAAAGTACTTTATGACAGTCGTATCGAGACAACCAAAAAACTGGTAAACGCGATGCTGTCTATGAAACATAAACCTGATATTTTTTTCTCTACTTCTGCCATCGGGATCTACGCGACCGACGGTCCGATGAGTGAGACCCATTTCACGTATAGTGATAACTTTTTGTCCGTTATCTGCAAAGGCTGGGAGAAAGAAGCGTTGAAAGCCAAGAGCTTTACCAGAGTCGTGATATTTCGTTTTGGGGTGGTGCTTGGCAAGGGCGGAGGCGCACTGAAAAAAATGTTACCTGCGTTTAAACTGGGGATAGTTGGAACCATAGGAGACGGTAGTGAACCTTTTAGCTGGGTGCATATGAAAGATCTGTCAAAAGCCTATCTTTTTGCTATACAAAATACAAATCTAGAAGGTATCTATAACCTTACCTCACCTAATCCAGTCACCAATAAAATACTCACAAAGACACTAGGGAAGATATTGCATAGACCCACTGTCATACCTTTGCCGAAATTTCTACTGAAAGTAATGTTCTCTGAAGGGGCAAGTGTATTGACAGAGGGGCAAAGAGTGATACCAGAGAGGTTGCCGCAGGCGGGGTTTGTTTTTGAATTTTCTGAACTTGAAGATGCTTTGGAAGATGTTCTGTCTACCTAAAGCAAGTTCTTTTTTCAATATATAAAGAAGAAAATAGGTGCAATAGCTTTCTCGTTCCACCTACGCAGAGGTGGAACGAGAAAAACCTATGGTTCTTGGTGGAGAATGTGAGCTTGAGAATATTGAAAAAACTAATGCTGAAGTACACTTCTCAATAACAGGACAAGTGCATTTAAAAGTAAAAGATTTGCCATCAGGCACAATAGTCGATAAAGTTATTATTGGTTGATGGCTAACAAAACGCAGGAGTCAATATTTGACCCAAGGGCGGGTCAAATATTGCTCTCCTTAAACGTTAAAAGCCTTAGAAATAAAATCTCAAAATTTTTGCATATCAAAGTTTGAAGCATTGGTTGAAGCAACTATCACAGCACCTCTGTTTTTTATTTGAATCGCTTCTTTGAGAAGTTTAACATAGTCTTTTGTAAGCACAGGAAGATAGTGAACTTATAGATACTTTTAGTTAAAATAGTCATATGCATTCCCACGCACAGCATGGGAACGAGTAGGCCCATACTTCAATCTTGAATTATACCAATATTTTAATCTCCCGTTACACAAGCATTACATTATCATATTGTATATTTATTCCATATTAGAAGATGGGGAACGAGCTAAAAAAAGTACTTGCTCTAGTCAATCTGAAATTGCCCTAATGCAAGAAAAAACAACAGTTGAAACAAAGGATAGACAAATGAATGATACAGATACAAAAAATGCTATTGACATTTTGAACAAGATAATGGAAGTCGAATTAGCCGGTGTTGTACGTTATACCCATTATTCCCTAATGATCTATGGCTACAATAGGTTGCCCATAGTTGACTGGATGAAAGGTAACGCTCAAGAAGGTTTAACTCATGCACATAAGGCTGGTGAACTTGTAACGCTTTTGGGTGGTCACCCCTCACTCAACATTGGAAAGTTACTTGAAACAGCGAAGCATGACGTTGGGGATATTCTTCGAGAAAGTCTAGATCATGAGAAAACAGCACTTGAAGCCTATTACGCGTTATTGAAACTAACAGAAGGCGGTACATCAGTACTTCTAGAAGAATATGCTAGAGAAATGATAGTGGCAGAGGAAATGCATCTTGATGATGTGAACAAAATGTTAAGGCATCCTGGAGATGTTGAGGCATTTAAATCCTAACGAAATTCTGCCTATGAGTGATGAAAAGTAGGACATAAGCGTAGAGTTTGAAATTATCTTTTTCCTGAAGGTATTTAAAGCTTTCAAGAAGTATCTCAACACTTTCTTTTCTTGTAAACAAAGGTATCCAGTTCAATACCGTACAAGTAATAAAATGTGGATGTGTAGGTTCATATATTTTATATCGACTTCTTCCCATATTTTTATCTTTTTTCTTGTATTATATTCTATCAAAATATGAGAGTTTAAAAATATGAGCCCTGACCAAAGGAAGAAGTGCCCTTGGGGTACAAATTGTCATAGAATCTCTGATATTAGTATGCATTCCCACGTACAACGTGGGAACGAGAAAAAGATTTGCCATCAGGCACAATAGTCGATAAAGTTATTATTGGTTGATGGCTAACAAAACGCAGGAGTCAATATTTGACCCAAGGGCGGGTCAAATATTGCTCTCCTTAAACGTTAGATTTCTCAGGAGAAATATATGGGATCCTGTTGTGAAAATAGCTGCGCTGTCGAAGCTCTACACGATAAGCAGCGTGGTACTCTTATCAAGGTACTATGGATCAATGCCGTTATGTTCATTGCCATAGCTGTAGCAGCGTTTTATGGTAAGTCTACCGCCTTACTTTCCGACAGTTTAGACAATCTAGGTGACGCTCTGACTTATGGTTTGAGCTTGTTCGCTGTGTCTAAAGGCACGGTTACAAAGGCTCGGGTTGCTCTATTTAAAGGTGGCTTAATCTTCGTAGCAGCCTGCCTTGTTGTTACTCAGATAATCCATAGGCTTGTCAGTCCAGTACTGCCTTCATACGAAGTAATGAGTATCTTTAGTCTTGCTGGTCTAGTAGCAAACAGTTTATGTCTATTTCTGCTTTGGCGCCATCGTCACGAAGACATAAACATGAGCTCAGTTTTCGAATGCTCACGAAATGACATTGCTTCAAATCTTTCTGTTTTCCTGGCGGCTGTCTGTGTTTGGGTGTTCAACTCAGGGCTTCCAGACATAATTATTGCAACACTATTGGCAGCGCTTCTTTTGAATTCGTCTGCTCGTGTAATTAAAGGAGCATTGTCTGAGCTAGCACAATCTAACAAGGCAAATTCAGCCGACGCCAAAAAGCGGCGCGGCTGATTTGCGACGTTATACGTAAAAAAATGAGTAGGTAGATAATGAAAAAAGAACTTATATTAGAATCCACAATTACATGTCCAAAGTGTGGACATAAAGAGACTGAAAGAATGCCGACGGATGCTTGTCAATGGTTTTATGAGTGTAAGGCTTGCGGTACAATTCTTAAGCCAAAAAAGGGCGATTGCTGTGTCTTTTGTTCTTACGGTACAATTCCCTGTCCACCAATGCAGCAAGGTTCAGATTCTTGTTGTCAGTCATAGATTGAAGGTATAATAACACCTTGGATAGAAATAAATCGTCCATAGAGGGATTTATTTCTCAAGTAAAACGTTGCTCTCACCCGCGAAGCGGATACGAGCAACGGGCGCGCTGATCACTGAATTTAGAAGAAACAAGCTAGAAAATTGTTTAAAAGCAGAAGCTTCAAAAAGCCTCTCCTTAGAACATCATCATTCAAACAGAACAAAAGCTCAAAGAAGCTAAAATCAGAAAGCAACAGTGTTGGACTAAACTTCAGCACTAACAAGTACGTGGAGCGCAATATGAACCCGCAAGCGGTTTCATATTGCTCACGACAAACGTTAGCTTCAATCAACCAACTTGAGGAGTTGAAATGAAAATCAGAAAATTAATGATTTCGGTGCTTATTATGAGTGCGACATCCATCACAATTGCATCTGATAAATCCCCAGAGCAATCGCACGGAATAAGTTATCCCACTGGTTGGCAAAACTGGTCAACTATCGCGGTTTCACACCGTACAGACAACAATACACTACGTGTCATATTAGGCAATGAAGTAGCGGTTAAAGCCGCACGTTCTGGTCAAACAAATCCTTGGCCTGATGACGCTGTTTTAGGAAAAGTTGTTTGGAAGGACACCCAACTAGAAAATTGGAAAGCAGCTACAGTGCCAGGAAAATTTGTTCACGCAGAGTTTATGTTCAAGGACTCAAAAAAGTATTCTGAGACTTATGGTTGGGGCTGGGCGCGTTGGGTCGGTCTTGACCAGAAGCCATTTAATAAAGGTACGCAAGTTTGCACCTCGTGCCATACCCCTGTGAAGAATCGTGACTGGGTATTTACAGATCCAGCAGCTTTTCCAAAATTGAAATAAGCTAACAACTGCGTCAACTCGGACTGCTCAAAACTGCGCCGCTTCGCTATGCAGCTTTGAGAAGCCGGTTACACGAAGCGTTAAAAGCCTTAGAAATAAAATCTCTAAATTTTTACATATCAAAGTTTGAAGCATTGGTTGAAGCAACTATCATACCACCACTGTTTGTTATTTGAATCGCTTCTTTGAGAAGTTTAACATAGTCTTTTGTAAGCACAGGAAGATAGTGAACTTATAGATACTTTTAGTTAAAATAGTCATATGCATTCCCACGCACAGCATGGGAACGAGTAGAGCTCCATAAAGATTTTTGACATATAATACAAACACGATACAAAGGACACCTTCTATGCCTTTTACACCCAAGACACCTTATCTTACTACTGATGGCATTATAGAGTTGTATGAGGGAGATACATTTAAGGGTATCGTACTCATTGAGCGTAGACATGATCCAAAAGGCTTAGCTCTGCCTGGTGGTTTTGTGGATGTGGGTGAGAGTGTAGAGGATGCTTTAAGACGGGAGATGAAAGAGGAGACGAACTTGGATGTGCAGATAATCAGTCTGCTTGGTGTCTATTCTGACCCTAAGCGTGATCCCAGGTTTCATACTGCAAGTGTTGTCTTCGTAGCACAAGCGCAAGGTCAACCCAAAGGCGGAGATGATGCAAAAGAAGCGAAGCTCT
Organism: Campylobacterales bacterium; assembly: GCA_963583215.1. Lineage (GTDB taxonomy): Bacteria > Campylobacterota > Campylobacteria > Campylobacterales > Sulfurovaceae > Sulfurovum. Next base: position 6,345 of record CAUZVG010000027.1, on the reverse strand, counting down.
ACCCACTAGAAGAGATACCGATGGATCAATTGGTCTTTGACCATAGTGAGATCTTGAAAGATTATATATTGCAACACTGTACAAACAGGTAAAGGTATCTTTTGCAAAGTAGTTACGATCTGCTGCGTGCCCTTAAAGACATGGGCTATCTCAAAACTACCAGAGATCCACTCTGGTGGCCGCGAAGTTCTACTTTTGAAGTCATCATCGCCGCGATCTTGACGCAGCAGACAAAATGGGAAAAAGTAGAGGAGTCACTGGTAAACCTAAAAGAGGCTGGTCTGATATCTCTGGAGGCTCTAAGCAGGGCGGAGATCGGGCAGATCGCTACACTCATCAAACCCAGTGGTTTTTACAATACCAAAGCTGGGAGACTTCAAATACTTTGTCAAAATATTCTCAATGAGTTTAATACATTTGAAATATTTCAAAATGAAGTAACTCGAGACTGGCTGCTCGAACAAAAAGGGATAGGAATGGAGAGTGCAGACTCAATCCTTTGTTATGGATGCGGACGTGAAGTTTTTGTTGTCGATAGCTATACACGCAGACTCCTTGAGGCATTTGGTTACACTTTTGAGAGCTATATGCAGATCCAGGCATGGATGCAAGAGGGGATCGAAGCAAACTTTGATAAAATAATCCAAATGTATGATACAGAGATAACGTTGCATACCATCTATGCGCGCTTTCACGGAAAGATCGTAGAGTTTTCCAAAGAGCATATACGAGGTAAAAATGTCAATACAGAAACACTCAAAAAGTATATAGAGGGATAGAGGTCAGGTGAACGTAATCGAATCGTATTTTAAATTTTATAAAATTTAAAATACGATTCGATTAAACTATACCAAAACGCAAACAAGTTCCCCCTAAAGATTACCTAACCTACAGATAAAAAATAAACTCTGTACTAAAGCTTTAGTACATAGAAGGGGCTATACATACTCACCTCATAAAATTGGCTATAATACGTTTAATATAAGCACCTATACTAAGGATACCCCATCAAAGCATTTGAAAAATTAAATTTACACCCAGATATACTCAGAGCAGTAGCACATGAGAAGTATGAAAATGCTACTGCCATTCAAAACAAGGTTATTCCTGCTGCGATGAAAGGCAGAGACATTTTGGGTGCTTCTAAGTCTGGTACAGGAAAGACTGCTGCCTTTGTACTCCCTCTGCTTAACAAACTTCAAAAAGTGGTTAAAAAAGATGAAAAAGTAGTACGTGCGCTTATTATTGTGCCTACCATTGAACTGGCAGACCAAGTCTCTCGTACCATTGTTTCATTTTCTAAGTATTTGGACATACAAACGGTAAAAATACAGGGTGGTTCTAAAAAAACGGAACAGATACACAGACTCAAACAAGGTGTCGACATTGTTGTGGCAACACCAGGACGTCTGCAAGACTTCATTGCTGACAAAAAAATAAACCTTGAGCATATCAATACTATCATACTCGATGAAGCAGATACCATGCTTGAACTGGGTTTCCTAGGTGAGATTAAACAGATATTAAAAAGCTGTAGCAAACCTAAACAAATGATGTGTTTTTCTGCCACCATTTCACAAAACATTAAAAAGCTCTCTAAAGAGTTTTTAAATGACCCTCTCATTATAGAGGTGAGCAATCGACGTGATGTGGTAAATGCCATTCATCACAGAGCGTACAAAGTAGACAAAAAACGTAAAGCAGAACTTGCAGTTAAACTTGTCAAAGAGATGGGTGAAGACCAAGTGCTTATTTTTGTCAATAAAAAAGATGTGGCAGATAAACTTTTTGAGTACTTTAAAAAACAAGACATTTGGACCACGGTCCTCCATGGGGACATTAACCGTGGTGGTCGTGCCAAAGCACTCAGCACGTTTAAGTCTAAAAAAACACAAGTGCTCATTGCCACTGATATTGCTGCAAGGGGTATAGACATTCCTGAGCTACCTTTGGTCATCAACTATGATTTACCAGAAGAGACAGACAGCTTTACCCATAGAGTAGGAAGAACAGCGCGTGCCAACCGAAAAGGTGGTGTGATTACCCTTCTTACCATTCTAGACTATAACGCATTTTCTACCATAGAAAAACACTTAAAATTGAACGTCAAACGTCAGATTATGCCAGGCTTTGAAATTACCGATAAACAACCAAGACAAGCGCGTCCACGTAAAAAGAAGTTGAGTGAGAAAAAAGGGAAAATTGATTACGATAAGAAACGTCTATATACTTACGCTGCGCAAAAGAAGAAAAGGCAAGAAGCAAAAGCAGACAGAGAAAGAAGACAAAAGAAGTAAGTTTGATTTGCTGCGATGACAATCACAGCAAACATGTTATTTAGAACTTGCGAAGAATCTCCATACAAGCCCTGCCAAGATAGCTCCCACGATAGGTCCTGCCCAAAATACCCATAACTGACTAAGTGCTGCCGTGTCTTCCAATAAGATAAATTCAGAGTGTTCTATATTTTTTTAAAACGGGCAAACAATGGGTTATGGTCTGAGAGTTCTGGTAGGTCCTGACAAGAAAAAGATTCTAAAAGTAAACCTCTGTACAAAATAAAGTCTAAGTGTTTTCCAAAAAAATGCTTCACCGCATCTTCATGATCTAAAGGTACAGCTACCAATCCAATCTCTACAATCAGTTCTTCTAGCTTTTGCCTACGGGTTTTGCTCCAGGTATTAAAGTCACCAGCGACGATCATGGGACCTTTATGTGTTTTGAGTAATTGTAAAAAGCTTTCTAATTCTCTTTGGTAACTTTTACTTTCTCTAAAATTTAGCGCATGTACATTTAAAATAAGCAGTTCTGTATTATCTTCAAAAAAGTAGCTGCTTAAAAGTAAACTTTTATGGGGACCAAAGAGGCTCTCTTTACCTTGAGACAAAAATGCTTCAGCTTTTTTAGACTCCACTTTTGAAGCGGTAAGCACGCCATAAAAAGTCTTTCTTACTTCTAAGTTTGCCGCCGCATCAAAGGCAAGGTTTGGAAGGGTAAACGCTGAGTCATCTCTAAAGTTGGCTTCTTGCAAAAGTAAAAAATCACAGTCTTTTTCTATGCTTTCGAAATAAGACTTCATGGCTGCATTTTTTGTATTGTTTTTGTGTACATTCCAACATAAAAGCGAAAACACCTCTGGCACAAAGCTTTCACACTTTACGGCACAAGAACGATGATGAAGGCATGAAGGTAAAAACATTAGAGTAAAGGGGCAAACACTTTCATCATATTTTCAAGGGCTTCTCTAAATTTAGAAGGTTTGTCCAAACCTCTTGTGGAGTTTTCCATCAAACCTTGCATCCATGATGATAGAGTGACGATAAAAGCATCATTATAGATAAAAGTGACCACTTCATAGTTAAGAAAGAGGCTACGGTTGTCTAAGTTTACTGAACCTACCATACCCCCAAGGGAGTCAAATAATATGGCTTTTGCATGTAACATTTCACCCTCATATAAAACCACATCTACCCCTACTTTTTCAAGCTCTCTCATGTAAGGACTTCTAGCGATATCGGTAAGAAAATTGTCACTCTCTTTTGGTGTAATGAGTTTGACATCTACCCCTTTATGTTTGGCAATAACCAGAGCTTGAACCATATTTTCATCGGGTACAAAGTATGGTGTCACAATCCAAATACGCTCTTCTGCTGTGTAAATGCCGTTAAGTAAGGTTTCATACAAAGCATCCGTAGGAATGTCTGGACCAGAGGGTACCACTTGTACAATATACTCCCCTTTATGCTCTTTATCTGCTATTATCATTTCAGGTTTTTCATCTGCGCTAGTTGCATAAGACCAGTCATTAGAAAAGATGGAGTAAAAATCATGTACAGCCGGACCTTCTAGCAGGTACATTAAGTCATTCCAACGTTTGCTCCCATCTGCTTCACCCATATAGTCATTGGACAAATTCATACCACCACTCAGTAATCTTTTTTGATCAAAAAGGTAAATTTTCCTATGGTTTCTCAAGTTAATATAGTTTTGAAAAGGACGTTTTAACACAGGGACAAAAAAAGCAACTTCTCCCCCTGCTTTTCTGAGTGCTTTAAAGCCCTTTTGTTTAAACGAAGCAGAGAGTGAGCCTACCAAGTCTAACAACAAACGCACCCGTACCCCCTCTTGTGCCTTTTCTGTGAGTGCTTCAAGCAAGACTTTGGTTGTTTTGTCAAATTCAAAGATATAGGTACAGATATCTATGCTTTTTCTAGCCTTGTGTATCTCTTCTAACATATGTTCATAGGCTACTTCACTGGAAGTAATAAGTTCAAAGCTATTGGCTCTTGTGGCAGGAGGGATAGCATTTTTTTCTAAAATATTTAAAATACTATGGCCAGAAGACTTCACAATATACGCACTGTGTTGTGAAGGAGTATGAAACTCCACATACTCTTTATCTTTATTCTTGGGTGTACGCTTACGTATACCTATGACAAAATAAAGAGGCACCGTGACAAAAGGCATGAAGACAATGGCCATCATCCATGAAATCATAGAGGTAGGAGAGCGTTTTTGGTAGAGAATATGTCCAATGGCTGTAAAGACCAACAAACCCGCCACAATCATAATGATATAGGTTAATAAAAAATCCGTGATGCTCATTACAATGCCTTCCTTATCCTTATAAAAATTCATTATAACATATTAGCTTTGCGATTAAATAACTACGCTATAATCTTCACATGATAGAAAAGATTCAAACACAAGACTTTACACTGGTACTCTCAGGAGGTGGTGCACTGGGCATTGCACACTTAGGTGTACTGCATGACTTAGAAGCAAAACAACTCATACCTTCAGAACTTATAGGGACAAGTATGGGTGGGATTATTGTTGCGTGTATGGCCATTGGCTTGTCTGAAGCAGAAACCTATAAAGAGATTCAAATCTTTAGCTCTCTTAGTAAATGGCTAAAGTTCTCTTTTACGGGAAATTCCATTGTTCACAATTCCAAAATTGCTGCAATCTTTGAAAATATTTTTGGACAAAAAAAGATGAAAGATACGAATATTCCTCTTAAAATCATTGTTACCAATTTAAAAAATGGTCATAAACGTGTTTTTGACTCCAACGATGATATCCTCATTAAAGATGCTCTCTTGGCAACCATGGCCATCCCTGGTGTGTTCAAAGAACATATTATTGAGAAAGAAACCTATGTGGATGGTTTTTTATGTGAGAACTTAGGTCTGAGTGAAGCCACTTTTCCTAGCGTTTTGGCGGTAGATGTCCTTGGTGAAAACTCTTTTGACCAAACCTTACCCGATAACTTTTTTAAAACACTCAATGTACTTGAAATGTTTGAAAAGTCTATACGTCTACTCATCTATAACCAAAGTAAAACACAGATTAAAAACGCGGAGAAAGAGATCTATCTCATTGAACCTACTACAAAAGATTATGCTACTTTTTCTTTTCATAAACATAAAGAAATACGGGCTTTAGGTTTAGGCTTACTTCAATAACATATTAACAAATATTAATAGGATAAAAGAATGATTACTAATGGTTTTAGCTACCTTGCACTCCTTATGACAATAGCTGCAAGCATCGTTTACATCGAAAAAAAGAGTAAACATAAACTCTTTGAGTATCTTCCGGCTATAGTCATCATTTACTTTGTGGTGATGTTAGCTTCTACCTTTGGTCTTTGGGAAAAAAACGAGTCTGTTACTGCCGCCTATAAGTCTGTCAAGTCAAACCTTTTACCTGCGATGATTTTCCTTATGCTCTTACTTGCTGACATGAGAGAAATATTCAAACTTGGTAAAAAGATGTTGCTGACTTTCTTCTTGGCCTCCTTAAGCATTGGCCTTGGGTTCATTGGAATGTTTACCCTCTTCCAAACCTCTTTTGGAGCAGAAGCATGGAAACCTTTTGCTGCACTAAGTGGCTCATGGATGGGAGGTACTGCCAACATGGTAGCCATACAAGGTGCCCTAGATTTACCAGATTCTGCCATGGGTTACACCTTGCTCATTGACTCCATTGACTACGCCATTTGGGTCATGATACTCTTGGCCCTTGTACCTTTTGCTAAAAAGTTTAACCTCTGGAGTAACGCAGATACTTCTGTCATAGATGAAGTAGGCAAACGTCTTAGCCTCAAAGAAAAAGAGAAAAAGCCCCTAAGTTTTGACTCCCTCTTCTTACTTTTAGGTCTAGCCCTACTTGTCTCTGCACTTTCGCAGTATGTCGCAGCCTTCCTCCCTACTTCAGACTTCCTCACACAAACTACATGGGTGGTCATACTAGCCACACTCACAGGCATAATTTTTGCCATGACACCTTTAGCAAAAGTTTCGGGTTCTTCAGAACTCGCCAACATCATGCTTTACCTCA
>CAUZVG010000026.1:0-15294 GCA_963583215.1 Campylobacterales bacterium | reverse complement strand
CGCTTCCTTGTCCTGAAGATACAATTATTGTAAACTCAACGGGTTGTACTTCTTTAATGTTCCCACACATTGCACTTCATACTGTGCACTCACTATTTGGTAACCAAAATGCTGTTGCAACGGGTATTAAAAGAGCTTTAACTTGGAGATTTCCAGATAAAATTAAAGATGTTGTTGTTCTAGCAGGAGACGGTGCTACAGTTGATATCGGTCTTGACTATACACTACAGTCTTTCTTTAGACAAGAGCACATCACGACTATCTGTTTCGATAACGAAGTTTACGCGAACACAGGTGGACAAGAATCAGGTGCAACTCCAAAAGGTCAAGTTTTTAAAATGGCACCTACTGGTAAGAAATTTGAAAAAGTTAAAATGTGGGAACTGGCAGTTACTTCTGGTGTTCATTATTCTATGAACATGACAGCTTCTGCTCCTAAAGCAGTAGCAAAAGCTGTTAGAGAAGCAATCCTTGTTGCAAGAGAAATCGGACCAACATTCCTTAACATCTATACACCTTGTATTCTTGAAATTGGACTAAGTGCTAATGAAGGACTTGGAGAGATGAAAGATCAAGATAAAGATAGATTTGCATCATTCAAATATGTTTCAGACGAAGCAGCTGAATTCTTGAAAAAATGTAAAAAAGAAGGAAAGATATAATGGCTAAAGATTCAATCAAAGTAAGACTTCCGGGTCTTGGTGGTCAAGGTGCAGTTACAGCTGCACACATTGCTGCAACTGCGGCTGATACTGAAGGTTATTTCGCGGTTTCTAACCCATTCTTTGGTGCTGAGAAACGTATGGCTCCTTCTGAGTCTTACGCAAGAATCGGTACAGTGCCAATTTACGATAGAGGTGAAGTGATTTACCCAGATATCGTTATGATCTTCCACCCACAAGTTATTACTATGGGTAAATCATACACTATGCCTTTTTACGCTGGTATTAAAGAAAATGGTCTTGTTATTATTAACTCTGACGTTGATCTTTTAACTGAAGTAGATAAAAAAATCTTAAGTGATTTAAATGTTAAAGTACTGACTCGTGACTTTACTAAATTTGCTATTGAAATTGCTGGTACTGAACTTGCAACAAACATGGCAATGTTAGGTGCACTCTTTGGAGCACTTGGTACAATCTCTAAAGAAGCTATTGAAGAAGGAATCAAAGATAGATTCCTTAAGAAATATACAGCTTCTGGTGGTACTGCTACACTTGACTCAGTTATTGAGAAAAAGTTTAAGAAGAAAAAAGAACTTATTCAGAAAAACCTTGAGACTGCATCTGCAGCTTACGATTTAACTGCAGCTTGGGCAAAAGAAGTTGGTCTTGAGCCAATTCTTGAACCTTCTAAGCACAACAACGGTAACGTTAAAAAGTAACCAACTAACTGTGCCTTTGGGCACGGTTGTAGATAGACTTCTTTTCGAACACTTTAAACTCCCCCTCCCAAATAAATTTATTATTTACACAAACAATCCTCTTTAAACCATTTTTATAGTATTATTTTCACCATATAGATGATGCTATTAAAACTTCCTCTTTATTAAATTGAGGCCTTATTGTTCTCGTCATTTTTTTTAGAAAAAAACGAAGCAAAAAAAGCGTCGTGGCTCTCGAATCGCTATCGCTTTCAAGGGCGTTTGCCACGACAAGTGCACGCAAGCGTGATTAATGAATGTGCTAAAGCACTAAAGGATATAGATGAAAGCAATGATACTTGCAGCGGGGCTTGGTTCTCGTATGCGACCTCTTACAGATGTCACACCTAAACCTCTTTTAAAAGTAGGAGGCATTCCACTTATTGTTTGGCACATTGAACGTTTAGGACATGATGGTTTTAAAGATATAGTGATAAATATTGCACACTTAGGGTATCAAATCCCTGAAGCTTTGGGTGATGGCTCCAACTGGGGTGTGAACATTACTTACTCTGATGAGCAAGAAGAGGGTGGTTTGGAAAGTGCTGGTGGTATTGTCAAAGCTTTGCCACTTTTGGGAGAAGAACCTTTTTTAGTCGTCAATGGGGACATTTTTACAGATTATGATTTTCATGACAATAGAAAATTAGCAGAAGGAGTTTTAGCCCATTTAATTCTCATACCTAACCCTGAGCATAACCCTGAGGGAGATTTTGCCTTAGATGGTCAAAAAGTGATTGATAACAGACAATATACCTTCTCTGGTATTGGCTACTACTCACCAAAACTCTTTGCAGATGTACCTTATGGTAAATCTGCTTTAGCTCCTTTACTTAGAGCGGCTATGAAAGAGGGAAAAGTAACAGGTGAACTCTATGAGGGTGAATGGCTAGACATTGGGACACCTCAAAGACTAGAGCAACTCAATGCCAAACTTTTGAATAGCTATTAATTCTTCTCCAAACGCTTTCTAAATACTCTCTAGGTATTTGGCAACCCCATCTTCATCGTTAGAGTGGGGTAGCACGATACTTGCTACCTCTTTTACTTCATCTAAAGCATTAGAAACAGCCACAGAGGTACCTGCGAGTTTAAACATACCTATGTCATTAACCGAGTCTCCAAATACGGTAACATCTTTTGTCTCACGTTCTAAGTATGCCATGACTTTTTGAAGTGCATGGGCTTTGTCACCTTCTGGGTGTAAAACCGTTAGAAACCAGCCATCTGAGTACTTCTCCGGAGAGAGTTTATACTCTAGCACATTTCCAAAGGTTTTGGAAAGATGTTTTGTGAGAGGTTTGAGGGTTTTATAGTCTCCAAAGTAGACTAATTTTAAATTTAACTCTTTGGCTCTTATGTTTTCACACTTAATCATACGAGGGTCATTACGATAGTTTTCTAATACACCATGTTGGTGCATATTGAGTGAGGTCGGAAAAAGAAAAGACTCATCTAAGGTTTTTATATCATTGAGTGTAATGATAAAAGGGTAAATATCAAAACGTTTCCCCTCTTCTATGACCGCGTCTCCTAATTCTTTATTGAGTGTTTTGATGTCTATGAGTTTTTTTTCAGGTGTGACTATCATAGTCCCATCTAAGAGTATCATAGGGGCAGATAAGTGTAGTTTTGAAAGAAAATCACGTGACTTTTGAAAAGATCTAGCTGTGGCAACTGATAGTATGCTATGTTTGGCTTTTTCATTCCATACTTTTTCTGAGAATGCTGAGACAGACTGGTCCGTACGTAAAAAAGTATGGTCTAGGTCGGTAATGTATATGGGTCTATTGGGCATGGTAAGTATCCTCGTAAATAAGGCACATTATATATTATTTTGTTAAATTTTTACCTTGTATGAGAACGGCAAAGAAGCGAAGTGCCCAATATAAAAAGTAAATGTCCAATCAAACCAAAGCCCATGGTCAGAGTGAGCCAGTAGATGTCAAATTTGTCTTGCACTTCTGTGAGGGTATAAATGTTTTTGAGTATTAAAAAACCAAACAGATGTCCTAAAAAGAGAAAGAGCAGTCCTAAGTCCAAAAGAAGAGGATGAAAAAGTGCACCTAAGACAAAAAATATAGAACCTGCTGCAAAGAGCGTAAAGACACGTAAATAGACGGACTTTTCAATGGCAGGGGTGGAAGAAAAACGAGGAAAAGTGCTAAATAAAAAGCCAAAAAAAGCAGGGGTAAAAAGTAAATAGGTAAAACCATAAGCATGAAAACTTGTGGGGTCTAGGTTGAGGATTACTAAGCCTTTAAAGGCAAAGAGAAATAGTAGCAAAGTACAAGTGCTGAGATAAAAGCCAAAATAAAAAAAGATTGATGGGGTTGAGAGAAAAAATAATTGTTTGTTTGATTTTGTGAAAATTTCATAAGAGAGATCCTTTTTAGTAGAAGGGTCTATTGTAACGAAAAAGAGGGGAAGGGCGTCTTGACATAAGACAAGAAAGTTTATGGAAGAATACTTGCATAATAAATATTATGCAAGTATGGGGCAAGTAGATTAGCCTCTTGAACCTTGACCACCATTACGGCTGTCACGTCCACCACCAGAGCGTCCATTACGGTCTCCGCCACCTGAACGTCCATTACGATCTCCACCGCCAGAGCGTCCATTACGGTTTCCACCGCCGCCACCACCTGAACGGTTTCCACGGTATCCACCGCCGCCGCCTCCGCCGCCACCACGTCTACGGTTACGGCCACCACCGCCTCCGCCACCACCACGTTGTGTCATTGCACGTTCCATAAGAAGTGCTATCTCTTCAAGACCAAGACCGATTGTGTCTTTACCTTTAACAGAGTTTTCGCTTTGAATCATAGAAGCTAGTAAATGCGCGATAGTAACAATGTCAAGATCATGTTGAAGTGTTTTCACAAGTTCAATGGCTTTCTCTGTTACTTTTGTCTCTGCAATTTTAGCAATCAACTCATCTGAACGGTTATTTTGTACTTCCATACGTGTAGGGATGACTTGTGAGGCCATTGTTGTACCCACATCTTTTTCGATACGTTTAATAGTTCTAAGCTCATTTGGACTTACAAGCGTGATAGCCTCACCAGTTTTACCGGCACGACCTGTACGACCAATACGGTGAACATAAGACTCAGAGTCAAAAGGAATGTGGTAGTTGAAAACATGTGTTACATCGTTTACATCAAGACCACGTGCTGCAACATCTGTTGCAATAAAGATATCGATACCACCTTGTTTAAAGGCTCTAATAGTTACTTCTCTTTGCTTTTGCTCCATGTCTCCGTGAAGACCAGATACTTTGAATCCTTGTGCAGTCATGTGTGCTACAAGTCTATCAACTTCTTTTTTCATACGACAGAAAATAATACATTTTTTCGGGTTCTTATAGTCGATAAGTCTTACCAATGCATCATCACGTTCTCTTTCTTGTACCACATAGTAAAGTTGCGTAATTTTTGAATTGGTTTTTTCTGATTTTGTAATTGAAACTGTTTTCGGGTTATTTAAAATCTGCTCTGCTAGTTTTCTAATACCATTTGGCATTGTTGCTGAGAACATAAGTGTCTGACGCTCTTTTGGAAGGAATGAAAAGATGTTTTTAATTTCATCTAAGAAACCCATGTCAAGCATTTCATCTGCTTCATCTAAGATAACAAAGCTAGGGTTTATCTTGATTTTACCAGACATAAGAAGGTCTTGAAGACGTCCTGGTGTTGCTACAACGATAGATGCTTGTTTGATACGGTCAATTTGTCTACCGTAAGGTGTACCACCATAAACTGTAGCAGTTTTAAGTCCACTTTTTGCTCCAAAACGGAAAAGCTCATCAGAAACTTGCATTGCAAGTTCACGTGTAGGAACAATAACAAGTCCTTCAACAGAACCATCTGCTTTCATCATAGACATTGCAGGGAGTCCAAATGCAGCTGTTTTACCAGTACCAGTTTGTGCCTGAGCAATAATGTCATGACCTTCTAAAATGATAGGAATAGCATCTCTTTGTACGGGTGAAGGTTCTGTAAATCCAGCGTCTGTTACGGCAGCTTGGATCGTGTCTTTTAAATTAAAATCTGTAAATTTCATAAATATTCTTTGTGTTAAATTATCGGTGTTTGTATGGTCTTGTATAGTTAAGAAGTATATTTCTATGGTATCAAGCGCTTTAAAACCCTGTTTTTTGCAAACCGATACCAAACTTTGTGTCGCAGGTCTAAGCCTGGAATAGAGGAGATAATAGTTATCTCGTAAAAGGAGTTTAGTACTCTCTTGCAGAAAAGTTCCGCATTATAGCAGAAAAATCTCTAAAAATCAAGCTATTATATGATTTGCTTATGTATTGCTGAAGTATAAATTATAATTATTCAGGTCTATAGACTTTTACATTTGTTATGGGACAGGCTGGTTATGATTGTTTTAATAAAGACTTAAACCCCTATCACTGAAATATTACGGTCTAAAAACTGTTGTGCCACATGGTCGTACCGAGACACATGCTCCCCAAAGGCATGCATAAGCAAGGTTATCGCTACAGGATTTTCAGCCTGCCAATAGACTCTAGACTGAGAGTATATTCCTGATGTTAATGCTATGTCTTTCTTCCTGTGATCCCTGCCGTTAGTACAAATCGCATTGCTTCATCCCGAGTCATATCTAATGGGCGAATTTCATCATGTGGAACAAGTATTGTATAGCCACCAACCATGTAACTCATCGGTAGATATACAAGTACACAATCACGATCACGAAATGATGGGGGGAGTCGCCCGGGATCTTCTTGCGTTACAAAACCAACTAACTCTATATTTTGAAAAGTGACGGCCACTGCTTGTCCAAGTCCTTCCTTCTTTGGTGAGAAAAAATCAAAGAAATCACGAAAAGCACGATATACTGATTTAATAAGCGGTAGACGGTAGAGAAGATTTTCTCCAAGGCTAAAGATTTTGCGTACAAGATAAGCCTTCATCATTAGACCAACAATAAAAACTATTATAATTCCGGCAAACATACCAAGACCGGGGAAGTAAGTATCATTAGGTAATATATCGCGAAATACTTTACCCATAATCTCTTCAGAAGTCACACCTAACCAGTAGATAAGATAGATTGTTAATACTAGAGGAAACAGTGTAATAACACCTGTCAACAGAGTTGTACTTAGATACTTTAACATGGGCTTACCTTTTATTTCTGAATATTTTGGGTTAAGTATTTGGTGATGGAGTAACAATACTAATTAAAATTAGAGTGCTGTGCATGGTTTTTACTCCGACCCTAAATATCATTAACAGAAGAGTTATATGAATGATATAATTCCTTGACCACTTCAGCAATTTTCATTTTATATTCTTCTTCATGCTCTAACAGGCACACGGATCACTATTCAGTATGATATCGGAAAATCCTGAAGAGTTTTCTGAGCGAAGAGGTTTGAATAGAGCGAATAGTTTTCCCGCTAGGATAAACTATTCGCTCCTCATTTTTGTTAGCATATAAACTCAGATGCAGTTGCAATAAAGTTAAGAATCAGAAATTGTATCATTCGTGGCCTGCCTAACTATTTATTTAAGGAACACTATACACCCTTTAATATTAAATATTCAAATAAACAGACACAAAAAATGTCCGTTTATTTTTAAAAGTTTAATTAAAATCACCGTTATTTGGACAAGGTATTCTTTGAAAAGAGTTCTATCTTTTTACGGTCTATAAACCCTCACATTCTTCGCATCTTCCGCATCTCTAAGGTACTGTGCATGTAACTGAGACATAATGCCTTTCTCACAGTAGAGTAGATACTCTTTGTCTTGGGGCAATTTTTTAAACTCAGTTTTAAGTTTATGAAAAGGAATTTTGATGCTTTTACAGCTTGTTTCTATGCACTCATCTTCTGCACGTATGTCAATGACCACATAGTTATCATTTAAGACTTTGACAACTTCTATAGGAGAAGCATTGGCTACATCATCAATAATTTCATCTACATTAATACTTACAGAGTCTTCTACTGCTTTGTCTAAGACTGCGTAGTTAAAACGCTTGGCTTCTTTTTCCATACGTTTGTAAGAACCATGGGTAATTGGGTTTTTAGAAATCACCCCACAATACTCAGGCATATTTTCTGCAAATCTACGGGTACCAATGTCGTTTGCCATGTTGATGATGTCTTGTTTGTTCATGGTGGCTAAAGGACGTAGAATGAGTTTGTTGCTCACTTGGTCAATGAGTGCTAGGTTACGTAGGGTTTGAGAACTTACCTGTGCTACGGATTCACCCGTAACTAGGGCGTCTATTTCCATTTCATTGGCTACTTTTTCAGAAGCCAAAAGCATCAGACGTTTGAGGGTTACACCCATGTAAGTCTCATGGGTAGAACGAAATATTTCTGTTAAGACATCATCAAAAGGCACAGAGATGAACTTGACACGGTGAGAAGAACCAAACTTACTCCAAAGGTAAAGAGCAACTTGTTTTACGCCAATTTCATGGGCAATACCACCAAGGTTAAAGAAAATAAAGTGTGTTTTAAGCCCACGTTTCATGGTAAGGTATGAAGCAATAGTCGAGTCAAAACCTCCGGACATTAAAGAGAGTATGTCTCCTTGTGTACCCAAAGGAAAACCTGCAAGTCCTGCATGTTTCGTGGTAATGATGTTGAGTTGATTGTTAATGAGTTCAATACGTAAAGTGACTTCGGGGTGGTGTAAGTCTACGCCATTAGAAGGAAAGGTAGCCAACATGTAGCCACCAACAGTTTGTTCTAACTCTGTAGACCTAAAGTCATGTTTTCCTGAGCGTTTGGCACGGACGACAAAGGTTTTACCTTCTATCTCTTTATGACACACTTCACCCACTTTGACTTTAATTTCATCTAAGGTTTCCATCTTGTCAAACTGTAGTGCTTCTAAGACTTGTTCAATACCTGAAGTGTCTAAAAGAAGTTGTCTGACTTCGGTAATACAGCTAAGAGGTGTAAGGACTTCCAGTTTATCTGAAAACTTTTTGACTTTGATCTCTTCATCAATGCGGCCAAACATTTTTAAAAGGTTATTGTAAAGTTGACCGACCATTTGGCGTTTGGCCGAAGACCCTTTCACCATGATTTCAGGGAAGAGTTTGAGTATGAATTTTTGTGTTTTAGCGCTTTGGTTTGTCACGTGTTTGCCTTCGTAAATAGTGACAGCATTATAGCACAAGAGAGCCTCTAATAATAGGGCTAGTTGCCAAACCTCTTGTCACGTATGCTCATCATTTTACTATCTGGGTCTACATAAACATCAAAAAGATCTATCTCATCAATGAGAGAAGAGAGTTTTTTATAGCCATAGTTTATGGGTGAAAAAGAGGTGGAGTTGTTGATGTATTGACCAATACCTGCAAGGTTTGCCCATCCTTCATCATCCATGGTTTGTTCTAGTGCTGTTCTAAGTACATTGACAAGCCAATCATCTGCACGCATCTCCGCACCCGCTTGTCTAGTGATAGCATGTAAGACTTCATGGGGCTGCATGTCAGCTTTTTGTGGGTTGTTTGACATGAGTTTTTCTGTAAAAATGAACTGGGAACATGCAGCCATAAAAGGTTTAGGTGTTTTTTTCTCGCCAAAACCAAAGACTTTAATACCTTCAGCTTGAACACGCATTACCACAGGGGTAAAGTCAGAGTCTGAGGTAGCAAAAGCAAAAGCATCAATGTCTTTGGTGTGCAGTAAGTCAATGGCATCAATGGTCATGAGTATGTCTGTGGCATTTTTGTTTTTAGAATAGTCAAACTGCTGTATGGGTTTAATGGCAAACTCTAAAAGTTTGTCTTCCCAGTTTTTGAGGTTGTCTTTGGTCCAGTTTCCATACGCTTGACGGATGTTTACCACGCCAAATTTACTTAATTCATTGATGATACCGGCAATGGATCGATGCGAAATGTTATCACAATCTATAAAAAGTGCAATGCGGTCTTCTGTTTTGTTTCTTGTCAAGTCTGACTCCTAATATGTTTCCGAAAGTGATAAATTATAGCAAAAGTAAACAAAATAAACAGTGATAAAAAATTTGATAGATATTTCGTAGCAAATAACGATGGACTAGGCTTAATTTAGATAAACTTCTTTCAATTAAACATAATCTAGAAAGTGGGAACTTAAGTGCAAAAACCTAACATCTCTGATAGTCAAACATTCCAAGAATACAGCCTTCATGATGTTCGATTTACAGAACGTATAGAGTTGGCACTAGAAGGAAGTAAAACTTCTGTTTTAGATTGGGATATTGAACACAAGCGTATCTATATTTCGCCAAGTTGGAAAAAAATGTTAGGGTATGAGGATGATGAATTGCCAAATGCTCTCTCTTCTTGGTCGCTAAGGGTACATAAAGATGATCAAAAAAAGATACTTGCGAGACTAAGAGTACAAGAAAAAGAACAAATCCAATATTTTGAAAATACCCACAGATTAAAACATAAAGATGGCCATTGGGTGTGGGTACTGGGTAGGGCACAGATACTTTATAATGAAAAAGGTAGAAAAATACGTATGGTTGGTACCCATACAGACATTACAGAAGAGAAAGAGTTACAACTCAAATACCTCTACCAAGCAGAAATGATTGAACAAATTAACGACTCGGTAACCACAACAGACCTCGATGGCGTCATTGTAAGCTGGAATGCTGGTTCAGAAAGAATTTTTGGTTACGCTGCAGAAGAAGTCATAGGTAAAAATATTTCACTTTTGTATAGAGAAGAAGATTTACCTTCTTTAAAAAACTATAAGACGCTTTTAAAAGAGAAGGGGACTCACTCTGCAGATGTATGTCTCGTTAAAAAAGACAAAACACTCATACCCATCTCTTTCTCTTTGACGCTGATGCGAAATGCCTATGGTATCCCAATAGGTATAGTTGGCATTAATAAAGACAATACCAGACGTAAAGAAGCAGAAGATGCACTTTTAGAACAAAAAGAGAAACTGCATTTTCAAGCCCACCATGATGCCTTGACAGGGTTAGCAAACCGTTTGCTCTTTTCTGAACACTTGGATGAAGCAATTGCTGAATCTAAAGCCAAAAAAAGTGCTTTTGCCCTCTTTTTTATTGACTTAGACGGTTTTAAAGATATTAACGATTCTTTGGGGCATAAAGTGGGAGATGATGTTTTAAAAATAGTTTCTATTAGACTCAAAGGTGTGTTAGGTAAAGAAGATAAATTAGCACGTCTAAGTGGGGATGAATTTACCATTATTTTAAAACATTTTTCTTCACTGAAGGATGCTTCTGCTTTGGTCGAAAAAGTTTTGAAGATACTTGCTGAGCCAATGATGGTAGATGACAATTGTCTTTATGTCTCAGGAAGCATAGGCGTGACACTCTACCCTGAACATGCATTGAGTGCTGAGAACCTGCTCAAGTATGCAGATACAGCAATGTATGAAGCTAAAGCGGATGGACGTAATACTTACATCTTTTACAATCAAGAAATGACAGAGATAGCTTTGGCGCATATGGATATGAAAAATGCTTTACGTACGGCTATTGATAATGAAGAATTCATCATTCATTATCAGCCGCAAATCAATGCACTTAGCCAAAGTATGGTGGGGATTGAAGCACTGATACGTTGGCAACATCCCACAAAAGGTATCTTCTCACCAAGCCACTTCATCACCCTTGCTGAAGAGACCGGTATGGTGGTCGAAATAGATAGATGGATGATGAAAAAAGCGATGAAGCAAGTCCGTGATTGGTATGAAGAAGGTTTATCTCCAGGGACACTGGCTTTAAACATTTCTATTAGACATTTAGAAAGTCCAGATTTTATTGATGAGCTTAAAGCCAATATGAAAACTTACTCTTTTGAGGCAGGCTGGTTAGAACTAGAAATCACTGAAGGTCAAATGATTAGAAAAACAGAAGAGGTCATTCATAAATTAGAAGAGATAAATGACTTAGGTATTATGATCTCGATTGATGACTTTGGTACAGGCTACTCTTCTTTGTCTTTGTTGAAACGTTTACCTATTCGTCGACTAAAAATTGATAAATCTTTCATCTCCGATATACCAAAAGACTCTGATGATATTGCCATTGTGGAAGCTATTATCGCTTTGGGGAAAAGTTTGAAGCTTGAACTTATTGCAGAAGGGGTGGAGACAGAAGAGCAAAAAGATTTCCTTCTCTCTCAGGGCTGTCATCATATGCAAGGATTCTACTACTCTTCCCCAGTCTTAGCAGAAAATATTCGTGAAACCTGGCTAGATTGTCAATTAGTACTTTAGCTTCCCTATAGTGTGGGTTTATAGTAAGTCATGGTACTACGACCAAACTTTTTACGCTTAAAGAGTGTTAATTCTCCAACCTTTTCAGGCATATCAAGTTTAGTCATATGTTCTACAATGACCATTTCACAGATGTCCGCTTCAATGCCTTCTATAAGTGCAATGGTTTTGTCATAAATGTCATCCATGCCATCTCTGGTAGAGAAGGGTGGATCAAAGTAGAAATAGGTTTTCTCACTGCTTTTCTTCACCATAGCGTAGATGGTTTCAAACTTTTCAAAACTGTCCCCAAAAAAGAGGTGAGACCGTGATGGGTCTATGCGTTTAACATTTCCTTCTAAACACTTAAATGCAGTACGATTATACTCCATAAAGTAGACTTGTCCAGCGCCACGGCTTAGTGCTTCAAGACCAATGGACCCTGAACCAGAAAAGACTTCTACAAAGTTTTTGTCCATAATGTCAAACTGTAAAGTGTTAAAAAGGGATTCTTTTAAAATACCTTTGGAAGAGCGTGTGGTGAAAATATCGGGTATTTCTACTTTTTTACCTTTGTATTGCCCACCTGTAATGGTGGTGGTAAATATTTTGATTTTTTCTTTTTTAGTGTTTTCTGTTTTGCTATTATATTTCATGACTGAGATTTTAGCTTAAAGTCAATTAAACCTTGAATATCTGTGGCACAAATGTTTGGCATGGCAATTTTGATTTTTTCTTCAGACCAGTCCCACCATTTGAGCTCTAAGAGGCTTTGGATGTCTGCTTCATCAAAACGGTATTTGATGACTTGTGCAGGGTTTCCACCTACCACAGCGTAAGGAGGGACATCTTTTACGACCACAGACCTCGCTGCAATGATGGCACCAGAACCTATGTTTACACCTGCGAGTATCATGGCTTCCGAGCCTATCCAGACATCATCTCCAATGAGGGTATCTCCAGCTTTTTCATAAGCATTTTTGGCTTCTTTAAAAATATTGGCTTGATAATAAAAAGGGAAAGAACTCACCCAGTCAGAACGATGTCCTTGATTGCCTGCCATCATAAATACAGCGCCTGAACCAATAGAACAGTATTTACCAATAATGAGTTTGTCTACTTCTTTGGATCTTTTATCCAAATAACGTACACAGCCTTCAAAAGAGTGTTGATGGTGAAAACCGGAGTAGTAGCTAAAAACACCCACTTGAATGTTTGCATGTTTTACAGTTTCACAGAGCAGTTGAGAGCTGAACTCATTGGCAAAATAATTCTTCAAACTAAAAGGTCACAATACTTTGAAGTGTGTTGATAAGTTTAGAGCCTTCACGGATGTCACGACGTTCTTTGCCTGGTTCGGTGGTGGTGATAATGGTACGACCTGTGATGAGCTTCGTACGGTTTTTCTTACGTATACCCCAGTAGGTATGCATAATCACAGGTTCACCTTTATACTGTCCTAGGTAAAGAACAATGTGACCTGGCACATGTAGCAGGGAAGCAAAAGGCTCAGCATCTTTGATGATTTTCTTTTTCTTTTTGGCTTTGGAAAGACCACGTATATTAGTCTTTTTGCCATCTTTGGCTTGTTTAGAGGAGTTCCGACGTAGGAAAATCCCAAAAGGTCCTAAGAAGTCTCTCGTGGTCGCTGAACAGTCACGACACCCATAGGAGCCACCCCAACCGTAAGGTTCTCCGTAAAACTCTTTGGCCACCATAGCGACATTTCTAGGTGTAAAAGGCAGGGGTTTCTTTGCCATAGCATTTTGCTTGGTCACAATGACTTTCTCAAACTGTGCTTGTCCCTTTTTATCTTTTCTAGCCACCAAATAAGAAATACCATCTTTTGACCGGGGGAAGAGGGCACCTAGCTTAACCAATGAGACGCTTTTCTTTCCAGAATAAAGGCGCATGTTGTCTTTTATGACCATGGAGTAGTTTCCATTTTTGAATTTTTTTATAAAGTTACTGTTGACCAAAGCCAAATCTTTAACTTTGATCCAACCAAAAGAGTAAGAAGCTTGCACAAATGCCCAGTGACCATCTTTGGAAAAATGAGAAATCATCAAAGGAACATTGATATGTAAAGCGGAGTTTTGGTTGTAGTCAAAAGGAAAACCTTCACCGGTTTTTTTAGGATCTCTGTAAAAATCTGAAATGGTTGGTAAGGCTTTGACATCAGTACGGCGAATAGTGATCGCTTTATATTTTTTAGTATTAATCTTTTTATAGTTGGCATTTTTTATCCACTGATTATACTTGGCTGGCGTTATACGGGAACCTTTTGCTCTATAAATAGGTTTTCTTTTTATGAAACGTATTTCCCAACCGTAGTCTTCTTTAGGGATATCCATTCTAGAGAGTGACCATGGTTTAAAGTACTTTTTATTGTATTCTTTGTCTAGTCGTGCTTGTTTCTTTTTTGAAAATGGCTTCACCTGAGAAGCATAATACGCAGGGTTTTGGGGGATATTTCTCATGTCTGCCACCTTAGCTTTTGGCATGCGGTCGATGATACTTTTAGCACGTTTACTAGACTGTAAGTAATACGCAGCATGAAGTGAGTTAAAGGAGAAGAGCACAAGTAAGGCGAGGACGGTTTTCTTATACATGTTTGATTCTTTTTAAGTTATCATAAACTATTTAGGTTAACCGTTGGTATATTTTGGGCTTATTTACGGTATTTCTTTTTCTTTTCAGATTTTTCTTTTATTACTGAACGTATCCACAACCAATTGAGCAAGAGGTAAATCAAAAAAGAGACCACAATGGAGTAAAAGGCTGCACCCACATAAAGGGGTACAAAAATATCTGTTATGTTGTCAGAGAACCATTCTAAAGTCAGTGCAATGTCGGGTAAGCCCTCTTTGCCTAAAAGGAAGTTTCCTGTGAGGTACTCCATGTAGTACATGAATGGCATAGTAAAAGGGTTGGAGAGCCACACCATAGCAATGGCAAGGGCTACATTAAAACGTATAAATGGGGTACAGGCAATGACGGCTACCATTTGCATAGGCATGGGTATAAAAGCCCAAAAAAGTCCAATGAGAATGCCTCTTGTGATCATTTTTCTGTTGATATTAAAGTAGGCTCTAGGAAGGTTGTATTTGTCTAAAAAAGTGTCTACTTTACCTTTTCCTGAAGCTTTTTTCCTAAAAAATTTACGTATCATATGTCCTTATATTTGTGGTTAATGTATTGCGTAAGTGTAATACTACATCCCTTTAAATCCCCTTTTTCAGAGGTTTTATATCAACATTTGTGTAAAATACGTGTATTAAAACATAAGGTACACACACATGAGCGGATACATGATTTTTTCTGGTACATCAAACCCTGAACTCTCTGAAGAGATAGCAAAATATTTGGAGCAACCTCTCTCAAAAGCAACTATCAAACGTTTTTCAGATGGTGAAATTTCTGTACAAATTGCAGAGTCTGTACGTGGTAAAGATGTCTTTATCATCCAACCAACCTCTGCACCAGCTAATGACAACTTGATGGAATTGCTTATTATGACGGATGCACTTAAACGTTCGTCTGCTAAGTCTATCACTGCTGTTGTTCCTTATTATGGTTATGCAAGACAAGATAGAAAAGCAGCACCTAGAGTACCTATCTCTGCTAAATTGGTCGCAGACCT
>CAUZVG010000025.1:0-15313 GCA_963583215.1 Campylobacterales bacterium | reverse complement strand
TTAAAATTGATGATTTGGCCACCCGCATCATAGGTACCTCCATCAAACTTACCATTATAATCGTATTGGCCAAAGAAAGTGTTATACAAATCTACTGCATAATAATCCCAAAGTTGAAGGTTATGTTCATCTTTGGTGTATTGTATTACCCCTGCCCACATACCAGCATCACCAGCATTTTCTTTATCTTCTGAGGCTATATAAGAAGTGTCTGCAATGGTATGGAAGTTTGCACCATCTGCCCCAGAGTCCCAAGGTCCTGACATCTTATAGATGTATCCACCTGCAAGCATGATGTTTTCTATAGAAGTGTTTTTATAATACACACCTTGAAAACTGTTGGCCAAAAGGTACCAGTCATCTGCATCGACCATAGGTGTAGAGAGTTCGTAGTTACCCGCTAAGAAAGTATGTGCACCATTGACGTATTTAATGTATGCTTCTTGTAAAATGGCATAAGAACTTCCTGAAGCACCAAAACCAAAGGTACGTGACTCATAAATAGGATTATTAATCCCAAAATCTGTGGACCCTGCACCTGTGATTTTAAAAGAGAAGCCATTGTAGGTAGGTGAAGTAATGGAAAGTTTGGGTATCACATAGATACCTCTTGAATCGGTATGGCCTTTATTGACATTGGGGTCAAAGTTGTTAGGGCTATTGCTGTAGTCGTAATCAACATAACCAATTCTAAGGTCCCCATTTATTTTCCAACCATCACCTAAAATGTATCCATCTTTTTTTTCATCGGTATGGCTTACTGTTTCATAAGCATGGTCATCTTCAACTGCATTTGCCGGAGTAAGAGATTCGGCTGCATTTAAGCTAGACCCAACAAGTAGAAAAAGCGCCATAAGAAGGGTTTTGGAGTATGAAAGCTTCATAGTTGCTCCTTACTGTGCAAGTGGGTTGATACCCAATTTGTCAATGATGTAAGCTGCGGCTTGTTGACCACGTACAGAGTTTCCAAATTGATCGAGTGGAGGTGAAACCACACCAATACCTAATTTACCAGGAACTACGGCAAGGATACCACCACCGACACCAGATTTAGCAGGGGTACCTGTGAGGTATAACCAGTCTCCAGCATTATCATACAAACCTGCTGTAGCCATGACTGCGAGTATTTTTGGTACATACTTTTGGTCTAGTACTTTTTTACCTGTCACGGGGTTTACCCCATCATTGGCAAAGGTTGCAGCCATGACAGCTAAGTCATGAGAAGAGATATTGACTGAACATTGTTTGGTATAAACGGTAGTGGCTTCTAGTGGGTCTGAACCCATTCTTCCCCGTGCGTCTAGTATTTTGGAGATGGCTTGGTTATTTTTGTTGTCATTGACTTCTGAGTTATAGACTTTTTCATTAAATCCAAGTTTTTTTCCTGCAAAGTCATTCATATAGTCATAAATTTTTGTCCAACGCTCTTTAGAATCTTTTGCCTTTACCCATGAGGTAGATTGAATAGCCCCTGCATTTACAAAAGGGTTAGACGCTGAGCCACCATGTAACTCAATAGCGATGATGGAATTAAAAGCAAGTCCTGTAGCATTAACCCCAATTTTCTCTTGTATAAACTTCTCACCTTTTTCTTGCATCACTTTGGCTACAGTAAATACTTTTGAAATAGATTGGATAGAAACCACCTCTTTAGTGTCCCCAATTTCATAGATTTTTCCATCGGGAGTCATTAGTGAAATACCAAACATCTTAGAATCAACAATCGCTAGGGCTTTAATATAGTCAGCATTTTTCCCATCTTGGTTGTTTTTGAATTTTGCATAAGCCTCTTTAATCACGGAATTTATACGTGACTCAGTTAATGTATGTGTAGGTAGAGATTTTGTCTTTATATCAGTACTTAGTGGCCCTTTGGCTTGAATACTTGTGCTGAACAAGAGTGCAGCACAAAGTGCAGAGAGGCAGAGGGTTTTTTTCGCAAATGACGTGACAGCTTTCATCTAATTTCCTTTTTTCTATCTTTTCCATTTTTTGTTCTAAATATAGTATATCAAATATCTTAATAGATATGATTCAAAATATAATTTTTAATTATTTATTGGTTTGTGGAAAATATTGAGGGAAGTTGGGATTTTATTGTTTAGCGCTTAGTATTTGAAATACATGATTAGTCAATAGGGCAAGTAGCACTGTCAAAGATTAAAGGTGATGCGGGTCCTACCCATCCAGGAAGATGAAAAGAGAATTTTCTTGTAAAAATTGCTACACAGTTTTTAGAGAAATAAACTTTTTTTTCTTCGAGATTAATAGAACGAAGTGTAGAAGATACTTTAGGATGATTTTGAATGAAAGTTTGCATGACGCTTAGATCTTTATCATCTTGTACAGCAGGAGGAAGTGCTGCATGTATACTATTGCTAAGAAGAAATATGCACAGTGTTGCGCTAAGACTTCTTAATGTCAACATTAGATCTCTTCACCATCATAGTAAAATTCATCTAAACCTTCTAAAAATGACATAAGAAGTTCATCGGAGCAGGGCTTAAAGTTTTTATGACTCTCTTTTCTAAACAATGAAGAAAGTTGTTGTTTACTCAGTTCTATCTCTGCAAGACCAAAGATAATTTCTGTTTCTGCTTCTTTAAGCTCTAGGGCTATACGAAGTTTTTTAAGTATGAGGTTATTGGTCAGTTCAAGTGCTTCTGCCTCAGAGTCTTTTTTTGGAGATGGGCCACGTTTTAGTGTGACAAGACCATCTAAAAATACACCCAACTCTTCATAAGAACAAAGTTCAAAACCTTTATCTAGGCGACGTTTTAAAAGTGCTTCTAAATGGTTTTCTTTCATGTCATAGTTTTCAAGAGTATAACATTGAAGCATCTCTTTTTGTGTAAAGTTTAGTGCTTTTTTGATACGGTAAAGTATTTCATTGGTTGAGATGAGCATTTTATTTTTCTCCTGCTTTTTTGGCTAAGTTTGAAAGAGCCATTTTTGCTTTGTTAATAATTGAAAGACAGTTTTGGTCTTTAATGTTGTGTTTAAGTGACCAATACTCAGGGTTGGTGTAAATGAAAGTTGTAATGCCTTCATAGTCAGTAGAAACTAAAATACGTAAAGGTAAATCTAGTCCTATAGAAGGGTTACAATTCATTAACACTGTACCCATTTTAGGGTTACCAAAAACGACAAGGGTTTCTGGTTTTAAGTTCATTTGTACGGCATGTGCATTGGCTTTATGGTCAATGGTTTCAAAAAGTGTTAAGGCTTGTTCCTTAATGAGTTTTTGCAGTTTGTTTACAGAAGTTTTATGGTCATTTTGACTGACCACAGTTTCTAAAAATGTACCTTTTTTGCTGTCACAGCCAAGTAAGGTAAAAGCAAGTAGCGTAAATAAAAATAACTTCTTCAAAACAATCCTTTATTTAAACATTAAATCTGAAGTGCATCACATCACCGTCTTGAACGATGTACTCTTTACCTTCAAGTCTGTTTTTTCCTGCCTCTTTGGCACCATTGTCTCCACCAAACTCAATGAAGTCATCATAAGCAATCACTTCTGCACGAATAAAACCTTTTTCAAAGTCATTGTGAATGGCCGCGGCCGCTTTAGGTGCAGTAGTGTTTTTACGAATGGTCCATGCACGTACTTCTTTTACACCAGCAGTAAAGTATGACATAAGTCCAAGTGTGTCAAAACCTTTCTGAATGATTTGCTCAAGGCCTGACTCTGTTACCCCTAAGTCTGCAAGCATTTCATCTCTTTCATCGTCTTCAAAGTCGACCATGTCTTCTTCAACTTTTGCACAAAGTTTAATGACTTCTGAACCACGCTCAGAAGCATAAGCTTTGAGTTTTTGTACATATTCACTGTCTTCTTCTAAACCATCCTCATCTACATTGGCACCATAGATGATAGGTTTAGCGGTAAGTAGACGTAACTCTTTGTTCATCGCAATAAAACCATCAGACTCTATGTCAGCAAAGGTAGAAACGGGTGCACCATCTTCAATGTGCAAAAGAAGTGCCTCAGCAACAACAAGTTGTTCTTTGGCATCTTTGTCATTTCCACGTGCTTTTTTCTTAAGCATATCTATACGTTTGAGTAGGGCATCAATGTCTGCAAAGAGAAGCTCTTGCTCAATAATCTCAACATCACGAATAGGGTCAATACTTCCTTCTGTGTGTACAATGTTGTCATCAGAAAAACATCTTACAATGTGTAAAATGACTTCAGTATCACGGATGTTTCCTAAAAACTTATTTCCAAGACCTTCCCCTTTGGAAGCACCTGCAACCAAACCTGCAATATCTACAAAATCTAGGGTTGAGTGCTGTATTTTTTCAGGGTTGACGATCTTTGCGAGTGCGTCTAGTCTTTTGTCTGGTACTGGCACGACTGCTTTATTTGGTTCAATGGTACAAAAAGGGTAGTTGGCTGACTCTGCATTTTGTGCTTTAGTAAGTGCGTTAAAAGTGGTTGATTTTCCTACATTTGGTAGTCCGACAAGTCCGATGCCTAATCCCATGGTGAATCCTTAGTGAGTTATATTGTTGTGATTTTATCTAAATGTTAGTGAAGAGGGGGTTAGCCCATCTTTTTCTAATATATTTTGTAGATATCTACGACGATACGTCCAGGGTTTTTGAGTTCAAAAACTTTAACCTGTGCATCTTCTTTTACGTGAATTGTAAATTTATACCCCGAGTCATCCATATAAGGTAGCAGCTTAATATTTTTAATCATACTACCTTCTGGAAAAGTCGCTACTTTGGCACCAGTGAGTGCAGAAAAAGCTCTATATCCATTGATGAGTGCAGTAATCGTACTGGCCTCTGAATCATAGGTAAAAAGATAGTTTCCAGAGTTATTGGCTTGGGTTGTTGGTATGTTTTTATTTACATTCCAAAGGTAACTTTCAAACACTAAACGTGTTTTGGCACTGTTGGCAGAAGCACGGATTCTATGCATATCTAAACCATCAGCCATTTTACCACCAGTAAACGATTGTGTACTTGCTAACGTTGTGGTTTTGATTTCTTTCTTTTTACTTTTGGTCTTGCTTTTCTTTTTGGCTTTTTTTTCTGTTGTTTTGACTTTTTCTGTTGTTTTGACTTTTTCTGTTTTTGCAGAAGACAAGATCTCTTTAAGTTCAGGGTTGCTTGTATAATCAGCTTCTAGGATAGGAAGATCTATATCTGAAGACTTCCCACATCCTGCAAGCAGTAAAATAATAAAAGAAGAGAAAAAAAGCGTTTTAAAAGACATTAGTGTTTTTTTCCATTTGCAAGGTTTTCTATGAGTTTTACCATCATTCTTACGCCAGCACCTGAAGCACCATGTGGGTTTTCACCCCAAGCATGTTCTACAAAAGCAGGTCCAGCGATGTCAATGTGTGCCCATTTGTCTGCATGTTTTTTGTCTACAAATTCAGACAAAAATTGCCCTGCAGTAATGGCCCCACCATAACGAGTGCTTGAAATGTTACAGATGTCTGCAATTTCAGACTTGATGGTCTTTTTAAGGTAAGAGTTAAAGTCTAGTGCAGTGGCGAGTTCACCTGCATTGTGAGCCTCTTTTACGACTAAGTCTTGTACCTCTTTGTTGTTCCCCATAATAGAAGAAGTGTAGTGACCCACAGCAACCACTGAAGCCCCTGTAAGTGTTGCAAAGTCAAAGAGGTAGTCTGCTTTCACTTCTTGTTGTGCATAACAGAGTACATCTGCTAAAACAAGACGACCTTCTGCGTCAGTGTTACGGATTTCTATGGTTTTACCATTTTTTGCGACTAAAACATCATCAGGTTTATAGGCATCTCCACCAATCATGTTTTCAACAGCTCCTACAAAACCATGTACTTCTATAGGCAAGTCAAGTTCAGCAATGGCTTTCATAATACCGATAACAGCAGCACCACCACTTTTGTCTGATTTCATAGTTACCATGTAGTCTGCTGGTTTTAAACTAAGTCCACCTGAATCGTAAGTAAGACCTTTACCGACAAGGGTAATGACCTTTTTTGCATTTTTGGGTTTATGTGTAAGGTGAATCACTCTCGGTTTATGACGAGATGCACGTGCAACTGCCAGAAGTGTTTCCATCTTCTCACGTCTCAGCTGTTTTGGTTTTAGTATGTTACATTTTAAACCTGTGTCTTCTGCCATACCCTCAGCAATACTAGCCATCACATCTGGGTAACAGTCATCTGGCGTTGTGTTTACAATGTCACGTGTAAAGTTGGTAGCGTCTGCGGTGATTTGACCTTTATGTACAAGCAAAGATGCTTTTTCAATGTCAATAGTTAATTCAGAGTACTCTTCAAGTGAGATCGTAATATCTTTGATTTTACACTCATTCTTTTTGCTTTTATAACTCTCAAAACGGTAAGCCCCTAAAATGAACCCTTCGACCATGGCACGTAGGGTGTAGGTACAGCCTTTATTGGTATAGGTAGCAACTTTAATGGACTTGTATTTGGTCCCTAAAATGGCTTTCATGACATTGGCAGCAGCACGTCTAATGTCTGCACCTTTAAGTGAAGAAGCACCCACGTAAAGTCTGTTTTTTCCAACAAGTAGGCACGTTTCATCTTGTGCAGAAGAAAAACCTGCTTTTTTAAGAAGTTTTTTGTCTTGTACAAAACGGTGCTTTAACTTGCCATCTACAACAATGATGACTTCAAGGTCACCATCGATATCTGCAATGGGTAATGCGGTTAATTCAAAATTCATTTTAAGTCCTTTTAGATTAGTTAAATTGTTCTTTTAAAATATCTTGTGCTTGTATCATGTCTTTATCTCCACGTCCAGAGAGGTTGACCAAAATGGTTTTACCTTGTATCTCTTCAGGCTTCATCTTCTTGAGATAAGCAATGGCATGTGAAGACTCAAAAGCAGGGATAATCCCTTCAGCTTGTGAAAGCCACACAAAAGCATCCATGGCTTCATCATCTGTAATGTGGTCGTAGGTGACAATGTTCTTATCTTTTAAGAAAGCATGTTCTGGCCCAATACCTGGGTAGTCAAGTCCTGCAGAGATCGAGTGGGCCTCTTGTACTTGACCATCTTCATCTTGTAAGAGGTAAGAGAGTTGTCCATGTAAAACACCTGGGCTTCCTTTTTCTAAAGAACAGCCATGTTTACAATCGAGACCTTCTCCACCTGCTTCTATACCGATACACTCAACACTTTCATCTTCTAAAAAGTGGCTAAATATACCCAAAGCGTTTGAACCACCACCAATACAAGCAATGACCTTGTCAGGTAAACAGCCTTCTACCACATCTAGTTGTGCTTTGGCTTCCCATCCGATGATACTTTGAATGTCACGTACCATCATTGGGTAGGGGTGTGGGCCTGCTACTGTACCTATGAGGTAGTAAGTGTCTCTTGCGTTTGTTACCCAGTGACGAATTGCATCATTCATGGCATCTTTTAGTGTTTTTGAACCCGACTCAACGGCGTGTACTTTGGCACCAAGAAGTTTCATTCTAAAGACATTGAGTTCTTGACGTGCCACATCTTTGGCACCCATAAAGACTTCACACTCTAAACCAAAAAGAGCAGCCACAGTGGCTGTTGCCACACCGTGTTGTCCTGCACCTGTCTCTGCGATGATTTTCTTTTTACCTAAACGTTTGGCTAGGATTGCTTGTGCAACACAGTGGTTTATTTTGTGTGCACCTGTGTGGTTTAAGTCTTCACGTTTAAGGTAGACTTTTGCACCCAGTTCTTTGGAAATGTTTTCGGCAAAATAAAGTGAAGAAGGACGGCCAACGTAGTTTTTGTAGTAGTAGTCTACTTCGCTCCAAAAATCTTTGTCAAAACGTACGGCTTCGTAGTCAAGACGTAATTTTTCAAGGGCAGGCATAAGTGTTTCGGGTACAAAACGTCCTCCATAGCCTCCTGGACAATTTTCAGTACTTCCAAAGTGTCCTAATTCATCTGGGTCATGTGGGCTTGGCTTGGGTATATATATTTCTTTATGTAAATTCATGAGTTTCTCTTCTATCGTAATTGGAATAATTATAGCAAAGTAGTGGTTAGAGCGTGCCTTGTTACTCAAGGATTTTGTGTGCTGTTGTATTAGTTTATTTCTAAAACACTATAGACAGGAGATTTAATATTTTTTTTACCATTTAAAAAACAAAGTTCCATGATGAAACAGGCTTCCACACAAATGGCACCTACCTTTTCTATGAGACTTGCTGCTGCTGTGGCTGTGCCCCCTGTGGCTATGAGGTCATCTATGAGTAAAACTCTAGCATTTTTTTTGTTTGTAAAGGCATCTATATGTACTTCTACTTCATCAAAACCATATTCTAAAGAGTATTTTTCTGACACGGTCGTGTGAGGGAGTTTCCCTTTTTTACGAATGGGTACAAAACCAATGCCAAGTCTGTCTGCCAAAATAGCACCAAATATGAAGCCCCTAGCATCAATACCTGCAACATAGTCTAGATTATAGCTTTTATAGCGATTTTCCAAGTGTGTCATGAGGGTGTTAAATGCTTTAGGGTTTGAAAGTAGGGTGGTGATATCTTTGAAGACAATGCCAGGTTTTGGAAAGTCAGGAATGTTCCTTATGCTCTCTAAGATAATCTGTTGTTCTTCTGGGGTAAGTGTCATCTGTTTTCCTTCTTTTGCGTATTGTAGCATAGACATCTACCTACTTAGGGTTTCTTTCGTAAAAAAAATGTATCAGTCTAGCAAGAAAAGAGTGACTTTTCTCATGGATATTATCTCGTTTATTACGCCTTACAACAAGAGTCAGAACCCTCTTGCATGGGTGGACATGCAACTGTACCGTAGGAACAATAGACACAACAGTCACCTTTTTTAGGTTTAATTATTGTCTTACAAGATTTACATTCATAGAGCCATTGACAAGCATCTGTTGGCATGATTTCTATCTCTTTATGACCACACTTGGGACAAGTAATTGTGGATTCTAAAATGATTTCATTGTGCTTATTATTTGTTTTCATATCTAGAGTATATCACTAAGGTGTATATGGCTGATTAATATATTTTCGATATGATGTTTCACTTGAACCCTCTGATTAACCTAGGTACACATAGTGGGTTCAACTATATTTGAGGATATTTTATGGATTTTGGATCATTAGAGACTTGGGGTTATTTTGCGGTTGCTTTTTTTGCTTTTGGAGGGTCACTTTTCATTGTGGCAGCAGCAGGTGTGTTTTCTTACATGGGAAAAATGGACTTGACTACAGCTTTAGCGATAGCAACTGTTTCTAACTACTTAGGGGATATGTTTCTTTTTTACCTTGGTAAATACCAGAAAAAACAGATACAACCTTACTTTGCTAAACACAAAAGAAAAATAGCCCTTGCCACACTGATCATGCGTAAGTATGGTGTTTGGGCGATTTTTATACAGAAGTTTCTTTATGGTATTAAAACCCTCGTACCACTCTCTATGGCACTTTCAAAATATGACTTTAAAAAGTTTGCTATTTACAACATCTTTGCTTCTATTGTTTTTATTTTAACCATAGGACTTTCTGCGTATTATTCAAGTGAATTTATACTCTCTATGTTTGGATATATTAAAGAAAACCCTTGGATTGCACCGTTGATTTTGTTTTCTATAATAGGTGGAGTTTGGTATTTAATGGAGTATATGACAAAGAAGAGATAAAACTCCTCTTAGGTAGAGAAGATTGTGTGGATCTTTGACCCCAAGGTCGGAAAACTCTTACAAAGGAAGATTAAAAAATATTGTAGCTCAGTCTTCTTTATCGATTGAGCCAATAGAGTAGACTAGGGATATTTTCTATACCGAAGTAGAAGTAGTTATTGTCGACTTTCTCACCGTCCCTATAGACATAAGTGAGTCTGAATATGTCCAGAAAATCCACATATGCATTGGCACCAAAAGCACTGTCTCGTTGGTAAAAGGAACCTTCTATGTCACCAAAAAAGCTTGGACCCATACCAAACTTCATTGAGTCATTATAGGCTTTAAACGCAGACATATCTATACGCAAAAAATTACTAGTTTTATCGGCTATGACATAAGAAGCTTTGGCTTCGAAGCCATTAAGTACACCCCAGTTTGCATAATAGAGTGCCGTATAACCTAAACTCATGCCACCATTGCTTAAGTCTGCAGCCACTTCCCCCGGAAGTAAACGTAGTGCTGTACGCAAAGAGGCTTTTCCTTCATCTTGCGGGACGTCTAAAGGCAGTATGTATAAACCATCTTTCTCTTTGATAAAGCTATTTCCTGCCCATGCTCCCATACTTGCAAGCATGGCTACAGAAGCATGGTCAGGGTAGACTTTAGCCCTGTCATTTTCTATGCTGGTAATGCGGCTCACAATGGAACGAAGTGGACGTTTATACCAGTTGTCTATGTCTTTCTTTGCATACGCAACAAAACCATCTTTTTCTACATTGAGGTAAGAGAGGTCAAGTTTGGAAAGAAAAAGTTTAAAATCATCATTTGCATAACGCATCGTATCTGATTTCTCTCTATTAAAAGCATTATAAATGGCAGAAAATTTATCTGTCGTTTTAGGGTTTGTTTTGTAAAATTCTGTTTCTAAAAAGAGTGTATAAGCAGCAAGTGCTTCAGGGTTTTTATCAATGCCTAAGATGGTTTTAATTTCTTGCATAATTTCAATTTGTGAGCTTGTTTTAAATTTTTGAGGATAAATACGTTTTAGGGCAGAAGACATATGATACACAGCATCATAGACACCTACATAGTAGTCATAGAGACGAAAGTTTTGGTCTAAAAATGCAGCAAAATGGCCCAAATATTTGCCCGTTATCGGGTGAAACCTTGAAGAGAGTATCAATTTTTTGTCTGTTTTGCCTCTAAAGTTTTGGTGTATGGCTTCATAGAGTTTCATAGATTGCATAATATCAAAACTACTAAAAACAGGTAAAAGGTTTGTGCTTATAAATCCCATAGGTAGCACTTCTTTGGTATCTATATCATCTTTAATTGTCTCTTTTCTCATATTACTTGGGTCCATGAAGAAAAAAGTTTTAGCTTCTTTGTTCAGTGTAATGGCCAAGTCAAGAGGGACATTGTCATAGAGTCCACCATCTATAAAATAGTTTGAGTGTCTTTTATTTTTATAGATATAGTCAAGTTTCACTTGAGCAAAAGCACCAGGAAATGCCCCTGAGGCAAAAAGTAAATTGACAAGTTTATTTCTATCTTTTTCGATACCAGGGATGGAGATATAAAAATCACTCTCAGACTTTAAAGGTTTGTTAAAAACAAAACCTTTGTTACCACGGACTTTAAAGGTGAGTGGTACTGAGAAGTTTTGGTTTTTGATTTTAATGCCTTGTACCTCTTCGATAATGGGTATGACTTTGGTAACGGCAACACCCAGAGGGACTTCACAGCCTTTTTTAAAAATGGGTTTTTTAAGGTGGGCTATGATTTTTTCACCTTTTTTCTCTAGACCTCTTCGTGAGAGAAGGGAGCTTTTATTTTTTGCATCTTCTCCCTCAATCATCAAGTCTTCAAGGCCTAAATTCACCCAAGTTTCATAAAAGAGGTTGTCATCAATGCTGTTATGTAAAGGCACAGACTCTTCTTGACACCAGTACATGGCTGAGAGTAAAGCATTAATGGAACCTGCTGAAGCACCAGAAACAGACTTCAAGTGTGGGGTGACATGGTGCTGTAAGTGACTGAGGTTTCTTAAGATCTTAATTAAGGCCCAGTTGTACCCAGACTCATAAGCACCAAGGCTTACACCACCAGAGATAACGAGAGAAAAGTTAATATTTTTAGGAGTAGGAGACTCACCATGCAAAGAGATGGTGAGTGTGCTAAGGACTAAGAGTTTTGTGAATAGTCTAGAGTAGAAGTTCACAATGATTAGGGCTTAGGCTTTCGTTTGTTTTAGAAATTTTTCTATGCGTCTAATGCCTTCACGAATGCTAGTGATGTCTGTTGCAAAAGAGAATCTAAAGTAACCCTCACTTCCAAAACCAATGCCAGGGACTACCGCAACACCTGTGGCTTGAAGTAAATCTTTACAGAATGCAATGGAGTCATTTGATACTTCTTTGATGTTTACAAAAAGGTAAAACGCACCTTGTGGTTTAAGGACAGAAAGACCTTCCACAGCATTAAAAAGTTTGACGGCTTCATCTGCTCTGCCTTCAAAAGCTTTTCTCATATTCTCAATGTCGCTATCTACTTCACCAAGTAAGGCAGGAATGGCTGCTTTTTGTGTGATGGAGTTAATGTTTGATGTACTTTGACTTTGAAGTTTATTCATCGAAGCAATCAGCTCTTTGTTGCCTGTGGCAAGGTAACCAAAACGCCAACCTGTCATCGCCGCTGATTTGCTCAAACCATTAATGGTCACGGTTCTTTCAAACATGTCTTTAGAAATGCTAGCAGTGGCTACAAATTTAATGCCGTAAACAAGTTTTTCATACATTTCATCAGAAGCCACAAGGATGTCTGTGCCTTTCAAGACTTCTGCTAAAGAGGCTAACTCTTCTTTAGAATAGACAGAACCTGTTGGGTTAGAAGGAGAAGTCAAAATAACCATTTTTGTTTTTGCTGTAATGGCAGCTTTAAGTTGCGCTGCAGTCATTTTAAATCCAGCACTTTCATCTGTCTCAACAGTGACAGGTACAGCTGAAGCATACTTCACAAGCTCAGGGTAAGTCACCCAATAAGGTGAAGGGATAATCACTTCATCACCCGGGTTTAGTGTGGCTTGAAAGAGGTTGAAAAGTGACTGTTTCGCACCATTTGAGACGATGATGTCTGAAGGCTCATAGCTTAAGCCATTGTCCCTTTTAAGTTTGGTTGCTACTGCTTGTAGTAGTTCGGGGATACCTGGTACCGCTGTATACTGGGTAAACCCTTCATTGATGGCTTTGATAGCTGCATCTTTAATGCCTTGTGGTGTTTCAAAGTCTGGTTCACCTGCAGAGAAAGAAAGTATGTCTTTACCTTCTGCTTTAAGGTCTCTTGCTAAAGAAGAGATAGCAATAGTAATTGAGGGAGATAGTTTTTGTATACGATCTGAAAGCATTTTAGCCCTTCGTGATTAATTATTGGATTATATCTAAAAATGGGTAATAAATGACTAAGTCCCGTCAAGGGGAGCTCGACTAATAGATGATATCCCCTAAAGGCTTAGTCCATAGAGTGAATAAAGTTATCGTACTGCTCGTCCAAATCATGGTCTTTTTTCTTAATATCCTCTTGTTTGGCTTTAGGTAAGGCGGCTTCAAGTACTTCAATACGTTTGAGTAAGTAGTCAAAAATTTCTTTATTGACATCTGGCATGACAGCATGGTCTAAGTGGCTTGATTCTTTTTCACACTGTAAAACACGCGCAGGTATGCCCACAGCCGTGGCAGAAAAAGGTACATTTTTAACCACCACAGAATTGGCACCAATTTTGGCATCATCTCCGATGTAAATGTTTCCCAACACTTTAGCACCGGCACCAATAATCACATTGTTACCAATGGTAGGGTGACGTTTGCCTTTTGACGTACTCACCCCTCCCAGTGTGACTTGTTGGTAAATGACCACATCATTTCCGATGACAGTCGTCTCACCAATGACCACACCCACACCATGGTCAATAAACACTCTACGACCAATGGTGGCTGCTGGATGGATGTCTATCATCGTAAAAAACATACCAAAAGCAGAGATGAAACGAGGAATAAAACGTAAACCTTTGCTGTGAAGCCAGTGCGCAAAACGGTGAAAAAAGAGTGCCCATAAGCCTGGGTAGTTAAAGAAAAGTTCAAAGCTAGAGTGCAGGGCAGGGTCATTTTTCTTAACATTGCTAAAATCTTCTCTGATGAGCTTAAATGGATTCACTTTTGGGTCCTATATGCTTTTTTATTTTTCATTGTTTGCTTGTATGGTTTTAAGATAGCTGTTTTCACTTAAAAATAAGTACAGTTTACCCAAAAGCTCTCTTTTCTCTTCTGAATTTAAATGGGGAGACTCTTCAATGCGGTATTTGAGTGTGGTATCAATAATCTTGGTATCATAGTCCAAATCCTCCAATACATCCATGAGGTTTTGTGCTTCTATAAGCTTATGTATTTGGTACTTTCCCTCATCATCAAAGTCAATAATACACTCTGTTGGATGGGTAAAGAGGTTATGTTTCATACCTAAGACTTCTTGGTACGCCCCTGTAAGGAAAAAAGCAAGAAAATATTCCTCTTTACTCACATCAATATCATGTAAATATAGAGGTAAATCTCTGTTGAAACCTATCTCCCCATCGCTGTCACAAGTAATGTCCCAAATGGTTGCAGGGTTTGTGGGTTTGATATCGAGTTTATCAAGTGGCATAACAGGGAAGTTTTGTGTTAAGCCCCAGAAGTCTGGTAAAGACTGAAAGGCTGAAAAGTTGACAAGGTATTTTTCTTGTATACGGTCTTGTAATTTTTTAAGTTCATTGCTGTCTTCATTCTGTAAAAGAGCAATGGCTTTTTTAATGATAAGGTTAACCAATATTTCCGTGTTTGAACGGTCTTCAAGGTCAATGTAGCCTAAGTCAAAAAGGGTAAGCAGCGATTCCATGTGGTCAAGGGCATCATGGAGGTACTCTCTGGCATGTTCTTTTGAAATGGTCTTAAAAAGTGCATACAGTTCTTCAATGAGAGGAGGATTAGACTTTTTTAAACGTAAGCCTTTGGCTGTATATTCTTGCGAAAAGAGTTCAAGTACGGGTGCCACAAGTACAGAGTGCGATGCCGCAATGTAGCGTCCTGATTCTGTAAAAATGTCAGGCTCAGCTACCCCTTTACTTTTTGAAATCTCTTGCATCAAAAAGACCACATCGTTGGCAAACTCTTGCAGGGAGTAGTTACGCTCTTGTTTGCCTTCATGTTGGCTGTACTCCACCGCAAGTCCACCCCCAATGTTAATGGCTTGAAGGGCATCTGCACCACGTTTTTTGAGTTCAGCATAAATGTTTCCTGCTTCTCTAAGGGCTTTTTTAAGAGGTGCGATGTCTCCCATTTGTGAGCCAATGTGAAAGTGTATCATCCATAACTGTGAGAGTAGTTTGTGTTTTTTGAGCATCTCATAGGCTTCAAGAAGTTCAGTAGATGTCAGACCAAACTTTGAAGAGTACCCACCACTTTTTGCCCAAATACCAATGCCTGAACTATGCAGACGGATACGTACACCAATTTTTGGGCTCACAGCCTTTTCTACGTTGTCATTAAACTCAGTATAGACGGCTATGATGGTTTCTAATTCACCCAAACCTTCAATAGTCACAGTAATGTTATGTCCCATTTTAGCAGCAATAAAACAAAGTGAAATCATCTCTTTGTCTTTAAATCCATTCACAGTAAT
>CAUZVG010000024.1:0-16868 GCA_963583215.1 Campylobacterales bacterium | reverse complement strand
GTACTGAGTATAAGGTTACATACCTCTTTTACCAAAGACATAAAAGCAGCAGCATCAGAACTCCCACCACCTAAACCTGCTTGGCTTGGTATACGTTTAGTGACGACGACTTTGTGTCTGTAAAAGAAGTCTAAAATGTCAAGGTCACCCGTGTAGTCATTGAGTGCTTTGTAGGCTTTATAGATGGTATTGGACTCCAAGGGTATGTCATCACAGCCTTCAATAGTAAAACGTTCACAGTCACAAGGCACAAACTTTATCGTATCATAAAGGTTTTCTACACGCATGAAACGAGAAAGCAGGGTATGGTAACCCTCTTTATGTCCTGTAATTTTTAAAAAGATATTGACTTTTGCATGCGCTCTAATGCTGTAACCTGAGTCATCTTTCACTATGCTTGATTTACTTCTCTTTGCAGGGTTGGTGCCAGTGTCATTTTTACTCTCATCTTCGATCTCCCAATAACCACCCTCATCTCCACCTTCAAAACCACCCATCACTAAAACCTTCTCATAGAATTTGTATGATTATACAATAGGGAAGCTATGGTTAGCGCTTTCTTATGAAAATTCTTGAACAAGAATGAAGTATCATGTTTGAAAAAAGTATATGATAGGAAATGTATCATAATCATAGAGATTTATTTTGCTACAATTCCATATAAACTACACAGATTAAAGATAATGTAAATGTCTTAGGAGATTTTTATGCTTACCCACATCCCTTTTACACAACTTTTTAAAGCAGACCATGGTTGGTTAAAAAAAAGTAGCTTTCATTTTTCCTTTGCTGAGTATGTAGATAGTAATAACATGCATTATGGACCACTACGTGTGATGAATGATGATTTTATTGCACCTCATACAGGATTTGATACCCATCCGCATAAAGATATGGAGATTATTACTTATATCCTTCGTGGTGAATTGACATATCAAGACTGTATGAGAAACAATGAGCGTTTGGGACGTGGTAGTATGCAGTATGCGTCTGCGGGGACAGGCATTAGACATACTGAACACAATGAGGGTGACGAAGAGGTGCATCTTATACAAACATGGATTTTACCCTCAGCCAAAGGCTTAAATCCAGAGTATTATTCTAAAACATTTACGCTTGAAGATAGACATAACTGCTGGTTACATCTTATTGGACCTAAAGGTACAGAGGGTGTCCCAAACATTTACCAAGATGCCAATATGTATGTTAGCGAAGTAGATAATGGGAAAGTTCTTGACTTTGACCTTCAAGAGGGCAGACAGCTTTACTTGAAAGTCATGGAAGGCTCTGCAGAGATGAATGGGGTGACCTTTGTACAAGGGGATGCTGGGAAGCTTAGCGAGGTAACATTGAAAGTGAAGGCACTCTCCGATGTCCATATCCTTTTAGTTGAAATGCAAGAAATTACATGAAAGAGACATAAATGAAAGTCTTTGACCCCGTAGCCTATAAAAATATGGTGCGTAACTTCCAAGAACGTGATGAACCTTTGGGCTGGTTTGAGAGTATTTACACCGATGCCGAGGGTGACCATAAGGCTGTGTTTTGGGCAGACTTGGAAGCAAGTCCTTATTTGACAGAGTGGTTAGAGTCACATCCTCTCAATGGAAAAATGCAAAGTGCCATTGCTATTGGCTGTGGGGTAGGTGATGATGCAGAAGAGATGGCAAAGTACGGTTTTGACGTGACTGCCTTTGACATTGCACCCACAGCCATAGACCTGTGCAAAAATCGCTATCAACAGAGTAAAGTGAACTACCTAGTGGCTGATCTTTTTGAGTACCCTGAAGCATGGAAGGGGAGTTTTGACTTGGTCTATGAGTGTAATACCATACAAGTTCTTCCTGGGAAATATAGACAACAAGCCATGTTGGCAATGGTGAGTCTTTTAGCCAAAGGAGGCACTTTGCTCGTGTCGTGTAGAAGCAGAAAGAGTGACGAACAAAAAGAAGACATACCTCTACCTCTCGATAAAGTTGAGATAGACAGTTTTAAAGAGATGGGTTTAAGAGAAGTGCATTTTTTAGCCTACCAGGATGAACAAGAACCCCCTGTGCCACACTTTTTTGTAGCGTATACTAAGAGGCGTTAAATTTTGGAATACGGTTAAATCTATATTTGACAACACCTTCAATGATTTCTATAATGGAGAAAAATGAAGTGGTTTCTATAAGATACACCCCTTCGTTTTGATTTTCAAAATATTCAAGACCAAGTTTTTTTCCTAATTCCATAAAGTCTTCATCTCCCGTATAAATATTGCTAGATAGGGCTAAGTATTTAAAAGGGTCAAGGGCTTTTTCATTGTCGTATTTAAACTTTCCCTCATTGATACGATGCAGACTTGAAAGTGTGCCATCTACACCTAGTTTATCGGCAAGTAATGCGCCAAGACTTCGAATGTAAGTACCTTCACTCACTTTGGCTTCAAAGTGTACAAATGGGTGGTTGTAGTTAAGCAGTTTGATGTCGTAGATGGTTGAGGTAATGGTTTTAAGATTTACCTCTTTTCCTTCTCGTGCAAGTTCATAAGCACGTTTTCCATTTATTTTCTTGGCACAAAATTTTGGTGGGTAGTA
This sequence comes from Campylobacterales bacterium, assembly GCA_963583215.1. GTDB lineage: Bacteria > Campylobacterota > Campylobacteria > Campylobacterales > Sulfurovaceae > Sulfurovum. The sequence goes on along the minus strand of CAUZVG010000024.1, from coordinate 14,289 downwards.
CGTGAGTTCTCCTTGAAGTGAAGCAAGTTCTTTTTCAATACGTGTTTGGGAAAATGTCTCTACCTCTTTGATGCTGTCTACTTTTTCAATGTCAAGGCTAGGGGAGTTTGCTCCAAGCCATAAGGTGGCTTTATAAGACTTGGGTGTTTTGTCTAAGTATTGGAAAAGTTTGGTGTATTGGCCGGTGGCCACAATAAGACAGCCTGTAGCAAAAGGGTCAAGTGTGCCTGAAAAACCTACTTTTTTAGTGCCATACTTACGTTTAACGTAACCCATGTAGCCATTGGATGTTCTGAAAATAGGTTTGTTGACGACAAAAAGACGGTTCATTTTTTTCCTGTAGGGTACGTTAGATAGATTGTACAAAAGAGCTTAAAATCTCTTTTTTATTTCCACCAAAGTTTATGAGTAACTTGTACTCTTTTCCTGATTTGTTGGCTGCTTGTACACGGCCTATACCAAAGATTTTGTGTTTGACCAAATCCCCTTTTTTAAAGGCAGAAGACTTAGTGATTTTGAGGCTCATGTCTTGAATGAGTCCTGCTTCACCTAAAAATCTACTTTTGTCTATCATTTTCCGGCGGCCTTTGTAGAAACGGCTGTCTACATAACAGAGGGTAAGGTCAGACTTGGCTCTGGTGATGGCCACGTAGCCCAAACGACGCTCTTCTTCCATGTTTGTACCTTCACCCAACAGAGGAAAGAATTCTTCTTCTAAGCCAATGACAAAAAGATGTTCAAACTCTAAACCTTTGGCAGCATGGATGCTCATAATGGTAATGGCATTTTCTTCTATTTGGTCTTGGTCACTTTGTAGGGAGACGTCATTTAGAAATTCATCAAGACTGAGGTCTGGGGTGTGAATGACAGCATCTCTAAAATAGCCGTAAAATTCATCGATGTTGAGGATACGCTCCATACCATCTACCATACCTGCATAATGGTCCTTGATCTTAATACGTGCATCAAAATCTGTGATAAAGTTTCCTAATGTTTTTGTTGCTTCCTGTTGTAAAAATAAGATATCTTCTAGCAAAGTACCAAGGGCTGTGGCTACTTTTTTAGAGACGACTAAAGGTAAGTCACCTTTTAAAGATGTTTCAATGTAGGCAAAGAGAGAAAGATGTGCTTCAAAAGCCGCTTTTTGTAGTTTCTCTATAGACGCTTTTCCTATGCCTCGTTTAGGTTTGTTGATAATACGAATAAAAGAAAAATCATCATGAGGATTGGAAATAACCCTAAGGTAAGAGATCATGTCTTTAATTTCTGCGCGTTCGTAAAAACGCATACCACCTATGAGTTTAAAAGAGAGTCCAGATTTAGAAAAACCTTCTTCAAGAGAACGTGAAAGCGCATTTATGCGGTAGAGTACAGCAATCTCATCTGGGTCTGCCCCTTCATCAAGAAGTTTTTGTATGGCATGGGCAATGGCTTTGGCTTCCATAGACTCATCAAGAGAGTGCAAGAGTTTGACCTCTTGTCCTACACCTTTATGGGAAGTCAGCTTTTTCCCTAAACGTGTAGAGTTGTGTTCAATGAGGGTATTGGCAGCTTTTAAAATAGGCTCAGTTGAACGGTAATTGGTCTCTAGTTTCACCGTTTTACAGCTCTCAAAGTTAGAAGCAAATTCTAAAATATTCCGTATATTTGCACCTCTCCAACCATAAATACTCTGGTCATCGTCTCCTACCACACAAAGGTTCTTGTGTTCAGAAGAGAGTAGTTCAAGCAGTTGGAACTGTAACTCATTGGTATCTTGGTACTCATCGACCATGATGTACTTGTAACGGTTAGAGGTCTCTTTTCTTAAGTCATCATTTTCTGCCAGTATCTTGTAAGTCAGCATGAGTAAGTCATCGAAGTCTACGAGATTGTTCTCTTCAATATTGGCTTGGTACTTCACGTAAATGTTGGCTATCTTTTTGTAGTCTGGAAGTTCGGCTTTTTCAAGTACCAGTTCAGGAGAGAGGATGGAGTTCTTGTATTTGGAAATTTCCGAAGCAATAAAGGCAATGTTTAAATCAATTTTTAACTCTTTGGCAATACTACGTATAAGACGTTTTTTGTCATCTGAGTCTATAATGACAAAGGCATTACTTCTCCCAAGTTTTTCTATATGGAATTTTAAAAATAGCAGTCCAAATTTATGGAAGGTACAAAGTAGGGGAGGGTAAGAGACGGTATGTGGCATAAGCCCTAAAGCTCTCTCCCTCATTTCTGCTGCTGCTTTGTTGGTAAAAGTTAGGGTTAAAGTATTGGCAGGGTCTATGCCCACTTCTCCTACAAGGTAGGCCAATCGAGCGGTAAGGGTTTTTGTTTTACCTGAGCCTGCACCTGCTAAAATGAGCATAGGCCCATCAATGTGCATAGCAGCTTCTTTTTGTGAGGGATTCAGTGCATTTAAAATTGTTTCCATACTTTCCTAACTTCTTTAGTATATTCATTATACCGTTTAATTGATTAGATTTTAGCTACAGCAAAAATGTTACAAATTTCTTACAAACACTAAATTAAAAATATAATAAGAACAACTTATGCTTACTTTAAGAATTATAAGATATAATAATTAAAATAATCTTATTCTATTAAGTTATATATTATATTAAGGAACAGCAATGTTAAAAGATTTTGTGAAATTAGAAACTTTTCTGACAGTTGCTAGAGAAAGAAGTTTCTCTAAAGCATCTGCGAAATTAGGGATCTCACAACCAGCCGTAACACAACAAATTAAATTTATTGAGAAGTATCTGGGATGTAAGGTGATTGAGCGTAAGAAGAATGGTATTAAACTAACATCTGAAGGTGAAGAACTTTATAAAGTTGCTACACGTATTGAAAAAGAGATTATCGCTTCAGAGCAAGACATTTTAAAAATCATTGATAAAAAAATCACATTTAGATTAGGTGCTTCGTATACCATTGGTACTTATATTATCCCAGGACAATGTCTGAACAGTATGGGTAGCGCTATCAATAATGATGTGAATCTAGATATTGATCACAGTAGTGCGATTGTTGCAAAACTAAAAGACAGAAAACTTGATGTGGGTCTTATTGAGTCACCAGTGATGGACAATGACTTAATCTACAGAGAGTGGATTGAAGATGAATTGATGATTGTTTCTAATGTGCCTATCTCTAAACTGTTAAAAACAGAAGAACTTTATGACTTTAACTGGATCTGTCGTAATGAAGGATCTTACACAAGACGTGTTGTGACAGAAGTATTTGAAGATTTAGGTGTTTCTTGTAAAAATTTTAATGTACTTTCAGAAGTATCTAACACAACAACTATTCTTCAAACACTCAAGAAGAGTGAGAGAAATCCAGATAAACCAGTGGTTTCAGTCTTGTCTAGACATGCAGTCGCAGATGAAGTTGCTAGCGGTGAGCTTTTTGAAGCGAGACTTAGAGGGTACACAATGACACGTAAATTCTACATTGTTTACTCAAAAGCAAATAAACACAACGCGTATGTAGATAACGTTGTAAACTATATCTTAGCAGGTCGCTGTTAAGATTTATGTTTCTTGAGAAGTTTTTTATTCTCAGGATTCTTTAGAAGTGCCTCCATAGATGAATGTCTAGAGGTACTTGTTCCACTAGACTTATCTGCCTCTTCCCCCTCATATTTTGCCCAATTAAATACAATAGGATTATCGCCTACAAAGACTTGTTGAATGGCTAAAAGTGGTAGAGTCACGGTTGAACCAAAATTGTCCGCACCAAAACCTGCTTCAAAAGAAAAATAATTTTTGTCTATACTCGCACTCTCAAAGGTATAGCCACTTAAGACAAACAAAACAGTATCATCAAATGAGTCTTTAATCTCTCTTGGTAATTCAGGGTTAAAGCTAAGGTGTTTAATGTCACAGGCTAAAGCAAACGCTTGGTTCTGTTGAAACAGATACTCAATACTTTGCAAAATATGTGTTTGAATGAGTGTTTTATATTGTGCTGTTTGAAAAAGTTTTTCTGTCATATTTTTACCCTAACCTATAATTATTTGTTATTTGTTATTTTAATATATTTATATTTTTTATTATATTTATATCTTTTATTATCTTAAATCCTATCATAGCATTCATTAGAGCTACTTGTGTATAGAGACCTAAGTCTTCTTTTTTTACTTTTCTTGTTTGTAAAAAGCCTTCATCCAGTAACTTTTGACGCATTGTACCTTCAAGCAGAGGTTTATGAGGCGTAAACCATTGTTTCCCATCATAAAAAGCGATGTTTGCTATGCTTGTGTCTGTAAGATAGCCCTCTTTTTCTATAAGGATATCATCTGTCTCTGGATGTGCTGCTAAGAGAGCATTCAGTGTATCTCTATTGGCATATTTGAGGGCATAGTCTAGGTTTGAAGAGACTACTTTAAGACTTTGTATCTTTTTGACTTTGTAAGGCAGATATTCTACTTTTTGTACCTGGGTATTGTAGAGGATACGACAACGGTATAAACCTTTTTTAGGAGGATGAATGACCTCTTCTAAGACAAGTCTGTCTGTACTGTTGTAGAGTGTTTTTCGGCTTTTGTCACAGCGTTTTTGATGATAAGATAAATTGGAGATAATCCCATCTTCTATCTTGATGCTTTCAAGAAGAAGAGGTGTGTTAGAAGTTAAAGGTGACATTAGCTGTCAAAGAGTTCCGTTGAGAGGTAACGTTCTGCTGTATCACAGAGTATGGTCACAATGGTTTTACCTTTATTTTCAGGACGCTCTGCAAGTAGCTTGGCTGCATGTAAGTTGGCACCAGATGAGACGCCTATAAGTAGACCCTCTTCACGCGCAACTTTTTTTGCCATCGAAAAAGCATCTTCATTACTCACGGCAATAATCTCACCATAAATTTCAGTATTGAGTATGAGGGGGATGAATCCTGCACCTATACCTTGTATTTTGTGTGGACCCGCAGATCCACCAGCCAATACTTGAGAGTTTGTGGGTTCTATGGCCACTATCTCAATGTTAGGTATTTCAGACTTGAGTACTTCGCCTGTACCGGTGAGTGTACCACCTGTACCTACGGATGCCACAAAAATATCTACTTGATTGTTTGTGTCTTTGAGTATTTCCACAGCAGTGGTTTTTCTGTGTATTTCTGGATTGTTAGGATTTTGAAACTGCTGTAGTACTTTTGCATTGGGTAGCTCGCTGGCTAGCCTGTCTGCTTGTTCTACGGCACCACTCATACCTTTATCCCCCGGTGTTAAAACAAGTTCTGCACCTAAGTGTGTAAGGATTTTTCGGCGTTCTATACTCATGGAGTCTGGCATGGTTAAAATGAGTTTTAATCCCTTTGCTGCACATACAGCTGCCAGACCTATGCCTGTGTTTCCTGAAGTTGGTTCGATGATGGTCGTCTCTAAATCAATTTGTCCAGAAGCCAAAGCTTCATTGATCATACTAAAGGCAATTCTATCTTTTACAGAAGAGGTAGGATTCATAAACTCACATTTCCCCAAAATATTTGTTTGGGTCTCTTTTGAAAGGTTATTTATCTTTATGAGAGGTGTGTTTCCTATCAAGTCTTCAACATTATTTGCAATCATATACTTTTCCTATGGATTTACTTATATATCCATTTTACCTAAGTTATGCTGAGGGTTTAACTATAAAATTTCTTTGATGCTATAGGCTATCGTTTCATCCGCATACATAGGTACGACGCCATTGTAGTCTGAAGGTACTTTAAATGGTGTTTTTTCTAAGGTAACAGTTTTCTTAGGCACGGCAATATCGTAGATATTTTGGGCATTACCTGAAACAAAAGCTTGTAAGTTTTCAACAGAAGCATTATTATTTTCAAAAAGCTCTGCTAAAAGTTGCAAAGCAATAGGCGCAGTAAAGACACCTGCGGCACAACCACATGCCTCTTTGGCATGTTTAGGGTGTGGAGCAGAGTCAGAACCAAACATCACTTTAGGGTGGGCAGAAAGGGCTACTTCAAGCAGTGCATCTCTGTCTTCTGGACGTTTGGCAATAGGTTTACAAAAGAGGTGCGGTTTTAACATACCCCCTGCCACATCATCTAGGGTGATGAGTAGGTGGTGTATGGTGATCGTTGCATAGAGGTTTTCAAATTTATCTAACAAGTCCACAGAGGTTTTTGTCGTGATGTGTTCCATGATGATTTTGAGTTTTGGAAAAGCTGTGGCTAAACGTTCATAAATAGAGGCAAATTCTGCTTCTCTGTCCATGACAAAGCCATTGGTTTCGCCATGTACACAAAGCGGAATATTCAAATCACTCATTGCTTCAAGTGCTGGACGTAACTCTTCTACGTCAAAACCACTGACTCCGCCTTCTGAGTTGGTGGTAATGCCTGCTGGGTAGAGTTTTATAGCCGTGATTTCATCTTTGAGAGATTCTAAAAAAGCCTTGTCATAGGTGGGTTTAAAAAACAGAGTCATATACGGGGTAAATGTCTCGTCACCTATGGCTTTTTTGATACGTTCTTTATAAGCAACAACTTCTTCTTTTGTGCTCACAGGAGGCACAAGGTTAGGCATGATAATAGCCCCTGAAAATGTCTCCGCAGAAGACTTCGCGATTTTCTCTAACATTTCTCCATCACGGAGGTGTAAGTGCATGTCAAGTGGTGCGTTTAATTGCATCAAAATCCTTTAGTACATAATATTTTGTTTGTTTGGTCTGTGTACTTTGTGGTACCAGCCAATAGTGTATATCTATATTGCCACAAAAGGCATTAAAAGGGAGTAAAGCAAGAAGCTTTGGTGGGGTGTAGTCAACCAAAGGGTAGTCGATGCCCCCTTTAAAAAACTGGTTACATCGTAAAATACGTAAGGTACTCATCGACAAAGCTTTGTGAGGGGCAGAAAATTCAAATTGCCAAGAAGCATACTCCGAACAAGAGGGGTAATAACGACAAGAAGCAGGTAACATTTTGGAAATGTATTGGTAACCTTTGATGGGGGCGATGTAAATTTTTTTTAGTTTCATATTAAGTGTTTGATTATAGTCAAAAATGGCTTTTGTGTCAATCAAAAGAATGCATTTTATGTGCTTGCAACAACACTTCCCCTTTCTAAAAGGAAGCAGGCTTAAAAATTAGCATTTTTATTGTGATATAATCACGATTATGAGTAACATACAACGCAAATTTTTAGTAACAGAAAACATCCAACATTGGCATACAAAGTACCCCTCTATAGAGCATAAAACAGAACAGTTTTATGTGGGTTCAGATACAACATACTACCGTAAATATTTTCCAGATACCTATACGAAAGTAACAGTGAGTAAAAGTACAAAAGAAGAGAGCGTAGCTATCTCAGAAGAAGAGTATGAGAGTCAGCGTAAAAAGCGTAAAGGTAGAGTACTTGTTAAAAAATCGTATAACATGACTATAGGTGAAGATACTTTTGTTGTTGAAAAGTACTTAAAAAAGCTTAAAGGCTTGTATGTAGTCATTGGGTATTTTCAAGATGAAAAAGCAGTGAGAAACTCTGCAACTATCCAAACATTGGAACCTTTTGTCCTTAAAGAAATAAACGAAGATAAAAAATATACAGACAAGGCATTGGCACTCTGTGTTAAACCTATGGAATACGAACTTCATAAATATTTTGAAAAGATAGACGCTTTTGAATCACCCAATCTTTTCTTCTGGCGAGTGCCAGCACACGTTTATGTGAATGATGGTGTCTCCTTGGTACTTTATAGAAACATTCGTTTGTTAAATCACTACAAGATGAGTTTTCAAAAGAAACATTTTTCTTCAACACTGCATCGTTTACGTGTACTTTTACGCCGTACTGCCAGCATGTTAGAAACTTTTCCAGACCTTTTCAACCCCAATGTACAGCGTTTTTGTATGGATCTTCTTTTGCGTTATTATGAAGAGACAAAAGTGTTGCGGTATCTTTACTTTTTAAATGAACTTTGTGCCACACGTGAAGATGCAAAGCTCACACTGTACAGCGAATTAAAAACCCTCATATCACAAGAAGAAGTAGCCGTGACACAGATGCTTTACTCACAAGCGTTTGTACAAATGATGCAGATACTTACAAGAGAGATAAAGGTACAAGACAATCCAAAGTGCAGCTCTTTGCAAAAAGAGGTTAAAAGTATTGTAAGAGAGAAGCTCGCTAACATTGAAATGCTTTTTGCTAAAACAAAAGAGGGCTATGATGATAGCTTACTTGAAGAGATCTATGTTTCCATAGATTCCCTTCAAACATTGATGGAAGATTTTTTCCACATCATAGGAGAGAAAGAGGTTCAAATCATTATAGATGAATTGAACATTCTTTTTAAACCTTTACGTGAGTACAGAAACTGTAAAGAAAGAGCACTCATACTCTCTAACATAAAAGATGAATCACAGACAAAAACACTAGACACCGCGACTCTCTTGTGTGAACACGAAGCAGTCTTAGACGAAAAGATAGCCAATGCTTTGAAGTTATTGCGGACTTCTAGTTTTTATATATAAGAAACGAGATTATTAGAAAATAGGTACATAATATTATTTAACTCTCGGAAGAAGAAAGATTTTTATTTGAGTGAGAAAGTTTTTTGGAAAAAGTAAATTTAACAAAAATTAATATATCTCTATTTTGTGGATTATATTGTGACAGAAACTAATCCTGTTGTATCAAGTAAAAATGCTCACTAACCCATTCACTCATTTAAAATATTGAGATACAATACCACTATGAATACACTAGAGCAACTCAGATCAGGACAACTCATAGGGACTAAAAGGCTCAAATTAGCTTGTGGGTTAACAGAATTTCCTAGAGAGATTTTTACTTTGGCAGAAACCTTAGAGGTTTTAGATATGACGGATAATCATCTAAACACACTGCCAGATGACTTTGGACAACTAAAAAATCTCAAAATACTTTTTTTGTCGAACAACTTCTTTACAGAAGTACCTACTGTACTTTCACACTGCCCGAAACTCTCCATGATAGGCTTTCGCAATAACAACATAAATACTCTGCTTGAAGATGCACTTCCTCTTAGCACACGTTGGCTCATACTGACTGACAATGCTCTCACAAAACTGCCAAAGTCTATGGGAGAGTTGAAGTACTTACAAAAGTGTATGCTCTCCGGCAATCAACTTACCCATCTGCCAGCAAGCATGAATCACTGCGAAAACTTAGAGCTCTTACGCATCGCAGTTAATGCATTTACAGAGTTACCCAAAATGCTTTTGGAACTACCAAAACTCTCATGGCTTGCTTATGGAGGCAATCCATTTTGTGCAAAGCATCCTGCCTGTGATACGCCTCTAAAAGAGTTGACATGGAATGACTTGGAGTTGAGAGAAGTACTTGGAGAAGGTGCCTCAGGGCTCATCTCTAAAGCCATTTATGATAGTAAAGAAGTAGCTGTAAAGGTCTTTAAGGGTGACATCACTTCCGATGGTCTGCCTGAAGAGGAGATGGACATTAACATTTCTATGGGACATCATGAGCACCTTGTGGATGTACTTGCACGTGTGACAGGACACCCTGAAGGGAAAGATGTCTTAATGCTGGAACTCATACCTTCTTCATTTTTCAACCTGGGTCTAGCACCTACGCTTGAGACATGTTCACGTGATGTTTACCCTGAAGACTTTAGCCTTACACTTTCACAAAGCATAAAGATACTCCAGGGCATGGCAGATGCAGCTGTACATATGCACGAAAGAGGCATCATGCATGGTGATTTTTATGCACATAACATCATGATAGACAAAGAGGCGAACAACATACTCGGCGATTTTGGTGGCGCTTCGTACTATGAGCCTAAAGAAGTAAAAGTACGTAATACTCTGGAGCGTTTAGAAGTGCGTGCTTTTGGCTGTCTGGTCGAAGAGATGCTCTTACTTTCTCAATATGACAGATCAGACCCCCAGCGAAGAGAGAAACTGGAAGCACTTAGAGATGATTGTTTAAATGTAAACAATGAACAACGGCCTCTCTTTAAAACAATCTATCAACGGATGGCCAGCTCTAATAACCCATTAAGAGTGTAATGATTACACAGCCAATTTAAATTTAGCTACGCAACTAAGACCTATGTTAAGGGTAGAAAACCATGCCATTCTTGATGAGGTAAGAGGCTGACATATTGACAGAATGGTAAATGTTTGTACCGTATTTTTTAGAGTAGTACTGCAAAAGTAACTTTTGCAAAGTAGGTTCAATGGATGGGGTGAACCATCCGTTGTTACTGAGCAGTATCATGTTCTCTGGTCTTTTACCCTCTGCATTTTTTTCATAAAGCTTTTCACTTGTGCCTTCAAAACAGATGGCATTTCTGTACGTAATCCCATCTATTCTGTAGTCCGTCACATTAGAACTTGCTACATAATCTACTGCGCCATCATAAAAGACTTCATTGACCCAGTCAGAAAGAAAATCTGGCAGAGGGTTACTCTCTCCAAAAGGTACCAAAAGTACTTTGTTGGCTACGGTAATTTTACCATTGTTAAAAATGTAGGTAGAGTTTCTAGGGGTTTTACCATCCCAGTAAAGTGCACCTGTGACAATGGAAATCTTTTTGGCTTTTTCTTTGAGTTTGAGAACTGTCTTTTTTGAACGGTTAAGGAAAATAGGAAAAACAGACTCAGGCAAAATAATCAATGATTTTTTCTCTTCTATGGCTTGGTCAATCTTTGCAAAGACAGTTTTAAAATGTTTGGGGTGTAAGGTTTCATTCCATTTGTCTTCAACTGAAATGTGGGTGCCAACCAGCGTAATACTTCCTTTAAGTGAAGGTGTAGGTGAAGACGTGGGTACATAGGCAAAAAGTACAAGTATTAAGAATAGAAGGTTTTTTCTCCATAAGCTCAATACAGTAGCTACTAAAATCAACGCAAATTGCCACTTTTCAATACCTAAATAAGAGCTAACAAACATCAGCTCAGGTTTGAACCAGTCAAAGCCAAATGGGTGGACATAACTTAACACTAAAAGCCCTAGAGCTTTTAGTGTTAAAGTGAGGAGTGGAGAGTGGAGAGTGGAGAGTGACGTGATTTTTTCACTGGTCCAAGCGATTGCGCCAAAAGGCACAGCATAAAGCAGAGCCATAATTATGACAACCAGAGGAATGGCCCAGAGCATTTCATAGTGAATAAAACTAAGAGAAATCCACCAAAACCAAAAGAGGCCAATACCAGCGCCGGCTATAAACCATGTTTTTGTAGAAGCGTTTAAAAGAAAGTAGAGGGTAAGAAGACCGAAAATGGTCGTAAACAGAGGATGTGAAAAATGAAAAAAATCGAGGTAGATGAATGCAGAGCTTAACAAAGCTATACCCAAGCCTGTTGTTAGTTCCAAAGTGCTAAAATAATGTCTAATTTTATTCAAAGGGATCCCTCATGGAAGAACAAGCTAACGGTATGTTTCAATTTTTACCACTTCTCATTTTATTCGCAATTTTTTATTTTCTGATTATCAGACCACAACAAAAAGCCCAAAAGACTCACAAAACGATGCTTGAGAGCTTAAGTAAAGGTGATAATATCATAACTACAGGTGGACTTATAGCTGTAATCGTGAAAACTGAAGAAGAGTTTATCAAAATCAAACTAAATGATGACACTATTGTGAAATTAGACAAAGCCTATGTTGCGAAAAAGGTTGAAACTGGTGAAAACGCTTAACTTTAGAGTTATACTTTTTATTTTTGCGCTTATTTTTGGGATCGTTTTTTCTATTCCTTCTTTGACGCAAAGTGACGAAGGCAAAAAGATTACTTTAGGGCTTGACCTTCAAGGTGGATTACATATGCTTCTTGGGATTAAGTCTGAAATAGCCATTGAGTCACGCATTAAGTCTATGGCCGCTTCTGTCAAATACATGTTTGATGATGAAGAGATCATTTTTGATGATCTTCGTATGATTGATGGCGAAAAGATTACTTTTGAACTGCTTGACAGCGATGATGTAAACAATGCAAGAACTTTACTTAAAAAAGAGTTAGAGGGTACGGTACTGAGTCAAAATGGTTTGAAGTTTTCAATTGTAATGACCGAAGAAGAGATAGAACGTACCAAACTCAATGCCATTCAACAAGCGGTAGATACCATTAGAAACAGACTTAATGAGTTTGGTTTGGCTGAACCAACGGTTGCCAAACAAGGTGAAGATAAAATCCTTGTAGAAGTCCCAGGCATTAAAACGCAAGAAGATGAACAACGTATACGTGAACTCATTGCGCGCTCGGCACATTTACAGCTTATGGCAGTGGATGAAGAGAGAAATATGCGGGTACAGACGATGTCTGAAGCTGAAGCAAAAAGTTTTGGTGATGTGATTTTAACAGATGTGAAGAGCCCGGAGAAGTACCTTGTACGTGCCATTCCTGTGCTTGATGGTTCTATGCTTACAGACGCAAAAGTAGGCTTTGATGAAAACAACCAACCTGTCATTAATTTTACACTCAACTCTCAAGGTGCCAAAATATTTGGTGACTTTACTGGTAAATATGTGGGTAAACGTATGGCAGTTGTTTTAGATAATAAAGTGTACTCTGCACCAAATATCAATGAGCGTATTGGTGGGGGACGTGTACAAATTTCTGGTAGATTTGAACTCTCTGAAGCCTCTGACCTTGCCATTGCTTTACGTTCAGGAGCACTTCTTGCACCTGTGTATGTGATGGAAAAACGTTCAGTGGGACCAAGTTTGGGTGCAGACAGCATTCGTTCTTCTTCACTGGCACTCATGTTAGGTTTTGTGATGGTTATCCTCTTTATGTTCCTTTACTATGGAATGGCGGGTGCCATTGCCAACGTTGCTTTGGTAGGAAACCTTTTCCTTATCTTGGCGATTATGTCACTTTTTGGCGCAACATTAACCCTTCCAGGTATGGCAGGGATTGTCCTAACGGTGGGGATGGCAGTAGATGCCAACGTCATCATTAACGAGCGTATACGTGAGCTTTTACATCAAGGAAAGTCTATAGGAAAGTCTATAGAAGATGGTTATGCCAATGCATTTACAGCCATTTGGGATGCCAACGTAACGACTTTGATTGCGGCAACTGTCTTGTATGCGTATGGAACAGGTGCCATTAAAGGTTTTGCCTTGACGATGAGTATTGGTATTATGGCTTCTATGCTGACAGCCATTGTAGGAACCCATGGTATTTACCAATGGATACTTCCAAAAATAGACAAAAACAAACTAGGATTCTGGTTTGGGATTAAAGAGGGGAAAAAGTAATGGAAGTTTTTAAATACAAAAAACCTCTCTCTCTTATGAGCAAGAGTAAACGTTTTGGTGCACTTTCACTTGTGGTGCTCATTTTAGCGATTGGGCTAATTGTGACCAAGGGCTTTAACTATGGTATTGACTTTGCTGGTGGAACACTCATACAAGTGCAGTATGAGGGTAAAGCACCTATTCAAAAAGTAAGAGAAGTGATTGCTACCGATAATACTTATGAAGGTGCCACAGTGACTTACTTTGGTGGTGAAGATGAAATTGTCATTAAGACAAAAATGTCTTCAAAAAGCCTAGGTGAAGATGTGGGTGACAAAATACGTGTTTTACTTAAAGATACGGGTAAGTTTGAAGTCCGTAGGGTAGACATGGTCGGTGCTAAAGTAGGTTCTGAGCTTCGTGAGCAAGGGCTTATGGCTATGTTTTTAGCCATTATTGGTATTTTAATCTATGTTTCTTTTAGATTTGAGTGGCGTTTTGCCATTGCTTCTGTCTTGGCTTTGATGCATGATGTGACCATTGCCATGGGAATGATTGTACTGGTTGGTGTGGAAGTAAACCTTGACATCTTAGCAGCACTTCTCACCATACTTGGGTACTCTCTAAACGATACGATTATTGTCTTTGACCGTATTCGTGAAGGTGTAAGAACCATTAAAGACCCAGACTTAGGACACATCATTGATGAGTCAGTGACACGTACACTTTCACGTACAACATTAACGTCACTCACCACATTCTTTGTGGTCCTGACACTCTTTGCCTTTGGTGGAGAGATTATTCATGGTTTCTCATTTACCTTACTTGTAGGTATTATCGTCGGTACGTACTCTTCTATCTTTGTTGCCTCACCTATCTTGATGTGGCTTGGTTTCTCTGTGGGAGGCTTCAGAGAAAAAGAAGCGATTAAACTTAAAAGAGATAAAGAGAAAGAAAAAATGCGTGCGATGTACGAAAATGGAACGTTATAATTTACGTTATAATACATGAAAGAAATAAGGGAGTAGTATGAATTGGGGTAAAGTTTTTTATATGTTTTTTACATTGATGTCACTCACGACATCAGCAGCATTTTTGTATGAACATACAGT
>CAUZVG010000023.1:0-17499 GCA_963583215.1 Campylobacterales bacterium | reverse complement strand
AGGAAGTCAAAGACATTTTACTAGATTGTGATGCAGATACAGTCATTTTGAAAATTAAACAAAATGGTGTTGCCTGTCATACAGGTACCAAAAGCTGTTTCTTTACTTCTGTGCTGCAAGAGAAAATCATCTTAGAAAAAGAGATAGATACTGATGCCATTTACGGAGTGGTAGATACCCTTTACCATACGATTTTAGAACGTAAAAATGCTTCAGCTGAAAGTAAATCTTGGACTAAGAAGTTACTTGATGACAAAGAATTAATGTTAAGTAAAATTCGTGAAGAGGCAGATGAAGTGTGTGTAGCTATCAATGAAGAATCAGATGAACAAGTCATCTATGAGTCAGCAGACTTACTCTACCACACCCTTGTAGGTCTAGGCTACAGAGACATTTCACCTGACCGTGTGAAACAAGAGTTGGCAAGACGTTTTGGAATGTCAGGGATTACAGAAAAAGAATCTAGAAAGAAATAATACCCGTAGGGTTGGCTTTAGCCGACCGCCACAGGTAGAAAATGTATTAGAAATAATTAATATTTAATGGTCGGCTGAAGCCAACCCTACGATAGCATTGAACAATTAGTTCGTACAACACCCTGCAGAATTTTCATTTCCACCTGCAAAATATTTACCATCAAAACTCACAAGTGAATACTCTCTGTCTCTTCCTAAAGAGTCTTTTAAGCCATCAAGAGACAAAAAGCCTAAAGAGGTTGCACCTATCTTGTCTCTGATCTCTTCCACCGTATTGTTGGCAGAAATGAGTTCCGCTTTTGTTGGGGTGTCTATCCCGTAACGACAAGGGTACTTTATCTCAGGAGAAGCAATACGCATATGCACCTCTTTTGCACCCGCATCAAGCAACATACGTACAATTTGTTTAGAAGTGGTACCACGTACCAAAGAGTCATCAATAATGGCAACACTTTTACCTTTAATGAGATGTTTCACTGGTGAGAGTTTCATTTTTACTTTTAAGTCACGTATCTCTTGTGTTGGTTCAATAAAAGTACGCCCCACGTAGTGGTTACGTACAATTCCCATTTCAAACGGTACACCAAGTTCATCGGCGTAACCTTTGGCTGCTGCTACACCTGAGTCAGGTACAGGTAAGACCAAGTCTACTTTTGCTGGTGTTTCTCTTGCCAATCTTTTTCCCATTTTTAAACGCATTTCATAAACGTTTTTACCGTCAATGTCAGAGTCAGGACGAGCAAAATAAATGTATTCAAAAGCACAAGGATGAAAGTCAACATTGTCAAATACCATCTCTGAAATTGGCTCTTTACCTTCTTCAAATGTAAGCATTTCACCTGGTTTCACATCACGTACAAACTTTGCACCCACAAGGTCAAATGCGCAAGTCTCTGAAGCTACGATGTAACCACCATCTTTAAATTTTCCAAGGCTTAAAGGACGGATACCAAAACGGTCACGAATCACAAACATTTTAGAACGACTTTGAATGGCTAGACAGTAGGCACCTTCAATTTTTGTCAACATGTCTTTAATGCGGTCGACTAAAGAGTCTTTTTGAGACTTTGCAATAAGGTGAATGATGTTTTCTGTGTCCATATCGGTTTGGAAAATGGCACCTTTATCTATAAGATCTTGTCTTACTTCTTCTTTGTTAATGAGGTTACCATTATGTACCACTGAGATTTCTCCCAGTTTATACTTTGCAAACACAGGTTGAGAGTCACCAGCAGAGGCAGAACCAGCCGTTGAATAACGGTTATGTCCTACAGCACAAGATCCTTCCAGGCTATTGAGTGTATCTTGAGAAAAGACATCTGCCACCATACCTTTTTTCTTGTAAACAGCAATATTCTCACCATTGGCTACAGAAATTCCTGTGGCTTCTTGCCCGCGATGCTGCATTGCAAAAAGCGAATAATACGCCACTGTTGAAGCTTTTTTACTTCCGAAAACACCTACAATTGCACACATATTAAATTCCTAAACAGTCATTAATGGAGTAAAGACCACTCTCTTGGCTGACTAACCATTTTGCTGCTCTGATGGCACCTTTTGAAAATGTCTCACGAGACGTTGCTGTGTGGTTAAGCTCTAAAAACTCACCATCATTGTAAAAACCAACCGTATGACGACCTACGATGTCACCACCACGCAGTGCCATGACTGCTATTTCATCTTTTGTTCTGGCACCAATTTGACCATCTCTACCTGAAACACGTACCGCGCTCAAGTCTAAACCTCTACCTTTGGCTGCAAACTCACCTAAAGTCAGTGCTGTCCCTGAAGGAGCATCTACTTTATGTCTATGGTGCTGTTCCACAATCTCAATGTCGAAATCTTTCAAGGTAGCAGAGACTTTCTCAACCAATTGTTTAAGCAAAGCAATCCCCGCAGACATATTGGACGCGTACAGTACAGGCATCTTTTCAGACGCTTCAGTCATAAGGTTTTGTTGGTGTTCATTAAAACCAGTGGTTGCAATAACCAAAGGCTTAGGGTTTTCAAGTGCTGCTTCCAATAAAGCTTGTGTCGCCTGTGGTGCAGAAAAGTCTATGACAATGTCACAATTTTCTAACAGTACTTTCATACTATTTGTCACCAATACATCTTTAGGTAAATCTCTTTTAAGTTCATCAAAAACATGTACCGTATTTAAAGGTAAAACATCATCATGTAACAAGGCCTCTATGAGAAGATTTCCCACTCTACCTGTACTACCTACTATTCCAACTGTTGCCATTGTGTATCCTAAAGGTTAATATAGAACCATTAGAATACCCTAGACACACATAATGGATTTTGCAAATGTAAGATTTTGCAAGAGGCTTTCAAATCCTAGCCATAGCTAAGATGAAGGAAGTATCTTGTGAAATATTGCGTTTGCAAAGTCCACCCTTCGGGCATCCACTAGCTTTTGCCTATGCGTCGTTACTCTTTCTTGACTTAGCTATGGCTAGGACTTCAAAAGAGTGCCTAGCCTAGACAAAAGCTAATGATGTTATGTGTATCTAGGGTATTCTAATGGTTCTGCTATCGAATTATACAGAAGATTGTCTAATGTAAGGGTTATAAATATCATGAAAAAGCTTCAGTAAATCATAAGACGAGGCTTATGATTTCTTAGGCTAATTCTTGAAGATAAGAGATGACCTGAAGTGCCGCTATAGACCCATCTCCCGCAGCAGAAACCACTTGTTTGGGCGCTTCTATACGGATGTCTCCTGCCATAAAAAGTCCAGGGACATTGGTTTTCATAGAAAGGTCGACAATGACTTGTCCCCAATCTGTCACTTCACAAATAAATTCACCGTTGTCATCTTTGAGTACACCATTGTTTACATTGTGTCCAACAAAGACAAAGAGTCCTGTATTGTCCATATGTGTCACATCACCTGTCTTAGTATTTTTAATGTCCACACCTGAAAGTCCCATGGCATCACCCACTGCTTCTTCTATGACTGAGTCAGTAATGAGATGAATGTTTTCTTTTCTCATCACACGGTCAAGTGTTGGAGGTGCTGCTCTAAAAGATTCTCTTCTATGTACCACATAGACATCTGAACAAATATTTGAGAGGAAAAAAGCTTCTTCAAGGGCTGTGTCTCCACCACCCAAAACAGTCACCGGTTTGTTTTTATAGAAAAATCCATCACAGGTGGCACAGGTACTGACACCTTTTCCAAAATACGTATCTTCACCCTTGAAGCCTGCACGTTTTGGTACAGAACCTGTACACGTGATGACAGTCATCGCTTCGTAAGTCTCTCCACCTTCAACCGTAATGGTAAAATGCTCACCCGTTTTTGCCACAGATTCCACTTTTTTCATTTCATGTTTTAAACCAAAATGAAAACACTGTTTTTGCCAAGTATCCATGAAGTCCATACCCGTTTTGTCATGTTCAAAAAAACCTGGGTAATTTTCTATCTCAGAACTTTGAGTAATCTGCCCACCGGGCATACCCATTTCAAAGAGGGTCACATTTTCAAGCCCACCACGTGTGGCATAAAGTCCTGCGGTTAAGCCTGCTGGACCACCTCCAATAATTGCACAATCTAACATTGTTGATTCCTTAAATAATATATACCCTATTATAGTATAGGTTAAGTGTAAAAGA
This sequence comes from Campylobacterales bacterium, assembly GCA_963583215.1. GTDB lineage: Bacteria > Campylobacterota > Campylobacteria > Campylobacterales > Sulfurovaceae > Sulfurovum. The sequence continues at coordinate 13,401 of CAUZVG010000023.1, read as the reverse complement.
AGTGTAGTAAAAGGAGGGTTTTAAAAAAGGGGAATTAAAGATGAAAGACAAAGAGGAGAAGTCCTCTTTGTGTGCAAAACTTACAGGATTGCGTTAATTTTTTCAGCAAATGCATCTTTAGAAGCTGCACCAACCATTTGGTCTACCATCTCACCATCTTTAAAGAAAAGAATTGCTGGGATTGAACGAATACCATATTTAACTGCGATTTCTTGCTGCTCATCTGTGTTTACTTTACAAATAGTTGCTTTACCATCAAAGTCTTCTGCAAGTTCTTCAATAACTGGAGCAATCATTCTACAAGGCCCACACCATGGAGCCCAGAAGTCTACCATTGTTACGCCTTCAGCGATTGTTGCATCAAAGTTATCATTTGTTAAATCTACATATTTTGCCATATTTGGTCCTTTGTATTGTGTATATTAAAAATTATAGCGTAATTTTTTTATAAAGCTATTGTCATAGCTTATATTTTTTATAATATCCATCTCTTGTGCACTCATTGTGTATTATTGAGACTAAAATACTCTTATTTAAATGCGTGGAAGTGTAAACTCTGGAAATTCAGCAGAACGTGAACCTTCAAGGGCTTTTGTTTTAGATCCTTTTACCGTATAGACAAAAGAAATTTTGTCTTTTTGACTTGCATTTTTATTGGCTCTATGCAGAAGTAAAGAGTGAAATAGAACCACATCACCTTTGTCTAATTTTGTAGAAATTTTATGGGCAATCAATGTTTGATTTTTGGTATTTTTCTCACACAAATACTCTTTTTCATTAAAATCTTCTGTTTCAAAGGTCATTTTATGGCTTTTTGGAATGAACTCTAACGCACCATTGTGACTTGTTTCTTCATCCAAAGCTAACCACACAGAAATAAGATTATTGTCACTGTAACGCCAATATCTTCTGTCTTGATGCCAGGCTGTTGAAGTACTCACCTTTGCTAATTTTGTCATAATCGAGTTATGATGTGCTGTGGTAAGCACCACTTGGTCCTCTAAAAGTTGCTGTAAAACAGGACGTATTTTTTCATTTTCCATCCATGCTTTAAAGAGTTCATCTCGCTCATAAACTTGTCTTAAACGACGTACAATCATAGAAGATTTCTCAGCTTTACTCTCATAATCTGTCTCTTTTGTACGTTCTTCTTTGGATTGTTCATTGTAGCCGAGTTCTGTCTCTATGGGTTCTATTTTCTCTTCTAAATGTCGTTTTGCCTCTGCCAAGATCTCATCACACTTTTCATCTTCTAAAAAATGACGCAATATCAAAAACCCATCTCTATGAAATTGTGTGGTTTGCGCTGCTGAGAGTTGCATGGTGGTACCTTCATCTTAGTTACAAAATTATAGCGTAACATTCTCTATAAACTCTACCTCATCATAACGTACAATCAAGGCATCTATAGAAAATGCCATATCTAGTTTTTTACTTTTCATGTAGTAGTGTGAAGAGTTAATCACTTTGCGTAATTTTGCTGCTGTTACATTATAGACCGGATCAAAGTCTGCTTTGCTACTTTTCACTTCTATAAAATGTAAGACATCCTCTTTTAAAGCGATGATGTCAATTTCACCCAGTTTCCTAGCAAAGTAATTACGTTCCAAAATCATAAACCCCTCTCCTTCTAAATAGGCAGTCGCAAGATTTTCAGACTTGTCTCCAAAAAGTTTAGGGTTTTCTTTCATCTATAGATCCTTCTTTATAAAGTATAGAATAAAAAAGTCTGTGAAGATAAAAATATGTCATATTGACATACTTTACTTATCAATATCTCTTGTTCTATAGTTAGGAGATGATATAGTGTCAAAATCTTCAAAAAAAGGCTCTAAAAATGATCACTGCAAGTTTGATATTTCTTCTTACACTTGTGTTTGTAATATGGCAACCTCGTGGCTTACAAATAGGTACAACAGCTATAATTGGCGCCATAGTAGCCCTAATAGTAGGTGTCGTAACTTTTGATGATGTCTATATTGTAACAGAGATTGTTTGGGATGCCACTTTGGCATTTATAGGTATTATCATACTCTCAATGGTACTAGATGAGATTGGATTTTTTGAATGGTGTGCCATAAAAATGGCAAAACTTTCAGGGGGTAGTGGACACCTCATGTTTGTTTATGCCCTACTTCTTGGTTCTTTTGTTGCCGCACTCTTTGCCAACGATGGTGCTGCACTTATTTTAACCCCTATTCTCTTGGCAAAAATGAAAATACTCAAACTCAACGCCAAAAGCATCTTGGCTTTTTTACTTGCAGGTGGATTTATCTCTGACTCTGCTTCTTTACCATTTGTCTTTTCAAACCTTACTAACATTGTGACAGCCAACTTCTTTGACATTGGCTTTGCAGAGTATCTCTCGCATATGTTTGTGCCTTACCTTGTGAGTACCTTCATTTCCATTGTCGTTTTGTGGCTCTTTTTACGAAAAGATATTCCAAAACAGGTAGACATTAGCTTACTCAAAAATCCGGATGAAGTGCTCAAAAGTAAAACACTGTTTATATTTTCATGGTTTTTCCTTGCACTTTTACTTGCGGGTTACTTTATAGGTGACCACTTTAATTTACCTATCTCACTCTTTGCACTTGGCGGTGGCTTATTGTTCTTAGCCATTGCCTCTTACACAAAAACAGTCAAACCTGCACATATCATAAAAACAGCCCCTTGGCAAGTGGTATGGTTTAGTATAGGACTTTACATTGTGGTATATGGACTCAAAAATGCAGGACTTACAGACTACCTTCATCTTGTCTTGGCTGACTTGGCACAAAGAGGGGATGCCATTGCTGTGATTGGTACAGGTTTTATTGCAGCTTTTTTATCTGCTATTATGAACAATATGCCAACCATTATGATTATGGACATTGCTTTGCAAGACATCCCAAATCAAGCTTTGATTTACGCAAACATTGTAGGCTGTAACCTTGGACCTAAAATGACACCATTTGGAAGTCTTGCAACACTTTTATGGTTACATGTCTTAAGTCAAAGAGGTGTCAAAATTGGTTTTTGGCAGTACTCAAAGTTTGGACTGATGGTCACACCACCTGTGTTACTTGTGGTTTTACTCACACTCATCTAAGGAATCGTTATGAATAAAAAAGTTTTAATTTTATGTACAGGTAACTCTTGTAGATCTATCATTGCAGAAGCACTTATTAACGCTAAGATAGAAGGTATTGATGCAAAAAGTTCAGGTGTCAAAGCTTCAGGAAAAGTAAATCCAAATGCTAAAAAACTCTTAGAAGAAAAAGGTATATGGAAAGAGACTTACCACTCTAAAACCTTAGAGACCGTGATAGATGAAGATTTTGACTTAGTAGTAACTGTCTGTGACCATGCCCATGAAACTTGCCCGATGTTTCCAAAACCTGTTAAAAAATTACATATAAGTTTTGAAGACCCCGATGGGAAAGGTTATGAAGCCTTTGAAAAAACCTACCAAGAGATAGAAGAGATCTTGCTACCAGCACTTAGAAAAACATTCTCCCATACATCCTAACCTTCAAAGCAGCAAAGCACCAAAACCCATAAACAAGCGCTTAAAACTTAAACCTCCGTTTTATTCATCATCTTCTTCAGCGTTTTCAATTTTCTCACGCATTTCGTCCATATCAATACTTTTAACATGAGCAATAATTTTATTCATGCTAGTTTCTGGTTGTGCTCCCCCATGATTAAGAAGAACGATACCATCTCTAACGACCATAAGTGTTGGAACTGAATGAATACCATACTTTGTCGCGATAGCTTGTTGTTCTTCTGTGTTTACCTTTGCAAAGGTAATATCTGGGTTTTCATCTGCTACCTTTTCAAAAATGGGAGAAAATTGTTTACAAGGAGCACACCATGGTGCCCAAAAGTCAATAATAACAATTTCGTGAGTATCAAGTGTTTCGCTAAAGTCTTTAGTTGTCAAATCTATATAGGGCATAGTGCTTCCTTTGTATTTAAAATGGCGTACAACATAGTGATTTTTTGATGTACTTAATCGTAGCAAATAGAGCAAGGAAGGTTCTTGATAAGATGCTTAACCTAAGAACTCGCTCTGTAGATACTCTTATTGAAATTACGCTTTAAGCCTATGCATTTTGGTGCGTAATTTTTCTATGGCATTATCGATACGTTTAAAACTACCATGACCACTCGCTTTTGCCTTTTCAGCAGTGAGATTTTCTAGTAGTATTTCCAAGTCATCATAATTATCAGTAAATTTACCATTAAGTGCATTTTTTACGTCTAATTTTGCTTGCTCTGATAGTTCCATTTTTAAATTCCTTATGTTTTTTAAAAGTATGTGGTAAATTCGCATTCCAAGCGAATACCCTGACTAAAAATTGATTGTCTTATTTAAGTCCAAATCAGGGGTCAGTTGCAATTGCTACGGACCCCTATTCATGCACAAACTCAAAGCATCATCTTTCTGAGGTCAGAAATACGACCTTAAATTTTATACGCTAGCAACTTCTTCATTGACTTTGTCATAATCATTGCCCTTTCTCTTTTATGCGTTTGACTCTAATAGGAATGAATTTATCCTAGTTAAACTTAAAATCAAGTTTATTGAATTTAAGTTGGTTATTATCAGCCAAATTATATCAAAAGAGTTACAATATTTACAATACATGTAGCAATCAAAAATATCTATTTGGACCTAACGAAAAAAAGAGCTAATTTTATCATTAATATCTCACTATGTATTAGATATAATTCACATAATTTCAAAGCATTAAAGGATACAAATGACAACAAAAATTAAAAACCGTTGGCTCATGGTAGCAAGCGCTATGGCTATTCATATGAGTATAGGTTCTGTTTATGCATGGAGTGTGTATGTAAACCCTATACAATCTACTATGAACTGGACACTCACAGATGTTACCATTACGTTTTCTGTAGCCATCTTCTTTCTTGGTCTCTCTGCTGCGCTTATGGGAAAATTTGTTGAGAGAAAAGGACCGAGAGTTGCTGCCACACTTGCTGCTGTTTTGTTTGGGCTCGGGACTGTTGGTTCAGGTTTTGCCATCGCTATGGAATCAAAAATACTACTCTATCTCACTTATGGTGTTTTAGGTGGTGCTGGTCTTGGTATAGGGTATCTCTCTCCTGTATCAATGCTTGTCAAATGGTTCCCTGACAGACGTGGTATGGCAACAGGCCTTGCCATTATGGGCTTTGGTTTTGCCTCTGCCATTTCAGGTCCTGCTATTAAGATCCTCATAGATTCCGTAGGTGTATCTTCAACATTCTACATCCTGGGTGCTATTTACTTTGTGGTTATGTTTACAGCAGCACAGTATCTTGCTAACCCACCAGAGGGGTATATGCCAGAACGTCTAAGTGATGCCATTGCCTCAGGAAAAAAGAAGATCAAAGAAGACCTCGTGAACATTACACGAAATGAAGCTGTCAAAACAGCTAGATTTTATGGCCTATGGATCATGCTTTTCATCAATGTAACCTGTGGTATTGCTATTATCTCTGTGGCCTCTCCACTCTTGCAAGAAGTCATTGGTATCTCTGCCTTAGCCGCAGCTTCAGCAGTCGGACTCATGGGTATTTTCAATGGTGCAGGTAGAATTGTCTGGGCAAGTGTTTCTGATTACCTTACCAGACCTATAGTATTTATCATTTTCTTTGTCACACAGATCATTGCTTTTTATCTACTCACAACCGTCACAAGTGTACTATTGTTTACTATTTTGGTTTACTATATTATGACCTGTTACGGTGGAGCATTTGCATCTATTCCTGCATACATCGGTGATATTTTTGGTACAAAAGAGCTTGCTGCTATTCATGGGTATATTCTAACGGCTTGGGCCTTAGCAGGACTTGCAGGACCTATTATCATAGCCTATGTTAAAGACTCAACGGGTAGCTACTCAGGGACACTCTATGTTTTTGTGGGTCTCTTCTTCGTAGCTCTTATCACTTCAATCTTCATGCTTATGAACATCAAAAAAATAAAAGCAAGTCAAGTACAAGCCTAACCTACTTCCCATTCTATGGGACAATAAAGCTAAATAAGAGAAAAACTCTCTTATTTAGCTTCTAATCAAGTTCTTATTAATCTTTCTCTGCTATTATCGGGAAAATTATAACCAAAAGGATCCAAATGTCAACAATTAATATAGGTCAAGAATGTGGCTGTTTCAAGAGAAGTTCATTAGAAAACAATGTTACTTTCGATAACAAAGATGATGCAATGATCAAAGCACAAGGTATGTTAAACCATATGAATGAAAACTTCTGTGGTAAACATGGTTTTGAACTTAGTGAAAATGGTAACGACTTTAGCATTGCTATGAGAGCACCTCAAGCTGCTTCAGGTGGATGCTGTGGTGGTGGACACTGTTCATAACCCCATAAGGTGTTGTGCCCTCACAACACCTTACCCCTAGCTCTTTACTTCCCTTCTATTATCAATACATACAAATCATCAATCTTTCTCTTCACACTTTACAAGAAAGCGTAAGTGTTCCCCCATCAATCACACGAAGTGTGCCCTGTCATGGCGAACGCCCTTGAAAACGAAGTGATTCGAGAGCCATGACGACTTTTGCTTACTTTTCTAGAAAAGTAAAGAGAAAAACATCACCACAGTTAAAAAACAAGGAAATCAAACAAACAAAAAGTTAATTCTTACAGTACATTAACAAACATACCCAATACTATTTATTTAAAGTTCCCAAACACAAGCGGCGCTTTTAAATCAAGCGTCTTCACTTCAGTCATCACGGCTTGTAAATCATCTATCTTCTTTCCAGATACACGTACTTCATCACCTTGTATAGAAGGTGTTACTTTGATTTTCATCGCTTTAATAGCTTTGACTATCTGCTTAGCTTCATCTTTATCGATGGTATCTACGATGCGGTAAACTACTTTAGTGTTCCCACCAGATATACCCTCCGTTTTCACTTCTTCCAAAGACTTACCCGCAATCCCACGTTTTATGAGTTTAGAAATAAGAATGTCTTTCAAAGCGTCAATCTTAGAATCAGAAGAAGAAGAAAGACTCAAAGTCTTCCCCTCCTCATTAAAGTTAATCTCTGCTTTCACACCCTTAAAGTCAAAACGCGTTGCAATCTCTTTCTCAGCCATCACAATCGCATTTTTCATCTCCATCATGTCCAACTTCGCCGTTATATCAAAATAGTGGTCTTTTGCCATTTAACTTCCTTTATTTTCTAAGAATTACTCATTTGTCTAGGGTAAATATCATGTAGAACTTACTTCTCAATCCTAATCATAGCAATCTTCTCATGTACTACATTAAGGGCTTCGAGTGCTGTTATAGCTTCTTGCATGTTGCTTTCTTTACATTTGTGTGTAGTGAAGAGTAGTTTTGCTCTCTCTTCGTTACTTGTTGGCTTTTGCAACATCGCTTCGATGGAAATGCCAAATTTACCTAGTGCTGCGGTAATAACAGCTAGCACACCACTTTCATCGTCAACTTCTAGACGTAAGTAGTACTGAGTCACGATGTCATCTTTACTAAGCAATTTAAGTCCTGACTCTAAACCTTTTTTGTAACCAAGCATTGGACCTTGGTTTCCACGTACAATGTCAATAATGTCTGAAATGACTGCTGATGCTGTAGCATCTCCACCTGCACCTGGGCCATAGTACATTGTCTCACCTACACGGTCACCAATGACAGTCACAGCGTTCATCACGCCATCTACTTTGGCTATCATGCTATCTGCTGGTATCATAGTTGCGTGTACACGAAGTTCAACACCATCACCTACTTTTTTAGCAATCCCTAAAGATTTGATTTCATAACCAAACTCTTTAGCAAAATCAACATCAGTTTGACTAATATTTTCAATACCTTCAATAAGAATATCTTCAGGTTTAGCATCTATCCCATACGCGATACTCGCTAAGATTAGAAGTTTATGAGAGGCATCAAAACCACCCACATCAAAAGTTGGGTCAGCTTCTGCGTAACCTAAATCTTGTGCTTCTTGGAGTATCTCATCATAGAGAGCACCTTCATTAATCATTTTAGTAAGCATATAATTACAAGTACCATTCATAATGCCCTGTATCGAGTCTATATGATTGGCTGAGAGTCCATTACGTAATGCACCGATGATAGGTATACCACCTGCCGTACTTGCTTCATACATGAGTGGAATGTCACCTGCTATCTCTTGGAGTTCATAACGGTGGTATGCTAGTAGTGCTTTGTTTGCAGTCACAACTGCTTTACCGTTTTTAAGCGCTCTTTTTACCAAGTCATAGGCTTCATCTACTCCACCCATGAGTTCTACAACAATGTCTATTTCAGGGTCATCTACCACATCTAAAGGATTGTCTGAAAGTACAATGTCAAGCCCTCTGTCTTTAGCCAGATTTCTTACGACACCCATTTTTACAACTATCTTTTTTCCAGCTCTTGCTTCAATAATGTCTGCATTCTCTTCAAGTATCTTGACTACTGAGCTACCTACTGTACCTACACCTAAAATTCCAATTTTAATCATTTTACTTCTGCTTCCAAGTCTTTCAAGAACTTTTTAATGTTTTTTGCCGCTTGACGGATACGTTTTTCATTTTCAATTAGGGCGATACGTACATACTCATCCCCATACTTACCAAAACCGATACCAGGACTTACTGCTACACCTGCTTCTATCAGTAAACGTTTAGCAAATTCTAACGAACCTAAATGACGTGCACATTCAGGTATTTTTCCCCAAATAAACATCGACGCATTAGGTTTACCCATTTTCCAACCTGCATTTTCAAACGCTTTTAACATCACGTCACGTCTTTTTTTGTAACGAGGTATGATTTGCTCATCAGGTATGTAATGGTGCTCTTCCAGAGCAACCGTTGCTGCCACTTGAATAGGTGTAAACATCCCATAATCCAACCAAGACTTAATGCTCTGAAGTGCACCAATGAGCTTTTTATTACCTACAAGGAAACCCACTCTCCAGCCTGCCATGTTGTATGACTTTGAGAGTGTGTAAGCTTCAACTGCCACATCTTTAGCACCTTCTACCTCTAAGATAGATGGTGTTTTGTACCCATCAAAAGTGATGTCTGCATAAGCAATATCTGAAATGATGTAAAAACGTCTCTTTTTTGCAAGGGCGACCAGTCTTGTGTAAAACTCAGGTGTCACCGTTGCTGTTGTTGGGTTATGTGGAAAATTCACCACTAAGAACTTGGCTTGAGGTACAGAGTTGTCTAAAGCTTTTTCCACATCTGCCAGAAATCTGTCTTCATCCACTTCAAATGTCTCTTCATCAAAGATGAGTTCCATCTTCTCAACATTGGCACCTGCCAAAATGAACGCTTGCGAGTGAATAGGATACGTAGGGTCAGGTACAATCGCCACATCACCTGTGTTGGCAATGGCTTGAACAAGGTGCACATACCCCTCTTTACTTCCCATCGTTGCTACTATCTCCGTATCTGGGTCTAAGTCAACATTGTATTTACGTTTGTACCAACCACTCATTGCCAAACGCAATTTATAAATACCTTTAGATGCAGAGTAGCCATGTGTTTTGGACTTTTGTGCTGTTTCACAGAGTTTATCAATAATGGGTTGTGGCGTAGGTGCATCAGGATTTCCCATAGAGAAATCTATAATATCCATCCCTTCTCTTCGCAGTTTCATTTTCAAATCATTAATCTCGGCAAAGAGGTATTTTGGCAATCTATTTATTTTATCAAATTGTATTTCATCAAACATTCTTTACTCTCTTTAAAAATTTTCTTGTTTTTATTCTTATTATTTTCATGTTATTTGCCATCATGATTAATTACTTTTATTTGTCTCTACTGTTTCTGCTTCGTCAAATACCGTGTTATTGGCTTCTTCACTTGTGACATTCTTTTCTTGCTCTGTGCTACTTTCTGTCTGTCCTACAGCGCTGATGGTCAAGTCTTCTACTTTCAACGAGGGGTTAGTGCTTTCTTCTTCATGTAAAACCGTATCATTTTGATCAATAAACTCTAGAAGATTATTAAAATGTTTTTGATCAAACTGCGTTAAGAAGTACCATGTCGCAACCCCAAGTAAAAGCAAAGCTGCAAGTAAAAGAAGTTTTGACTTTCCTTTTTTCTCAGGCTTCATCTGCACTTTAAGTGTGATGCCTCCATCTTCTTGAAACTCATCATAATACGTTTTAGCTGCTGTACGTAAAACCTTTAACTCTGCCCCATACTCACGTTCTATAATAGAGATGAAACCCATGGTTTTGACACGTTTAAACGCTTCAAACTTATTGGCAAAAAGTGTTTCTAAATGCTCTTCAGGAATTTTAGTCTTTAGACTAATGGCCTTTATGCTGTGCTCTTCAAGTATGTCATTTAATTGCATCATCATCCCATCCTATGTATTAAAATCGCTGCTGCTGCACTCACGTTAAGAGAGTCAAAATCATGTTTCATACCTATGGATACTTTCTGGTTTAACTTTGCTTCTACTTTTTTTGAAAGCCCTTTGCCTTCACTACCCAATACCAAAATACGTTTTTGTGCAAATTCTACGTCGTTGATATTTTCACCATGCATCACGGCACCATAAGACTTAAATCCTAGTTGTCCTAGCTCATGAAAGTTATCTAAAACATTGGCAGAAACCATAAAAGGCATGTCAAACAAGGCACCTGAACTGGTACGGGATATGGCTGCAAAGTTTAACTGTCTTACTCCAGAGGCGATGATGGCATCAGCACCCAAAGCATAAGCAGAGCGTACAATGGCACCAATGTTACCCACGTCAGTTAAACCATCAAGTACGACGATAAAAGACATCTTCTTAAGCGTAGAAAAGTCGGCTTCTTCAAAGTCATCCATCTCCACGAGCAAACCTTGGTGGTTACCACCTTTACTCATCGACTGTGCCCACTTCTCTTCGAGAAATTTAATGTTATCGTGGTATTGGTGAAATAGCTCTTTTGGTAGTATGTTTTTTTTCGCAACATACACAGTTTTTATCTTTTCTGCATGATGCTCAAGGGCATGCAAACAGACTTGTTTTCCATATATAATCATAAGATAGATTTTATCTAATTTTTGCTTTTAGGGTGTTAAGTATGCTTTAGACTTAGTTAATAAGGGTGTTATACCACTCTTTTACAGACTTATCAGAGAGTTGTGCCAGAAGTTTAGCTTTTACTTTTGGAGGTAAATCTAGGCTTAAAACTTCTGTAAATGAGAGGCTTTTTTCAGAGCTTTCTTTGGCTTTTATGACCACAACCCACTCCCCACGAATGGTGAGATCTTTAAAACTTTCGTTTAAAGATTTTACAGTGCCTCTGTAGTAGTTTTGGTACTTTTTGCTTATCTCTTTGGCTAAAAAAATCTCTCTATTCTCATCTAAAGCTTCTATCTCATCTAAGAGTTTTTCTAAACGATGCGGAGACTCATAAAGTACTGTGTTGTACCCATTGTCCATCGCTCCTGCCAGTGCAGAAGCACGTTCTTTACCTTTATGTGGTAAAAAAGCATAAAATAAGAACTTTCCTTCTTTAAAACCAGAGGCAGCGTAAGCAGTGGTTACAGCAGAAGCTCCTGGCAGCACATCATACCTAAGGTTCTTCTCTTGAGCATATGCCACAAGCAGTTGCCCGGGGTCAGAGATGACAGGCATGCCTGCATCTGAGACATACACCACTTCTTTAGCCTCAAAGCTCTCTCCTAGACTATCAAGTCTCGCTTGTCCATTGTGCTCATTGAAGGAGTAAAACTCTGCTTCGGGGTACGTCATATCAAAACGCTCTTCTAGTAAACGTAAAAGCCTTTTGGTCTGACGTGTGTCTTCACATAAAAATAGTGTTGCTTTTTCAAAAAGTCTCATCGCACGAATGGTAATATCTTGGGGGTTTCCAATAGGAGTGGGGATAAAAGTAATCATAATTTATTTTTGTAGTGTGTACAAAGACTGAGTCTTTGCACAAAGGTACAACACAGTTCTATGAACCGAGGTTGTATTTTTTCTTAAACTTATCTACTCTACCAGCAGCATCAAGAATTTTTTCTGAACCTGTAAAGAATGGGTGACATTCGTTACAAATATCTACTGACATTGCAGCTTTGTTTGTTCTGATTTCAAACTCGTTTCCACAAGCACATTCAACAGCACATTCCATGTAATCTGGGTGAATTTCTTTTCTCATAGTGAGACCTTTATAGTTAATTGTGTGACAGATAACTAATCTGTTCTAGTCAATGACCCTTCTATATCTACATACAGGTGATTGCAACGCTCTTTGGCGAGACAATGAAGAGTGGTATTTTAGCGTAAAGTGTTTAAACTATTATAAGAGATCCAAAAATGCTTCTGGAGTGAGGACCTTTATCTTGTAGCGGAACTTTCATCTTAGCCATTAAGATACATATTCACTTCTCAGTGAGGAATGAAAACCTTATAAAGTTATATATTTTATAAGGTTTTGAGAATAAGACATTTTGATATACTCTTAATACTGAAGTATCGTAATAGAAGGAGACTTTGTTTTTTTAAAATTTGTAAATTACACCAATCATTACTACTGGATAGAATTTATAATCTTCTACATCATCAATAATTTTTTGAGTTTCAACAACAAGGTTATCATTGATTTCATCTTCAATAGGAGTTCCAATGATTAATGGATTTAAATCAGCATTTAAATCTACTTTTGGAGAACCTTGATACATAACACCTAGGTCAATAGAATATCCCCAACCTTTTTCATTAGAATTGTTTCCCCATCCAATACCAAGATATGGAGCAACATTATCAAATTCAACGTGTGTATTTAATTTACCAACTTCAGAAGCAGTATATATATCATCACCGATTGTTATTTCTTCTGCTCCAAAAGGAGTAGCACTACCATCAAATTCATTACCATTATAATAAACCCCACCACTTACTCTAAATGTGCTTTCAAATGGGAAATAATCCACTAGGAGACCAGCATTTTTAAAATCGATATCTCCATCATAACTAACATCATCAACATCCAAAGTATGACTATACTGTAAGCCATTCACATTTAATCTAGCTGAAAAACTATCACTGATAGGAGTTGATAAATTAATACCTACACCTAATGTTCCCGCTGTTATACCAGCATGGAAACTTGATTCACTAACAGAATCTGCAAAAGCTAAACCTCCACCCATTGTTGCTAAAAATGTAACTAAAGTACCTTTTAAAAAATTTTTCATTATCTGTTCCTTTTGATATAAAAATAAAATAGTTGTGAAAATGAGTTTCCTCAATTTTGGTAACCTGGCAATCTTAAAAAGTTAAGACCCATGGCTTTCCGTCCCTGCTTCACAACAAGTTTGGCACAACAAATATATCTATTTAAAAACCTTGTATTAATTTAAATACAATAGATTCTAACAGAAAAAGTATTAATAATT
>CAUZVG010000022.1:0-17561 GCA_963583215.1 Campylobacterales bacterium | reverse complement strand
TATGAACTCTGGTTTAAACTCATTCCTTGGGAAGACATTGCTTTAGAAGAGTCAGACTTAGCCCTGCTTTTAACAAACATTGTCAAAAATCAAAAAGCGATTATTTTTAACCCTGCTTATACCCTGCTCTTTCAGTCTAAAGCCATACTCAAAGTTTTATGGGACCTCTACCCAAATCACCCTCTTCTTTTAGAGACTTCTTTTGAGCCGCTACAAAACACGAAACAAGTAGAAAAACCTATTTTTGGAAGAGAAGGTGGTTCCATTACTATTGTAGATGAGAACAATCATGCACTTGAGTCAGAAGAAGGTGACTATGACAACCATAAGATGGTCTACCAAGCCTATACAGAGCTTCCAACAGATGAAGAAGGTCAATGTTACCAAGCGGGTATTTTTTATGCTTATGAGGCTTGTGGATTAGGATTTAGAAAAGGTGGAAAGATTTTAAATAATATGTCGAAGTTTGTGGGGCATATTGTTTCGTAATTTTTACCTTGCTGGTGGGTAACCCCACCCTACACTAGGTATTTTAAAACTGTGGTTCTAAAAATGGAATAATTTGTTTCTTACGAGACATCACACCTTTTAACCATGCTTGATTGTCTTCAAGTGTCACATCAAATGCTTTTTCAACTTTACTGTTGTCATCAGAAACTACAAGTAGTTGAGAACCTTCTTGCATAATGTCTGTTAAGAGTAAAAGTACAGTATGTCTATTGCCTTCTTCTTTTTGTTCTTTCATCGCAGTAAAAAGATCTTCTTTCATTGTGTCAAATACAGAAAGATCAACCACTTCAAGTTGTCCAATTCCTACAGAAGTTCCAGACATATTAAAATCTTTAAAATCTCTAAGTACAAGTTCTTTTGAAGAAGCAGAAAGCACATCAGACTTTACAATAAACATTTCCATGCCTAAAGCTTTATAGTCTTCAATACCAGCAATTTTGGCTAACTCTTTACATGCTTTTGTATCTTCTTTTGTACAGGTTGGTGATTTAAAAATGACGGTATCAGATAAAATGGCACACATCATCATACCTGCGATATCTTTAGGGATTTCTATACCATGGTAATCAAACATTTGTTTTACAATGGTGTTTGAACAACCCACAGGACGTACCCACATTTCAAGAGGTGTTGTGGTTTTTAAGTCACCCAATTTATGGTGATCAACAATACCGACGATGGTTGCTTCAGAAATGTCTTTAGGGGCTTGGGAAGACTCCATAAAGTCAATTAGATAAACCTCTTCGCCTGCATACTCTGTTTTAAGTGCTGGTGCTTCAAAACCAAACTTTTTAAGTATCCATGCAGTCTCAGGGTTTGCTTCGCCCTGTCTTGTAGGGATAGTATCTTCACCTATTTTATTTTTCAAGTAAGAGAGTGAAATTGCACCCACAATAGAATCAGAGTCTGGAGTCGTATGACCAAAAATATATGTTGCCATGTTGCTTCCTCATAAATAATTTTTGTGATTATACACTTATTACCCCACCAAGTAATTTAAGTTTTGGAGGGTTTCACCCCATCAGGTTTTAATGCTGGCTTTAATGATTCTTGGCAGTCAATAGAAACAATCTCTACTTCTTTTACATCAATACGTGCAGCGGTAAGTTCTCCACCCCAAAGACAGCCTGTGTCTAAACCCAAAACATGGGCATCATGGTAAAAACCAAGCGTGGACCAGTGACCAAAAATGATTTTTAAATCAATGTCATTTCTGTTTTTACATTCAAACCAAGGTTTTAAACCTTTTTCTCTAAGTGCATCCGTGGGTGCGCCTTTTTGGTCAAAGTCTAACCTATGGTCTCCATAACAGTAACGCATACGTGTAAAAGAACTGACAATGTAACGGTCAATATCTAAAGAAGAAGAGTCACGGTTAAAGCGGTTCATGCCATGTTTAAACATTTCTTTGAGCCACGTTTTAGCCTCTTTACCTTGTAATTTCTCTTCCACACGCTTGGCATGCTGCAGAGCCATGCCCAAGTCAAACTCAGGAGAAATACCCGCATGTGCCATACAATAGCCCAAAGTGTAGTCTACATGTAAAAATTTCTGTGTTCTTAGCCAATTTATGAGTTCTTCTGCTTTGGGTGAGTTGAGTATGGGATCAATGCTAGGATTGGATTTTTTGATGCCATAATAGGCTGCTATGAGTCTAATATCATGATTACCCAAAATGATTTCGACACTTTCTCGTATGTCATAGAGATATAACAAGGTTTCCAGTGATGCTTCACCTCTATTGACTAAGTCACCAGCAATCCATAAACGGTCGTTGTTAGGGTTAAAGTTAATCTTCTTAAGTAATGTCTGAAAAGCCCCATTACAACCCTGAATGTCTCCTATTGCCCAAACTGCCATTATTTACATCCTAATTGTTTTTTATAGAGAGAAACTTTATTTTCAAATGGCATACTCGCATATGCAGCAGAAGGAGAAGGCAGATACACAGTTTCTATCTCTAAGTGTGAAAAGTGTATTTTAAAAAGTGCTTCTGCTTTTTTACCTGTAAACGCTAGTTTTTTAATGCTCGGATGCTCTTCTACAAAACTTGCAATATCATTGACCTCTTCATTTTCCAAAGAAGTGTCTAAAGAGTTGTCACGGCTACAGACTTTTATCATATCCCAAAGCCCAAACTTCGCTTCTTTCAGTAACCATAATTTTTGGTCACGGTTATTGATAGGATAGTGGGTTACTGCTTCTAAAATTTTCCAAAACTTGTTAGAGGGGTGTGCATAATAAAACTCTTTTTCAAAAGACTTGATACTTGGAAAAGAACCAAGGATTAACGTCTCTGTGTCTTTGTAAACAATAGGTTTAAATGGATGTTCTAGTATATCGTTATTCAAATACAACACCTTTTCATTTTATTGTTATTATATCATGTGCTGTTGTGAGGGCACAACACACTACACTTATTTACATGCCCTACGCATATTTTGAACAATCAATACTAAAAGAGAAAGTGCAAAAATTTTAGAATTTATCTCTGAACCTTTATGGGTATTCAGAAATGCCGCAGTCTTCGTCATAGCCTCACCCTGCTGCTGCATAGCGATAATATCGGGAATATAATACTGTGAAAATAACAAGGCTGTCGCCAAGACAAAAAAAGTCGCTACTTTTGTAACCATATCACGTTCAAACTTTTTAAACTTGTACCCTTCATAAAGTACCACTACAATGACGAGTACATTAACAACATACGATAAACGTAAAAAGTTTTCTGTCATTATCTGCCCTTCTTGAAAACGTGTCAACAAGTCAGCACCTAACCAAGCATCCGTATGAAATGTCACAGCCGTTACGACAATCCCAGCATAGAGCATAGCCCCTAGCACAGCAGAAAGGAAAATAAGATACATCATTGTTATCACTCTAAAGGTTTTATTCATTGTGTTATCCTTGTTAAAATTTAAGTACAAACCCTCTGTCGAAGCCTGCTAAATCTTTGTAAAATTCTATATATTCTACTGCAAGATCTTTAACAAATGCTTCTAAAGGTTCTTTTTGATCATAACCCATCTCACAGGCTAAGTATTTGATGTTTCTTGCTTTGACATCTAAAATGATTTGTTTTAAAAGTTCATCTCCAACTCTGCCACCAAAAAGTGCCTCTTTTGGTTCATAATCTAGCACATTTGATTCTAAGAGGAAACCTTCTGCAATATAGGGAGGGTTTGAGACCACTAAATCCAAATCTTCAGGGACTTCATCTATGAGGTTAGACTTTCTAAGCTCAATCTGCTCTTCTAAAGCAAAGGTTTTAATGTTTCCTGCCGCAACTTTTAGAGGGGTGTCACAAATATCTGTGGCAATGACTTTTAACTGAGGAAATTTACGTGCCAAAACCACAGAGATGGCACCAGAACCAACCCCAATTTCAGCAATACGTGTTAAACCCTCTTTCTCAATAATCTCTGCCACAAAGTCAATGAGGATTTCTGTTTCAGGACGAGGAATGAGTACCCCCTCTTCCACCTGTAAATGTATGTCATAAAAGCTGGCTTCACCCACAATATATTCATAAGGTTCATTCGCTTCTCTTCTGGCTATAAGCTTTTTATAGTCCTCTAAATTGGACACTTCATCCCTATCATGTGTGATTAAATACATACGGTCTTTTTGCAGATGATAGGATAAAAGAAGTTCAGCTTCATACTGTGGGCGTTCACAACAGTTCTCAAGCTTTCTTTTTGCCCATGCTAGGCTTTCTCTAAGGGTCATCTAAAATACTTAAATTTTAATCAAACGCAGGGGGTTGATATGTTTTGAGTTTTTAGTTGCTTGAAAAACAAGTTTTTCATTCACTTTACCAATAATGTAACCTCTTTTAATCTTAGAACCTACATGTATGGTGGGTGCAATTTTAGAAAGCCCTGCATACACAGTGTGTATCTTTTTACTGTGTGAAACCACCACCACTTTACCTAACATCGAAGATTTTCCAGCAAAAACCACTTTACCATTCAATATATTTTTGACTTTTGCATTGGACGACGGTGCTTTTAATGTGATGGATTCGTTAAATATTTTAATCTTATAAATAGGGTCTACGTACGTACCAAACTTCTTAATCACTCTCGCCCCTACGATTGGAGAGATAGTTTTCCCCCCTCTATAGGCATAGGTTTTTGACTTGGTATAAGATGAGTTTACTTGACGTACTTGGGCACTTTTTTTATAAACTCTTTTCTCTTCTTTGGCTGCTTCTTTAGCCGCCAGTCGTGCTTTCTTCTTCTCTTCTTCCGTTTTAGCAATACGCAGTGCTTCTTTGGCTTTACGTGTTTTGGCACGGGCTAAGGCTTTGGCTTCACGTACTTTTTGCTGTCTCGCTTTTTCTAAATGCATGGCTTCTTTTTTGGCAGCAGCGATCTTACGTGCCTCTTCCACCTCTTGGCCATGTAAAATGTTTAATTTTGCCAATGTACTTCGTAAAGAGTTCTGTTTGTCTACAATTTTGATCAATTTTGAATTGTATTTTTCTTCATCCACAGAAAGTTTTTTGAGTAACTTCTCTTTGGCTTTCTTTTTTTGTGCAAAACTCTCTCTTTTTTTAATGATGCCAGAAATCTCTTTTTGTGTTTTGTTACGTAAATAAAGTTTCGATTTTTTACGTTTTTTAAGAGAAGAAATATCTTCTCTTAAGGTAGCTAAAGTTTTTGCATTTTGCTTTTTATACGCCAAGTATACTTCATGTAAAATGATGGACTCTTGGGTAGGTTCATGGTCTTGTTCTAAAGCAAAAACCACAGAAAACTGCTCAGAGAGTAGAGAGATAAAGGTTTTTCTTTTTTTCTCTAACTCTGACGAAGTACTTTCAAACTCTTTTTCAGATTTGGCAAGTTCTTTTTTTAACACTTCATACTGTTTTTCACTTTTGTGTTGACTCAAAGCCAGTTTATCAATTTTGGCTTCCAAGTAGACAATATCTTTCTCTGCAGATTTTATGTCTTTAGCAATTTTCCCTAAACGTCTATTTGTTTTTGTTTTGGCTGTAGAAGTAGCAGAGAGGTTTTGTTTTGAATCTTGAATTTTACTCGTAGTACTTGCCCCATACAAGAACACTAAACCCAAGATACAGACTACAATGAAGGATTTCACTCCTGCACTCCCTTGTTAGAAAAAACCACAGAATACACAGCAAGCACTACAATGAGCACAGCAGAACCCAATAATATACCAATGTCACCTACTCTAAAAAGTGCTTCTTGATTTTTCATCATCATTTCTACCCCACTTTGTGCTGCCCAAAAGAACTTCACATAAAGGAAAATTCCTGAGACAAAAAGTGTGGCAAAAATGGCATCTACCAATGCCACACGGAAGAGTACCCCTGAACGTAACATCAAAGGTGCACCAAATATTTCCATGACTTGCATACGCTCTTTGTGTGCATATTTCCATATTTCCATCTGTTTAATGATGAGCAACAAAGAGACAATCCCCATAAATAGAATAAACACTTTTAACGTAAACTTCACAAAGGAAAAGAGTTTATAACTGGCATTATACGAAGAGCCAAAAGTCTCAACCCTTCTGATATTTGTATCTGCTTCAAGGTCTGCTTTAATCTTATCTAACTCTGAAGTATGCACATAGGCATCTAACCCGATGTTATAAAAGTAAGGGAGGGCCTTTAAAATAGCATCTGAGTTACTTTTGCTCACCCCTTTCACGACTTCAGAGACAATGTTTTCACGCTCCACTTGTTTAGAAGATGAAATATGCGAATTTAAGTTTTTTAGCGTATCCATGTTCAGTGGTTTTTTTGCCACAACAAGCATGGTATAACCAGCTGTAAGGGTTTTTTCATAGCTGTGTGTGGTACGTTCAAATACCAAATAGAATTCAATCCCTAATAAAATCGCCATCAAGGGAAAAATGAACATAAGATGATGTTTAATGGACTTCATATACACCCTTACTTTCAATGATGAAATGTCTATACGGCAGTGAAAAAATAGTTGGTATTTTGTGTGTCACTACCAGTACTGTTGTTTCAAGTTGTTGACAAGCATTTTCCATCAAATCCCAAATCACATTGGAGGAGTAGTCATCCAAGTTTCCTGTAGGTTCATCTGCAAGGATGACCACAGGGTTGCTAGAAAGTGCACGTGCCACACCAACCCTTTGTTGCTCACCACCTGAAAGTTCTAGCGGGTATCTCTCCCCTGCATCTGAAAGTTTGACATGTTTGAGTAGTCTACGTGCTTGTGTCTCTTGAATTTCATTGGAATACCCTCTAATCATCAAAGGTAAAACGACATTTTTAGACACATTCCATTCATTCACAAGTTTGTAGTCTTGAAAAATAATGCCCATATGGGTACGAAGCTCTTGTAGTTTACCACGGCTGATATGTGCTAAGTCATTGCCACCTACCACAAGATTTCCCTTGCTAGGTTTGAGCTGTCCATACAAAGATTTAAGCAAGGTAGATTTACCTGAACCACTAGGGCCTGTAATAAAGACAAAGTCGCCTTTTTTGATGCTGAAATTGGCATCTTTGATGATCTCTTTTCGTCCGTTATCATAGGCGAGTGTTAAATTTGAAGCTTGAATGACATTTGACATAGCTTAGCCTTCTGTGAGCATCAACTGCTGCATTAGTTTTTGATGTGCTAAAAGATTTACCCCTGTTTTTACCGGTTCAGAAACAAAGTAACGACAAGACTCTTTTTGCAAGAAAATATATTTATGTTCAGGTCTATCAAAACTACCAAAAGCACATTTAATCAACAAAGACTCATCTGTGACTTTAAAAATACGTTCAAAATGTATAAAATACCCATCAAAAACCAAAGCTTTTTTAGGCAAGCGTTCTTCTATCCCTTTGGTATATTTTACATCAATAAAATTAAAGTCTATGATTTCATTTTTTTCACTTGATTCTTCTTTACATGTCACATACACATCATAGATATCTTTTTCTTGTCTCAACCATCTTGCTTCGTACTTAGAGGTCACTTCTAACGCTTCATTTTTACGTATTTCAAGTTGTACTTTAGGCACAGAAAAGAAAGTTTCGAGCGCGTACCAAAAGTACTTGTCGCTGTCTGTTCTTAACTCTAAACGTCCTTCAATATGAAGCACACGCATAGACTCTGCTAAAAAGCTTTTTGAGATAACCCTTCGTTGTGGCTTTTTGTCCCAAGGTACAGGGAAGTGTACAAAAATTTGTGTACAAATGTTAGAAGGTAACATTTCCAAAAAGAGTCTGGCATCATAGTTCACTACCCAAATGTTATCCAGTTCTTGTAATTCAATCTGCTTGAGCACTTGCTGTGCAGAAGGGGTATGGATTTCTAAACCTATAAAAAGTGTGTCAGGATTCTTTTGTGCTTGGTAAAGTAAGTGTCTACCTGAACCAAACCCCACCTCAACAGAGACTTTCTCTTTTGGGTAGGTGATATTTTCGAAATCTTCTATCTTTTTTAAATACTGTGAAGACGGTGCCATTTTAGTACTTGAAAGCGCAATGTTCGAAGAGAGTACTTCTAAACCTAGTTCCTCAGAAACAAGTCCTAAAGCTTCTTTGAGTATGTTTACTTTTAAAGGTCTGGTGACTTTGTCATATTTTAATAAATAGGCTTTTTCATCAGATTTCAGCTGAAGAAGAAACTCTTCCCCAGCATGTTCTACACCAATCAGTATATCATCCGTTGTCATGGCATGAGAGACTGAAGTCATGATCTTTGAATCTTTTACTTTTTCAGCGATAGTTGCACGGTCAAAGGGCCTTACTTTTAAATGTGGCATTTTCTTACCTACTCTGCATTAAATTGTTTAAATTTTTCACCCAATGTGAGTGGGTTGATTTTTTCATTCACGAGGTCTTCGTCAAAATATTTGCTAATGTATGCTGTCATATCATCAAAAAGTGGTGCCAAGAATTCCATCTTCTCACCGGTATGTGGGTGTACTAAGTAAAGCATATACGCATGAAGATACACTCTTTTAACTTTGTCTCTTTTAATTTTATATCCATATAAATCATCGCCTAAAATATGTCGACCTAAAGTATTGAGGTGCACACGTATTTGGTGGGTACGGCCTGTAAAGAGTTTTGCGGCTATGAGTTCAACGTCATGGTCTGTCTGTGCCAATTTCACAAAAGCAGTTTTGGCAGACTTACCCTGTTCAACCACATCCATTTTCAGTCTATTCTTTGGGTTACGTCCTATGGGTTTATCAATGGCAATGTCATCTTTTAACGGACAATCAATCAATGCTAGGTAATAACGTCCCATACTCTTGTCTTGTAACTGTTCAGAGAGCTTCTCGTGGGTTTTATTGTCTTTAGCCACTACCAAGGCACCTGTAGTCTCTTTGTCTATTCTATGTACAATACCGTGACGTTCTTCCCCTGAAATGGTAGAGAGTGAAATACCTTTATGGATGAGCCAGTCTACCAAGGTAGGGTCTTTCACCGAAGGGGCAGGATGCACCACAAGGCCTGAAGGTTTATTGACAACCAAAAGATACTCATCTTCATACAAAACTTCAACGTCAAAGTCTATGGCAGGCGCCACTCTTTTTTCTGCTTCTAAAAATTCGTAGTGTATTTCATCGTCTTCACTCACTTTAAAACTTGTTTTTAAAATCGTTTTTCCATTGACAGAGACTTGTCCATCTTTCACAAGTTTTTCTACTTGGTTTCGGCTCACATCAAGCTGGGCTGCTAAAATCTTGTCTATGCGTCCAGCGCTTGTACTTTTAAAACTTTCTCTCATTACTGCATATCCTCTTTTAAATACTGCTTTTGTACCCAACCCACTTTTCTACCCACAGCTACCTTACACCAAATGGGGTGTTTCCATGCCATGTATGTACGTTCGATTTCGGGCATTGCATCCAATGCTTCTTGTGTTATCGCTCTTTGACATCCTAAGTTACGTACTTTATCACCAATTGAAGCACAAGTGGAAATTTTTTTGGCTTTTCTGTCGGGAGATTGATGTAACATAAGAACTTGGCATTTTTTTGCCAAATCTACAGTAAACTGTATCGGCACAGAAACTTCTTGAGAAAGCCCTAGTGTCACACATAAAACCAAAGGCAGGGTCTGTTTCATCATGGGGCTAAATGTCATCTCTGTTCCAGCGTTCTGGGTCCAAAAAGGTATCATCGTGTATATGTTTAAATGAAGCTTTGAACATTTTAAACACATCTTTATTGTCTTTTTCAAGTCCTGCCAACCAAGCTTTTGTTGACGCCCTAGCATGAGGCATTTTCACATCTTTGAGCATGGCAGGACAAGCTTCATCCCCAATGACTTGTAAGTTGTTGTCTTCTGCAAATCCACGCAGTTGTGTCTCTCTTACTTGAATGAGTGGGCGTATGAGGTGAAAACCTCTGCTTGTTTTGTAAATAGGTGCCAATGCACGCATACTTCCATTGTAAAACATGTTCATAAAAAAGCTCTCAACCGTGTCATCAAAGTGATGTCCAAGGGCTACTTTATTAAAACCATGTTCTTCTGCAAAAGAGTAAAGTGCGCCTCTACGCATACGGGAGAAGTAAGAACAAAAAGAAGAGTTTTCACGTATGCTATCTTGAGAAACATCAAAAATATTGGTTTCAAAAACCGTGTGTTTTATCTCATACTCTTCACAATGTTTGGTCAAAAAGTCATACTTCTCACCAGGCATACCATACTGAATGGTACAAGCTTCAAACTCAAAACGAAAAGGTGCATGACGTTGCATGTGTTTGAGTGCATGAATGAGACTAAGAGAGTCTTTTCCGCCACTTAAACCTACAAGTATTTTGTCACCCTCACCAATGAGCTTAAATTCTCCATTGGTTCTGCCTATGACTTTGAGTAACTTCTTACTCATAGGCAAAGTTTTGGCTTTTGCCCGTCTTAGATTATCGTCCAAGATTATCTGCCTTAGACACTTCATTTACCATAGACAAGATGAAGTCTGCAGATATTTTCGCAGAAGACTCTAAAAATTCATCAAAGTTAAACCCTGCATCCATGTCAGCAGAGTCAGAAATTGCACGTAAAATGAAAAAAGGTATGTCAAGTGCTGAACAGACTACGGCTACTGAAGCACCTTCCATCTCTAACGCATCAGCTTTAAAAGTTTCACCAATCCAGTTTTTGCGTGTTTCATTGGCCACAAATTGATCACCCGTTGCAATCACACCCTCTTTGAGTGTTAAACCTTTAGAACTTGCCACTTCTTTAGCAATATTTCTCAAATTTACATCTGTAGGAATACACACTTCACCCTCAGGCACAAAACCAAAAGGATGTCCAAAAGCAGTAATGTCCAAGTCGTGCTGACAGAGACCATCCGCAATAATCAAGTCTCCAATCTTCAAATCATCAGAAATTGCCCCAGCCACACCAGAAAAAAGTAAAGTATCACAGTTAAATTTTTCTATGAGTATGGTTGCAGTGAGTGTTGCAAACACTTTCCCTATCTTCGAGTAAGCCACCACAACCTCTTGCCCATTATAAGAACCCTCATAATAGGTATTTGCAGCATACACTGTCTCTTTTAAGTTATCTAACTTGGAGACAATAGGTTCAATCTCTTCAGGCATAGCCCCCATAATAGCAATTTTCATTTACAGTTCTTTAATTGCCGCAATAGTCGCTTCCAAAGAAGCCATATCCGAAACATTAAAATGAGGTTTCTTCGTAGCCTTACGATTAAGGCCCTTCAAAACATTCCCATTACCAAACTCAATATAACAATCCACATCATCATCAATCGCAGCCATAGAGTGTTTATAAAGCACAGGCTTCACCAACTGTTGGGGTAACAAGTCAAGTGCTTCTTCTTTTGTGTTGTATGGCTTAGCCGTTACATTTGAAATCACAGGTGCGATAAATGCATCTTTGAGGATCTCTTTGAGTTTTGCTTCTAGTGGCGCAGAAGCAGACTCTAGTAGTGGACAGTGAGAAGCCACAGACATATCAAGTAACATCGCTCTTTTAGCTTTGGCTTCTTTAAGTACAGGTACTAAAGTCTCAAGATCTTTTTTAATCCCAGCAATGACTATTTGCCCATCTGAATTGTAGTTAACCGCCCAAACAGATTTACCTTCAGCACGCTGTGCTTCACAAACCTCTTCAACCGCTTCATCTGAAAGGCCAAGACATACAAGCATGCCCACTTCTTGTTTTGAACACGCTTCAGCCATAAGTTTACCTCTTAGGTTTACCAGTTCAACTGCATCAATAGCATCTAAAGCTTCTACAGCAACAAGGGCAGTAAACTCACCCAAAGAGTGACCCATAGCCAGTACAGGCCTAATGTTTGTAGCATCAGTAAACAGTTTATGCGCAATGGCACCCACAAGTAAAATAGCAGGTTGCGTATATTCTGTTTGCGCTAAAAGCGCATTTTCTTCAAAAAGCAGATTTTCAAAGTCTATGCCTGTTCTTGTAGTGGCCGCTGAAAACATCTCTTTAGCTACCTCAGAGTTGTTAAAAAAATCTTGACCCATCCCTAGTGACTGAGAACCTTGACCTGGAAATAAAAATGCACATTTGATTGACATACGTATCCTTGTTTATAAATTACTGTATTTTAGCATTTTAAAACCCAAATCATGGTTTGGGTTTAACATTAACTCAACAGTGATTACACACAGAGATACTAGAGTAAACAAAAAGGAGTTTACAATGAGCCAAAAATATATATGCACCGTCTGTGACTATATTTACGACCCTGAGTTAGGAGACCCCGATTCAGGTATTGAACCTGGGACTGCTTTTGAAGACATCCCTGATGATTGGGAATGTCCAGACTGTGGTGTGAAAAAAGATAGTTTTGAAAAACTAGAGGAATAACTAATTATCTAAATACCGCTCAACTTCTATCACGAGTTTTTGCAGTTCTATATGATATCTACCAGGGTAAATTGGTAGTATGTCTAACTTATCATAGACAAAGATAAGGCTCACAACATCTGCAAAGTTTGACATACTCTCAGCACCTATAGCTTTTGATTTTTGTTCTAAGTCAATACAAAATTCTTTGATTTTATAGACTGATTTATCACGCACAATTTGTCTAAAATAGATATCAGAATGATCAAAAACCTCTAAAAAATCTTTCAATTCAGCTCTGTAATTTAAACCCATTTTTTTAGCCTTGAGCAACCCTAATTCTATATTTAATACTTTTACATCTTCTAAAACTTTACTCTCTATTAAACTTTCTAGTTGATTCACGACAGGATCTTCTTTATCATGCTGTTCATGTGCAGCAAACAAGGACTTAATGTCTAAAAGTACAGTACTGTCTTCAGGGAGGTCATCAAAAGGTTCTACATCATTCTCTAGAGGTGACACATGCTCAAACAAAGAGATAATAAGTTCAAAAATACTCTCTTGGGTAACAGGTTTTTTCAAATGCATAGAGACTGTATGACCACAGACATAATCTTGTTTTCCATCTTCACCTATTAAGACACACTTCACAGCTTTCTTTTTTTGCGCATTTTTCATAAGATCTACAAAATCCTCAAAGACTAAACAGTCTTCAATCATCACTAAATCATAAGCAAGCAAATCTAAAGCCTCTTTTTGAGAGGCTATATCCACTTCATATTGAAAATATTTAAACATATTTGCAATACTCTTTGTAAGGTTTTCACTTTCAATAATTAAAAGTACTTTCTTTTTTAGCATGGCGGTAAAAGGCAAACGGTAATGTCTTCTAAAACCTAATTCACCTATTTTAAAAGGAATCTTTAAATGCACATCCATGCTCGGTTCATACACAATTTTCCCATTTAAACTATCGAGGTCTTTACCCAAACCTGATTCTAAAAATGCTAAGATTTTATCTTTGGCTATATTGGTTTCTGCAAGTATAAAAGAGATATCTTCTTCATAGAGGAAATCCTCTGCTGCATCCAAAGTTAAAAGTAACTCAGATCTATCTGTGTGTTTGTAAATGAAGGTAAGTAAAGTGCAGAGTAAACGTTCTAAAATGACATTGTCTCCTCTTAACTCTCGAGGTATATTCGTATGCATATCATAAATAAGATCAATATTTTTATCTTCAGCCACATGGCGCAAATGCCCTGTAAGGGTTTTTAGTATCGTATTAATGTCAAAATGGTTTTCAGAGTTATCCATGTCAAGCCTCAAAAGTATTAAGATGTATAAATATAACTTATTATATTTAGTATATCATAAAAATAAAGGAAAAAAGGAAATTTGCTAAAAGAGAAACGGAGCTGTTAGATTGAGAGTAGAAAGAAAAATACACAAGCTACTTAAAGTAGCTTGTGTATGCACAAGAGGGATTAGTGACAACCACATCCTGTACCACATGAACCACCTTCTTCAGCTGCTCCACCTACTACACCAGATGTTGCTTCGTCTGCTGTTGCTTCTCTAGCACTGAGTACTTTTACAGAGAACATTAAGTCTTTACCTGCCAATGGGTGGTTAAAGTCTACATTTACTTCTGTATCGTCAAATGTTTTTACAATGACTTGTGTTGTTTGGCCATCTTCATTTTGACCATAAAGTGTCATACCTTCAACCAAGTCTACACCTTCAAACTGATCTTTTGGAAGTGTTTGCATTGCTTCTGGGTTTACATCACCATAAGCATCAGCTGCTTTTACCATAAAATCTCCTGCTTCATCTACAGTCATACCTGTAAGTGATGACTCTAAACCAGGAATGATTTGTTGTTTACCCATCATAAATTCTAGTGGCTGAGCACCTTTGTTAGAATCTACAATTTCTGTAGTTCCTGCTTCTTTTACTTCGTATTCAATACCTACGACACAATTTTCATTTGTAATTGTCATGATTAATCCTCATAAATTAAATTTTTGTTATTCTAGCCAAGCAAACTTTAGTGAGGCTTAGAGAGAGGATATCACGTTTTAGCTAACCCAATGTAAACATATAAACTAAGGGTTTATTTTGTCCCGTAAATCCTACGTAAATCTTCTTTTGCATAAGGCATATACGTATGCCTTGTAATAACTACTTTTGTTTTAAAGGTACTCCATCTATAAATAGCAGGGACATCTTTGGGATCTATATGGATACATCCATGAGACATCCAATCGACAGAACCTTCATGTAAAGCATGTCCTCTTTCAGTAAATTTCATCATATAATTCATATTATTAATCCCACTAGGATCAGGGAAAACGGTTGACATATGATAACGTTTCTTTTGGATAATAGGGAAGATGCCTGAAGGGCTTTTAAACTGTGGTGCACCAGATGTTACAGGCCCACTCCACCAAACTGTCCCATCAGAATCTACTGCATAAAAACGTCCATCACTGCCTACTTCTCTTACGGAGACGAGTATAAAGTCTTTACCGCTAAGATCCACAATGCGTTCGTTACCGCTTCTGCTCACTTGTTTAAATACTGTTTTTGCTATAGGAATGGTTTCTATTCCTTTAAAAGGATATTCTTGAGGGATTTCGGCCGTTAAGAGTGTTGATACACTCAGCGATAATAGTAGTTTCCATTTCATAACTACAACCTTTCCACTCTCCTTCGAGCGATTTTTGCTGTTTTCTTGTCAGGATAGTTCTCTATAATATTTTCATAAAAAACTTTTGCCTGATCTTTCTTGCCCGTTTTATCGAGCGATATTGCTGTGTGTAAAAGAAGTGTGTCTATATAAGAGGCTTTATCATACAGCCCTGCAGACTTCTTATAGTGAAAAATGGCATCTTCATACTGCTTTGTATAGTAGGCAATCTCACCTAAATAATAATTAGATGCAGCTGGCTTATAGTTCTTACTCTGCGTAAGTGTAAACCTTTTCCTAGCTTCATTATAGCGTTGTTTGACAAAATGTCTTACACCCTCACTATAAAGTGTTGAAGGGCTTTTCTCCGCCTTAACCTTAAGCAGTTTTTCACTTTTTGTTTTTTTGACACTATTTTTTTTATCAAATTTTATTAAAAAATCTTTTAACTCTTTTTTGCTCACATAGTTACTATTGATCTCATCTATCATGACAACAAGTTTTTCAAGGAGTGCTTCTGTCTCTTGTCTGTTTTGATTTTTCTTTTCAAGGTTTTGCGTTTGTAGTGTATGTAAAGAAGCACTTAGCCCTTCAATAATGGTGGTTAAGCCATCAATCCGCTCTTCTTGTTCCATCATCTTTTGACGCAGTGAAGAGAAAGACATCGTCGCTACATTTTGCGTTTTCTCTCTGACGTCCTCATCTGGACCAAAACCAAAGAGTGAAGGCTCAGCAAAAACAAATAACGTTGTAAAAAGTAAAGCAGTAACATATCGCTTCAGCGTAGGATTTGACATGAAATTAGCGTACTAAACGCATATCAACACGTCTATTTCTATTATAACAGCTATCGCTAGACTCTTGACAAACAGGAGAGCTTTCACCCAAACTCACCAAAACCATTTTACTTGAAGAGAGACCTTGTGCAAGAAGTCTGTCTTTCACTGCTTTAGCACGTTTGAGACCTAAGGCGTAGTTGTACTCATCGGTACCAAATTCATCACAGTTTCCTTCAATTTTTATTTTTGAAGAGCTAGCTCTGGCCACTTGAATATTTTTTTGCATACTGCCTTCCATGTCAGAAGAGATTGCATACTTTCCAAAATCAAAGTAAACAGATTTAAAGCCGTCTGTACTACTGTTGTAGCCATTCCCATACCCTGTTTCATCGATGCTTACTGTATCACCAGAGAGTGCATCTGCACCAGAAACATTGCCGGAACCATTTAAGTCGGGTGCTGTTTGCGCACAGCCTAAGAAAAGCAAGCTAGTAAGTGCCGTAAGTGCTAGTGTTTTAGTTGTCATTATGTGTCCTTGTGAAGAAATTTACCAATCTATAGATTGTATTTTTTTGCCAGAAAATGGAAAGAGTACCGATTGGAAGCTTGCTAAGTTGGTATAGCCAACAGAAGTTCGTCCCCCTTTTTGTTTAAGGTATAAAAGCACTTTTCCATCTTGTGAAAAACGAGGAAATTGGTTACTTCCCGTACTCGTTATGGCTCGCGTCTTAGAGGAACGTAGGGAGCCTAGGTAAATGTTAAACGTATTGTTTGCAAACGCTTTGTTACTCTCTCTACTTGCATATACGATTCTGTCGCCATGCGCATCACAGGCATTGTTGTTACGCCCATGGTACACCACTTGTGATGTGGCTGATGAACGCAGTGGTTTTTTAAACACATTGGCATAACCTAAACGGTTTGAAATAAAAAGTACAGATTTTTCATTGTTAATATAACGCCCATTTACATCAATACCTTTAAAGTGTGTTACCCTAATCTTAGCACCTGTTGCCACAGTGAGTTCATAAATATCAGACTGCCCATGAGGTGCCATCGTGAGCAATATTTTTGAGCCATTTTTAGAAACATCTGAACAAACCAACATCCCCTCTGAAGAGATAATTTTACGTTTGCTTCCATTGTAAATGTTAAGTTTATACAAAGTGGGTACTAAGCCTTTATAAGAGGTGTAATAAAGGCTATGTTGTTTGCTATCTGCCCACTTAGGAAAAAGGTTTAACCCACCTTTGATCACCGTTTTTGTGTACGAGAAAGTATAATCAGAAAGACGTATTTCACTACGACCTGGTGTGGTATAGGTAGCATACACGATATATCGGTTTATCCAAGAAATATCTGGGTATTTGAGTACTTTATTCACATCAGACACTGCTTTGTGTATGAGAAAAGGGAGTTTTGCTCTGCCTTTGATGGCATAACTTTTTTTAAAAATCTGTGTGCCATCTGAAGCTTTAAAAAGACGGATTAAAAGTTTTGAACCGTTACTTTTGTTTAAAGCATATTTTAAAACATACTCTTTGCTTTTTAACCCGGGTGCTATAAAGTTAGAACTTATATCTCCACTATAGTGTTTACTGTCTGCTAAAAAATGTCCCGAGATTTTAAAATCTGAAAGAAAAATTGAAAAAACTTTTTGATCTTTAACACTAGAGGCATCTACCAGAGCTATACGTGCTCTTTGTTCCACATCTTTTTCGATTTTTAAAGAGGCATCCACGGCCAAAAGGTTGACAGAGAGTAAAACAAACGACAACCATAT
>CAUZVG010000021.1:0-18386 GCA_963583215.1 Campylobacterales bacterium | reverse complement strand
GCAAACGTTTAGACATGTTCAAACTTGACAATGGTATGTACCCTGACACAGAAGAGGGATTTGAAGCACTGACTGCCAATCCAGATGAAGAGAAGTACCCAAATTACCGTGCCAAACCTTATTTGAAAAAATTGCCTAAAGACTCTTGGAAAAGTCACTTTATCTATATTAAAAATGGCGATGAATTTGAAATTATCTCTTTTGCTGCGGACAGAAAAGAGGGAGGGGAAGAGAATGCAAAAGATATTCTCTTTTCTCACTGTAACAACTAAGACTTGGTTGTGCTAGCCCAGAGAGAAAGAAATAAAGAAAAAAAGATGCCAAAGTACAAAAAAACACAACAAGGGTTCACTCTGATTGAACTGCTTATTGTGATTCTTATTGTTTCTTTGGTCTATTTCCTTGGTTTCTCTGGCGTGGAAATACATAAAGCAAAACCCAAAGCGCTCACCCCCTTAAATCTCAGAGCACTCATTGTTGATTCTGCAGAGTATGAAGGTCAAGCCACCCTTCTTTGTCTCAATAAATGTACTACCTGTCTCATACGTTCTGACATAAACAGCCCCTACAAAGAGTACTCAGGTACCTTGGCATTAGGTAACATTAAAGCTTATGTACTTGATGCTGATGATATCTTGGACGAGATTGATTACGAACGTTATGATGATCAGCCGATTTGTTTAAAAATGGATTTTTATCCTAATGGCAGCTCTACGCAAATCATATTACAAAATGAAACAGGGACATACTTTTTACCTGCACATTTAGAAACTACAAAAACCTTTGACTCCATAGGTAATGCACAGGAGCATTGGCTAAAGCGCTCACAATTGGTCTCTGACCAAGGGGATTATTATTGATGCAAACATCCTCTCACAAACACTTACGTCCTGCCTTTACCATTATTGAGATTTTAGTCTCTGTGATTATTCTCTCTTACTCTATTGTGTATGTCTTAAAGATTCACTCTTCTAACCATGAACAAATTGTCTACATTTCAGAACGCAACAAACATACTTTGTCAGATTCACTTTATCTTTCAACAGAGGTCTTGAAGTACCATAAGGACAAAAAGAGTGCTTATGATTTGCTGGAGAATGACATCAAGTTAAAAAACCTGCAAAGCCGAAACATTTTAAAAGAGGATGAACGCTCAGTCTTCATCCCTCACCCCATTGTACTGACACCTCCCCCCGAATTAGGGGGACCAAGTTTTGTCATTCAAGAAGTCAAGCTCAAAGGAAAACACTCAGCTATCTACTGGCATTTTGAGCTTAACCCTTAAAAGATTTTTTAGAAAACTTCACAAACACAATGAATAAGGCAAGTCCTGTAAACATGAGCAACATATTGCCAACGAGATCATGGGACCAATAAAAGTCTTCTTTGCCTTGTCCACTTTGAGTGACAAATATAACCAGTAAAATACGTAGCACATTCACAAGAGAAAAAATGGCATAAGAAAAAATCATCCATAGTACCTTATGTATGATCTTTGCAGGGTATGCCAAAATAGCTGCATATAAAATATAGATAGGGATCAAACCATTACAGGCTTGAGTGATAATGATTTTGTAATGAGGGTTGATCCATATGTCTATACCTTGGCGTTGTTCAGGAGCCAAAAAGAAGTCTAAAAAGTAAATCGTTAAGCTTCGTTGCCCTTCATTTAAGAGTATGGAGACAGAAGAAGTAGGTGCATAAAAAGCAGCAAACAAAAGCGCTAAGAAAAGAAAATAAAGCCCAATAAATTGTTTCATTCTGTACTATAACAAGATACAGCTAAAAAAGTTATAATATACCCAATTAGAACAAGGACAAAATAGAGATGCTTTTCAAATACAAGGGTTTTGATAAATCAGGTAAAAAAACCAAAAGTACTGTCACGGCCGCTTCGTTAGAAGAAGCAGGTAAAAAGTTACGTTCTCAAGGTATTTACTATGAGCGTATTACGGAGGCACATGACTTCTCTTTTGACTCTTTGTCTAAACGGCAAATGCCTGGAGAACTTTTGGCCATGTTCTCTAAAGAACTCTCTTCCTACCTCAATTCAGGAATGACCATTTTAACTGCTATTAAACTGCTTGAGAACCAACATGAGGGTGAAAAAAAATATGTCTCTTTTTTAAACTCGCTCAAAACTATGATTGATGAAGGAAAGTCACTTTTTTCTGCCCTTCAAGCCCAAAAGGTCTATACCCTGCCAGACTTTTATCTGCAAAGTCTCAATGTCGCGGGACAGAGTGGGAAAATGGTGGAAGTCCTCACCAACATGGGAAGATTTTTCTCTGCACAAAACAAAGTCAAGAAACAAGTCAAAGGCGCCATGACCTACCCTGCTATTATTTTCACCGTAGCCATTGGAATGACCTCTTTCCTCATTGCCTTTGTGGTACCTCAAATTACAGAAATTTTTGAAGACACGGGCCAAGAATTGCCTCCCATCACCCAATTTGTGTTAAACATCTCTGATTTTTTAACCTCTCATTATGTGGCACTCATTGTAGGGATTGTTTTGATTATTGTACTTTTTAAAGTTGCTTATGCAAAAGTTGAGCCCTTTCACCGCATCATAGATGCTGGGCTCTTGAAAGTCCCTGTACTTGGCGCGCTCATTCAAAACCATGAGTTAGGAAGATTTTCCTACATACTCTCGCTAATGTTAGCCTCTGGGGTGGCTTATGCTCAAGCGGTACATTTGGCAAAAGCCACTTTTGCCAACTATGGTCTCAAAGCCCTTTTTGAAAAAGCCACCATTAAAGTACAAGAGGGAAATAAACTCTCAAACGCTTTACAAATGACCAAAGGGGTCAAACTCAAACGTAACTTCATGCAGTCTCTTGCTTTGGGAGAAGAGTCCAGTGAAGTCGCAAGCATTCTTGACAACCTCTCTGCGCTCTACGCTGAAGAAAATGAAGACAAACTCAAACTTCTCTTAGGATTGCTTGAGCCCTTTATGATGCTCTTTATTGGGGTGGTTGTTGGAGTGATAGTTTCGGCCATGCTTCTTCCTATTTTCACCATGACCCAAGGTTTACAGTAAATGAAAAAACAGCGTTTTAGGGAGTTAAAACAAGGCAAAATAAAAGCACCTACAGAAATCTCAACAAAAAAGTCACTCAAAAAGAAAAGTGAAGCTCCAAGTCATTACGCTTCAAGCAGAGATAAAATCAAAGCCTTTTTAACCGATGCCTTTATGATTGTCATGCCTTTACTTTACGTGGTGATTTACTTTGTGATGGATGGACGTGAAGACTTTGCCCAACACAGAGTTTTTGGATGGCTTGCTTTCCTCGGACCTTTGGTCCTTGTACAAACGGCATTTATGTACTTTACAGGACAAACCCCTGGCTATCGTGCCTACAACATTACACTCATTGATGAAAGAACACAAAACAGACCTTCTCTCTTTGTCATTGTCTTTAGAAACCTCTGCGCTTTACTCTCACTTTTTACCCTCTTAGGCTGGGCGCTGATGTTTTTTAGAAAAGACAGTAAAACCCTACATGACTTACTCTCTGCCACCGCCCTTGTGAAAACAGATGAAACAAGAAGCTAAAGGGCTCTCCGTCTTCTTAGGCGCATATTATTTTTTCTACTTTGCACTGGTGGGTGTGTATGTCATTTTTATGCCCAAGGTCCTTTTGGAACTAGACTATAGCCCTGCGCAAGTGGGTATCATTTACGCCGCTGCACCTTTTATGCGATTTTTACTGCCTTTTGTCTTTAGGCATGCAGTGAAACTCACCCCTAAAGTTTATGTTCTCTCCTTAACGTTTACTGTGTTTGGGACTTTACTCTTTTTGCAAACGGTGCATGACTTTTATTTTTATCTTGTGGCCAACTTGCTGTTTGGTGCATCCATGGGAATCTCCCTGCCCTATGTTGAGACTATTGCTTTAGACAGACTCTCCAAGCAGCACTACGGAAAAGTAAGGCTTTGGGGCTCACTTGGTTTTATGGGCATTGCTTTATGGTTAGGGAAAGTCCTCTCTTCCCCCCATGAAGCACTTTATTATCTTTCAGCCATGGCCTTTATGACGCTGCTATTTGGTTCAATCCTGACAAAGTTCGATAACATGTCTCACTCCACAGCTCAAGAGGATGCCTCTTTTTCACTCTCTAAATATTGGGCTTTTTGGCTCTCTATCTTTTTAATGCAAGTGGCTTTTGGAGGCTTTTATAACTTTTTCACCATTTACGAACTAGACCATGGTGTCTCATTAGAACTCACTTCGTGGATGTGGAGTTTTGGAGTCTTTTGTGAAGTTTTCATGCTCTACTTTCAAGGCCCTCTTTTACAAAGAAACCTGCTTAACATTTTACAATTTGCTACAATTGTGACCGCCTTTAGATGGCTCATTCTCTACCTTTTCCCAGAGTCTGTCACTATAACCTTTGCCACACAGTCCCTACATGCCATCTCTTTTGCGCTTTACCATACCGCCGCCATTACCTACGTTTTTTCACTTTATACACAAAAAAAACTTGCCCAACAATTCTTTTTAGGTATTGCTTTTGGTTTGGGAGGTTCAGTAGGTGCGCTTCTTTCTGGAAAAATCTATGGGGAGTACCTTTTTCTTGTAGAAGCTTTCATTGCTTTTTCTGCCTTTCTTGCTTTGGCCATACACCAAAAACGCAAACATCTTCTCTTAGATGAAAAAGAGAGTCTATGAAACCTTACAAAAATGCTGTCATCTTTGCTGGTGGTAAAAGTTCACGTATGGGTAAAGACAAAGCCCTGCTTCCTTTTGGCGATTACAAAAGTTTGAGCCATTTTCAGTTTGACAAACTCCAAAAACTTTTTACACATGTCTATCTCTCTGCTAAAAATGATAAGTTTGATTTTGAAGCACCTGTCATTAAAGACAAATATTCTGAAGATTCCCCTTTGGTAGGACTGCTCTCCATTTTTGAAAGTCTAAATGTGGAAGAAGTGTTTATTTTGTCTGTGGATGCACCTTTTGTAAATGCCTCTGTAATTACTAAACTCATGGCAGAGCAAAAAGAGCCGTATGATGCCATTGTTGCAAAAAGTCCTTCAGGACTTCAACCACTGTGTGGCCTATATAGAAAGTCTATACTCCCCCTTCTCCGTAAGCAGTATGAAAAAGGCAATCATAAACTCAGTACCCTACTCTCTTTAGCCCATACGCTTACTATGGACTTTAAAGACGATGCACCTTTTACAAACCTCAATCACCCCAAAGAGTATGAAGAGGCCTGTCTTAAACTAGCAGACAAAAAATAAGCCTATAAAAAAACCTAACGTTCCATCATTTCACGCATCAGTTTTCTTGAGAAAAATACAAATTTATCAAACAATACAGAGTGATACTTATCTTTGTGATGTATCATCAAAAAGTCTCTTTTACATTCAAAATTCCTTACAGGCACGTGGAAGAGTTTTTTCTCTTCAACCTCTTTTTCCACAGAAATTTTAGAGATACACGTTAAACATTCTCTGTTCATCAAAATACTTTTAATCGACTCCGTATGTCCAAGTTCCAAGAAAACATTAAGATCATCTACTTTTTCTTTAATGTAGTCCAAAAATACTTCTCGCGTTCCGGAACCCTCTTCTCTTAGTATCCAGCGCTTCTCTGCTAACTCTTCAATGTTACAGGCCTTGGCAAGTCCTTCTTTTGCAGTCACAACTACCAGTTCATCCACGCCAATCTTTTCCTTGATAATGTCTGAACCAGAAACAAAACCTTCTACAAATCCCACATCGATACTTCCTGCCTGTATCATCTCTGCAATCTCTTTGGTGTTACCCTCTTTAAGCGTGATTTTTACATCAGGGTAAGCAGACATGTAAGAACAGATAATGGAAGGCATAAGATAATCCACAATGGTGGTACTAGCTCCCACACGGATCATACCTTTGTTTTCAGAGTTTTTAAACTCATACTCAATATCTGCGAGTTTTTTAAATATTGGGGCAATCTCTTTGTGAAATGCTCGGCCTACTTCATTGAGGACTAACTTTTTATTGATTCTGTCAAAGACAGGACGACCTAAAATGTTTTCTAATTCTTTGATAGACATTGAAACTGCCGATTGGCTAAGCTTCATCTCTTTTGCAACATTGGTCAAATGCCCCGATGCTACCACATTTAAAAATATTTGCATTTGTCTTAAAGTTAATTTCATTTTGCATTTTCCATATAATGTTATTTTGCTATACTATCAAAAAAATAGTATAAGTTTGTAATTTTAATCAAATTTTATGAAGATACTATAAAAAGGATATATAAATATGCCATTTTCTCCGTCAAATCGCAAAGGCACCCTATCCGGTATCACTTT
This sequence comes from Campylobacterales bacterium, assembly GCA_963583215.1. Classification (GTDB taxonomy): domain Bacteria; phylum Campylobacterota; class Campylobacteria; order Campylobacterales; family Sulfurovaceae; genus Sulfurovum. The sequence goes on along the minus strand of CAUZVG010000021.1, from coordinate 12,074 downwards.
TGTAGCTATTTTCGCTGCAGCTGCCACTTTCATTGCTGGTCTTGGACCTGTTTCTGCTTTAGGGCTTTCTCCTCTTGTGATTGGTATTGTCATGGGGATTTTTTATGCCAACACTTTACATAACCACACACCTGCTGAGTGGCAAAGTGGTATTACTTTTTCAGCTAAGAAGATTTTACGTTTTGCCATTGTCTTTTACGGTTTTAGGATTACCTTCCAGCAGATATCTGACGTGGGTATGGATGGTTTTCTCGTTTCTCTCATTATGCTTACTTCTACACTGATCCTGGGTACATGGGCCGGAACTAAACTTTTTGGCATGGAAAAAGATACCTCCATTCTAACTGCGTCAGGTGCAGCGGTATGTGGGGCAGCTGCCGTACTTGCCACGGAACCTGTACTTAAAGCTGAAGAGTATAAAACAGCCATTGCTGTCTCTATGGTTGTACTTTTTGGTACCATTTCTATGTTCCTCTACCCTGTACTCTACACAACGCTGATTGAAAATGCCACAGGTTTCTTACACATGACTGCAAGAGAGTTTGGTATCTACGTAGGTGGTACCATTCATGAAGTTGCACAAGTGGTTGCTGTACCCGCTTCTGTGCCAGGTGCACCTAAAGAGATGGCAGATGCCGCAGTCATTGTAAAGATGACCAGAGTGATTATGATTGCTCCAATGCTTATTGTCTTAGGCTTTTACCTTGCTTGGTCTGCCAAGAAAACATTAAATGGAAAAGAAGGTGGAGAGAGTTCAGGAAAAACAAAATTGGTGATTCCTTGGTTTGCAGTTTACTTTGTTGGCGTAGCCGGACTAAACTCGCTTATCCAAACCTATGTGGCTACAGCACCTGAAGCAACCGCAGCCTTCATTACTAAAAGCATTTACTACATTAACGAAATCGATACGTTCTTGCTTACTATGGCAATGACGGCACTGGGGATGGGTACCATCTTTGCAAAATTCAAAGGTTTAGGTCTTGCACCTATCTATACTGCAACCCTTATGTTTGTTTGGCTTGTTGTGGGTGGTTTTGTGATTACTAAACTGGTGGTTGAAGTTTTATAATCGCTTAGGGTGCGTTTGCCTACGCACCTTTCTTCCAGCGTACCTTCCTTGCATCTATCTTCTTCGTCTATAACTCAACGCTTCTAAAATATCTTTTTTTTCTATGCTTTCATGTCCGCTCAAATCTGCGATGGTTCTGCCAATCTTTTTTAATGAAGCAATGCTTCTATGTGAGAGTCCAAATTTGACGATGGCAGAAGAGAGGATTTTTTCGGCTTCTACGTGAAGTTTGCAATACACTTCTATCTCATTTTCTTGTAGTTTTCCATTGAGACGTAACTGCCCCCTTCTTTTTTGTAAACAAAAGGTTTTAATGACCGCTTCATGCATAGCTTCTGAGCTTACATCTGACTTGTCACTCGTTTGTACCTCTTGCATAACCACAAAGAGGTCTATACGGTCTAAGAATGGGTCAGAGAGCTTGTTTTGGTAACGTTTTATCTCTAAGTCTGAACAGCGACACATTTGCACCTTAGAGAGCAGGTTACCACAAGGACAAGGGTTTTGTGCTGCCACAAACATAATGTCTGCTTCGTATTCTATTTTGGCATTCACTCTGGCTATAAGTACTTTTCTGTCTTGCAGAGGTTCACGCATTGCTTCTAAAATGTTTTTAGAAAAGTGGGGGATTTCATCAAAGAATAAAATACCTTTAGACGCGAGGGCGACTTCTCCTATCTTGGCTTGGCCTGAACCTCCTCCAAAAATGGAGGCAGACGTAGCCGTATGGTGGGGAGAACGCATGGGACGCAAGGCTTTAAAGTTTGGGGTTTGCCCATCCAAGAATTGATGTTTGGCAATGGAGAGCAGTTCTTCTTCACACAAGGGTGGTAAAATGTCTTTCAGCCGTTTGGCTATCATACTTTTACCGCAGCCAGGGTTACCCTCCATAAAAAGGTTATGCATACCAGCAGCGGCAATGAGTGCTGCACGTTTTGCAATCATTTGGCCTTTGACCTCTTTAAAGTTACTCTCATACTTCTTTTCATAGTAGTAAGGTACACCTTCTAACTCTAAACATTTGGCATCATAAGAGAACGCTTTGACATTGGCTTGAAAGTTTTTACTTTTAAACAGTGTCAAGACTTCACTTAAACTCTCTACCGCAATAAAGTCTACCCCAGAGATATGACTCAAATACACAATAGACTCTTTAGGCACTATGGCACGTTTAATGAGCCCTTGCTCTTTGAGTGAAAGGATGAGAGGGAAAAGCATGGAAGAGCTTTTCACTTTACCATCTAAGCCAAGTTCACCAAAGACAAAAAGTCCCTCTTCATTGATGGCACTTTTGTTCATACCTATGAGTACTGCCATAGCTAAGTCTAAATGTGTGCCTGACTTTTTTAAGTCTGAGGGTGAAAGATTTATTGTGATTTTCAGTGGAGGAAAAACAAAGTGATTGGTCAGCAGTGCAGACTTTGTACGTTCTTTAGCTTCTTGTATGTCTGAGGAGGCCAAACCAACCACTGCAAACCCTGGTAATCCTTTGGTAAATGTTGCTTCAATTTCAATGACCTTGGCATTCACTCCTTCTAGTGTTGCACAAGTAAGTGTATTGACAATGGATTCTTGTTTTGCCTTGACTTTAACCTTTGTTTTTGGTGCTCTAGCACTATCAATTTTTGCATTCATGTCCCTAGTTTGACATACTTCGAAAAAAAAAGTTAAAAGTATGTCAAATTGTCATATAATTAGAAATAATAGACCAAAGGAAAACAATGGATTACCTAGAATTAGCAATGAAACGGGCACAAGAGAGTAACTGTCTTACAGATAAAAACTTTTTTCAAGCTCTTAAAGAAGTATTGGTTTCTATTCGTCCCCTCATGGAAAAGCATCCTGAGTACAAGTTACAAAATATTATAGAGCGTATTATCGTACCCAACAGAAGTATTCACTTCAAAATAGAATGGCTAGATGACTCTGGGGAGATTCATGTAAACAATGGTTACCGCATACAGTTTAACAATGCTTTAGGTCCTTACAAAGGGGGCGTACGTTTTCACCCTTCAGTCAATCCAGACATTTTAAAGTTTTTGGCTTTTGAACAAATTTTTAAAAATGCTATTACAGGGCTTCACATTGGAGGTGCCAAAGGAGGTTCTGATTTTGACCCTAAAGGAAAAAGTGACAAAGAAGTCATGAAGTTCTGTCAAGCATTTATGACAGCATTTTATAACAGTATTGGTGCAGATACAGACATTTTGGGTGGAGACATTGGTGTGGGTTCCAGAGAGGTAGGCTACCTTTCGGGACGCTACAAACAATTGACCAACTCTTATGACAGCATCATCACTTCAAAACCTTTGGCTTTGGGGGGAAGTTTAGGACGTACAGAAGCCACAGGCTATGGTCTCATCTACTTTACACAAACTCTATTAGAAGACTTAGGTGAAACACTCAAAGGTAAAATTTGTACCATTTCAGGCTCAGGAAATGTCGCCATTCATGCCATAGAAAAACTCTATGACTTAGGTGCTATTCCCGTGACATGTTCCGACTCAAAAGGGACTATTTATGACAGTAACGGCATTGATCTTGCCCTTTTAAAACGCATCAAATTAGAAAGACGTGCCTCATTAGAGTATTATGTTACTGAACGTAAATCTGCTGAATATATAAAAAAAGAAGCATATGTTGAGGACTCTAGCCATGTTTGGGAAATCCCTGCTTATGCAGCATTTCCTTGCGCCACGCAAAATGAGCTCAATGAAATTGGCGCAAAACAATTGCTTGCCAATGATGTCAAAGTGCTTGCAGAAGGTGCCAATATGCCAACAACCCCTGAAGCCATTGAACTCTTAAAAGAGAACAACATTATCTTTGCTCCAGCCAAAGCAGCCAATGCAGGAGGCGTGGCAGTCTCTGTCTCAGAGATGAGTCAAAATAACTCTCTGCACTACTTACCTTTTGAAATTGTTGATGCAAGACTGCAAGAGGTTATGTCAGATATCTATAGAGATATTAAAGAGGTTTGTGATGAACATGAACTTGGTTTAGATTTAGTTGCTGGAGCCAACATTTTAGGCTTTCAACGTGTGGCAGATGCGATGATTATGCAAGGGGTTTAGATCAACCCCTCCTTTTGTTTTCTCTTCCACTCTTTTTCGAACTTTTTGCGTTTGATGTAGGATAACTTTTCAATAAACACTTTCCCATCAAGATGGTCTATCTCGTGTTGGATGGCGATGGCTAAAAAGTCATTGTCATCAATGCTTTGTTTGCTACCGTGACGGTCAAAATAATTCACTTTAACATGTTTGGCACGTTCCACATCTTCATAAACACCAGGGATAGACAAACACCCCTCTTGAAATTTCTCTGTACCATCTGCTTCTACAATGACAGGGTTTATCATCTCGATGGTATTTTCTTTGGGTTGGTCTGTATGTTCAGCCCCTTCACCATACTCTGTATCTAAAGGGACATTTATGATAAGTGCTCTGACATCAACCCCTACTTGAATCGCAGCAAGACCCACACCGTTTTTGGCACACATGGTCTCATACATCTCATCTAGTAAGGCATGTAATTCCTTGTCAAAAGCCATCACCTCTTTTGAGATGAGTTTAAGTCTTTTGTCTGGGTATACTACAATATCTCTAACCATCTGAAAACCTACACAAAACTCTTAGTGAGTACTTTATCGATAAGGCCGTATTTGACAGCTTCTTCTGCAGACATAAAGTTATCACGTTCAGTGTCTTTTTCAACCTGTTTCGCTTTTTTGCCTGTTCTCTCTGCAAGGATTTTGTTCAAAGTATCTTTTAAACGCTGAATCTCTTGTGCTTGTATTTGGATGTCTGTAGACTGTCCTTGTGCCCCACCTGAAGGTTGGTGAATCATAATACGTGCATGGGGTAAGGCATAACGTTTACCTGGTGCGCCACAAGCAAGTAAAAAAGCACCCATAGATGCTGCTTGACCCATACAAATAGTCACAATGTCTGGTTTGATGTAATTCATTGTGTCAAACATAGAAAGACCAGACGTAATCACGCCCCCTGGAGAGTTGATGTAAAAGTAAATGTCTTTGTCTGGGTCTTGTGCTTCCAGGAAAAGAAGTTGTGCAACAATAGTAGAAGCCACTTGGTCATTTACTTCACCACTCAACATAATAATACGGTCTTTTAAAAGACGTGAATAGATATCGTAAGATCTTTCACCTCTACCAGTTTGTTCTACAACGTATGGAATATAACTCATTTGAAACCTTTTTTAATATATATGTAAATAGATTATTATCTACTCAAATATACACTAGAATAGTTAACAAGTAGCAACAAAGTGCTACTTGCTAAAGTGGAAGGGATTATCCTTCAAGTCCTAACATTTTACCAAAGAGTTTGTCTTCGATCATTCCCATTTTTACAGCAGGAAGAAGGTTGTTCTCTTGGTAGTACTTGATCACTTCTTGAGGATCTTGACCTGACATCATTGCTTCGTAGTAAATCGCTTGAGATACTTCTTGGTCTTCTACAGAAATTTCTTCTTTCTTAGCCAATGCGTCTACAATAAATGTTGCTTTCACTGAAGCTTCTGCATCTTCTTTTACTTCGTCACGTAGTGCATCTACTTTTTCAGGAGCATCTTTAAAAGCGTTAAGCTCATCTTCGCTCATGCCTTGTGCTTTAGCATTTACTTTTGCATCAATCTCTTGTGCTACGATGTTGTTTGGTAAAGCAAAGTCAAATTTCTCAACCAATGCTGCAACAATCTTAGGTTTTAAGTCTTCGTTGTAGAGTTTAGAAACGGCAGCAGACTCGATTTGTGTTCTTACTTTGTCTGTAAGCATTTCAAGTGTTGCATTCTCTTCACCTTGAAGAATTTTTTTAGCCAACTCATCGTTAAGTTCAACTTCTGCTTGTTCTTGAATTTCAAGTAATGTCACTTTAAATGTTGCTTCTTTACCGGCAAGGTCTTTTGACTGGTACTCTTCTGGGAAAGTCACTACAACATCTTTTTGCTCTTCATATTTCATACCAATGATTTGCTCTTCAAATCCGGGGATGAATGAACCCGAACCAATTTTGAGGCTAAACTTCTCAGCTGTACCACCATCAAATACTTTTCCATCGACAGAACCTTCGAAGTCAATCAAAGTCATATCGCCATCTTTAACTATACGTTTTCTTTTGATTTTTTCATACGGTGCATTTCCTGAAGCGATCTCTTTGAGTTTTTCATCAATCTCTTTTTGATCTGCTTTTGGTTTTTCAAAGCTAGGAAGAATGTCCATGTAGCCTTCAAGTTCAAATACTGGTCTAGTAGAAACTTCTACTTCAACTTCAATACCAGAATCTTTTTTCTCATACTTTTTAAATGATGGTTGACCAAGAATGTCTGCACCATTGATACCCGCTTCTTTTACACCCGCATCGATAAGCTCTCTAAGTGCTTCACCTTCAGCGTCTTGTGCAAGTTTTTCACCATGAAGTTTTTTTACAACATGTGCAGGTACTTTACCTTTTCTAAATCCATCAACTTTCATTTCTTTACCAGCTTGAATGGCCATTGTGTTTACATGTGCTTCTACAACAGAGTTTTCTATTGTACCAGATACGATGATATTTGCATCATCTACTTTATTTACTGTAACTTTCACTACAATCCTTTATATATAATGTCGTGATTTTATCTAAATAATGTTGAAATGTTTCTAAGAGGGGGGAATATGCGAAAAAAGAAGAAGGAAAAAGGGAAAAGAAGAGAGCTTTTTCAAGCTCTCTAGGAAAATATTGGTTTAAATTATTTAGTTACTTCAGTAGATGTCTGAACAACTTCGAAACCCATTTCTTTAAATGTATCAACAACTTCTGTATCAATTTGTCTCATGTATGCAATTTGTTTTTCATCTGTAAAGTTAAGTCCATAGATCCAGTTCTCAACTGAAGAGTACCCTACGTGTAATTCATTTTTACCTTTTGGAATGTAAAAGTAAATTGAACAAGGTGCAAACATACCAGCTTCTGGTGCACCTCTGTTAAAGATTGAGTTTGAAAATTCAAAGTGACATAACATAGAAACCCAGTATGCATCGTATTTGTCAAATGCTTCATCTCTATCGTCATACTCAAATTTAAAGTCTATAAATCCAGCAATAATAAACTTATGTGTTGCAAAACGACCATCATGATCTGCTACAAAATCTTCTACAAACTCTTCTAAATCATCCGGTGCATCAAATTTTAGTACCAATTTAGTTAAAGGTGTTTTTACAAATGCATGTGTACGTTCAAACTTTTTTGTCATAGTTGGCTTAAGTTCTTTGTTTACAAAAGTGTCAAAACCTGCCATCATGTCTTTAAACTCTTTTTTTGTCGCTTCGTTCTTTTCACCAATGATTTCAAGCATACTGTCAGCATCTAAGTGACCAAACCATGTGTTGTCATCTGTTTTTGTGTCAAGTGTTTTGTAATGTAAAAAGTTAAAAGGTGAAAATGCTCCAAAATCTGGGTTTGCAAGAAGAAGTGTTCTAAGTTTTTCTTTATTTACCAAGCCATAAAATGAAATGTTTTCAACACCTTTTTCTTTGAACTTTTCGTAATAAAAACCTTCAATGTGTGTGTTCGCTGCCACTGTTGAAAAACCTGCATCACCAAGTTTCAACATCATTGTTTTAATCTCTGCTTCTTTGTTGCCTGCTGCACCTTGAAGTTCTGCTGTTAATTGTGTACCTGCGTGAGATAATCCTACTGTTAGCATACATGCTAGGAGTATGTTTTTTACTTTCATATTGTGTCCTTTTTGTAAATGAATAGAATTATGATAATCTAACTTAGATTAATGGAGGATTAATTATTAGTCTAACTACTCTTAAACATCAATTGGAGTTATACTTAATCACGCAATTACACAGCCAAAGGGACCTAATATTAGAGGCCCCCTTAAAAGTCTATTTCGGATATACTCCACTTATATGAAAAAAATCCACCAAAAGATACATGACTGGTACCAAGATAAAGGAAGACATGAACTTCCCTGGCGTTCTACCTCTGATGCCTATCATATTTATCTTTCTGAAGTGATGTTGCAACAAACACAAGTGAAAACCGTTTTGGAACGTTACTACTTTCCTTTTTTAAAAAAGTTTCCTACCCTAAAAGCCCTAGGCGAAGCACCTCTTGATGATGTACTAAAAATGTGGGAGGGGTTAGGTTATTATAACCGTGCTAAAAACTTACATAAGACAGCAGGACTCATTACTACTCTACCGCAAGAGATAGACGAGCTCATAAAACTCCCAGGCATAGGCAAGAACACTGCCCATGCCGTGGCTACTTTTGCTTACCACAAACCCGTACCCATCATGGAAGCCAATGTGAAACGTATACTCTGTCGGGTGCACAAGTTAACAACTCCTTCAGACAAAGAACTTTGGGACATCGCTTATGCACTAGTAGACAAAGTAAAGCCTTTTGACTACAACCAAGCCATGATGGACATAGGTTCAAGTATTTGTACACCCAAAAACCCTCTTTGTGAAAGCTGTCCCCTAGAAAAAATTTGTCAAGGACAAGAAGAGCCAACCCTCTACCCTACAAAGAAAAAACGACAAATACCTCATAAAGAACAGCACATTATGATATCTGTTTACAATGGACATCTTTCTCTCACCCAACGCACAGGGAAGTTTTTACATGGTCTTTGGGGTTTTGACTCTATAGACGTACCCCTTTGTGCTTCTGAATACATTGGTGAAGTCAAACATGCTTATACACATTTTAAACTCACATGTAAAGTCTATGTCTATGAAGAACTCGATCAGGAGAAAGATCACTATTTTGACATTTCACAGATACGTAAACTTGCCATCTCAAAAGTGGATGATAAAATAGTTAAATTGTATTTAGATACAATACAGACATATTAACATTTGGAAAAAATGATGACAAAAAATGAAGAATTTGAACAAGCCATTACAAAAGTTTTAGAACTCATTGGGGAAGACCCAAAAAGAGAAGGGCTTATAAAAACCCCCTCACGTGTGGCAAAAGCCTTTGCTTTTTTAACAGAAGGGTACCATCAAGACCCAAAAGAGATCCTCTCCCAAGCACTTTTCACCACCTCTAACGATGAGATGGTGTTGGTACGTGACATTGAGTTTTACTCTATGTGTGAACACCATATGCTGCCTATTATTGGACGTGCACATGTGGCGTACATTCCTGATGGTAAAGTAGTAGGTCTTTCTAAAATCCCTCGTATTGTCAATGTTTTTGCTAGACGTTTACAAATTCAGGAACAAATGACCGAGCAAATTGCTGATGCGATTTCTGAAAGTATTGCCCCTAAAGGTGTTGCTGTGGTTTTACATGCACGTCATATGTGTATGGAGATGAGAGGGGTTGAGAAAGTAAACTCTACGACTGTCTCTTCTGCGCTTCGTGGTCTCTTTAAAAGTGATGAACGTACACGTTCTGAATTTTACAACCTTATTAACAGCCCCGCACCTTCACACTTTTAAACGTCACATTTTTAATGCTTCTTGCTCAAGGGTTATTTTCCTTTGAGTATCCAAGAGAGGGCTTTCTCTCTCTTTTTAAAGTGTTTTGTTTTCCCTTTCATTAAATGGTTCATCATTTGTACAGAAACTTCTTCCCATTTTTTCTCACCAATGATGGCCATTTTCGTAAAGTCATTGCGATGTTTTAATTCAGTATAACATACCTTGGGAAAGTACTTCTAAGCTAGATTTACCCTGCCTTTAAAGAGTATTTTTATCTTATATTAAGAATAACATCGTAATATGCAGAAAATCAATTAAGACAAAATTAGTCTTAATTAAAATTGAGTATCGTTTTCAAAGGAAAAATATGACCGTATATTTAGATAACAATGCAACTACAATAGTAGACCCACAAGTTTTTACAGCAATGGAGCCCTACTTTGTGCAGAAATATGGTAACCCAAATTCACTCCATGCATTTGCATCTGAGACACACCCAGCCATCAAACAAGGTATGGAAAGAATTTATACAGGTATTAACGCAAAAAGAGAAGACTCTGTTGTCATCACGTCTTGTGCCACAGAGAGTAATAACTGGGTTTTAAAATCTGTCTATTTTGAGTATGTCTTAACAGGTAAGAAAAACCATATCATGGTTTCTGAAGTGGAACACCCTTCTGTTATTGCCACAGCAAAGTGGATAGAAAGCATGGGATGTAAAGTCACTTACTTGCCTATTAACAATGAAGGTATTGTAGATGTACAAGCTGTAAGAGACAACATCACAGACAAAACTGCTTTGGTTTCAGTCATGTGGGCGAACAATGAAACGGGTGCCATCTTCCCTGTTGAAGAGATTGGTGACATTTGTGAAGAGCATGGTGTGCTTTTCCATACAGATGCCGTACAAGCCATCGGTAAATTTCCTGTGGATGTACAGTCATTTAATGTGGACTACCTTACATTCTCAGCACACAAATTCCACGGACCAAAAGGTGTCGGTGCTTTGTTTGTGAAAAAAGGTAAAGAACTTATGCCTCTCCTTCATGGTGGGGCACAAATGGGTGGTTACCGTTCAGGTACACTCAATGTTCCTGGTATTGTAGGTATGGGTGCAGCTATGGAAGCTGCTGTTGAAGCACTAGAGTTTGAAATGACAAACATTAGAGAGATGAGAGATAACTTTGAAGATGAGTTACTCAAAATTTCTGACACTTTTGTGGTCACACCAAGAGCTAAAAGAACGCCAAATACCATTCTTATCTCATTTAGAGGTATTGAGGGTGAGTCCATGTTATGGGATTTAAACCATGGCGGTATTGGTGCGAGTACAGGTTCAGCTTGTGCCTCTGAAGACTTAGAAGCAAACTCAGTCATGGAAGCCATCGGTGCAGCAGAAGACTTGGCACATACAGCCATTCGTTTTTCACTGAGCCGCTACACAACACAAGAAGAGTTAGACCACACATTAAAAGTAGTGCACAAGGCAGTTGCTAGACTAAGAGAAATCTCTTCGTCATTTGCTTACGCACCAGAGGGCCATGTAAGTGGTTTAACTGAAGGGCACTAAGCCTTTAAAAAATAAATAATTATAAAAAATAAAGGATATATTATGGGTATAGATAGTTTAGTAGGTGGTACCATCTGGGATGAGTACAGTGATAAAGTAACAGACCTTATGAATAACCCACAAAACATGGGTGACATTAAAGAAGAAGACGCAGATGCTATGGGTGCAAAACTCATCATCGCTGACTTTGGTGCAGAGTCTTGTGGAGATGCAGTGCGTCTTTACTGGGCAGTAGACCCTAAGACAGACGTCATTAAAGAGTCAAAATTTAAATCTTTTGGTTGTGGTACAGCTATTGCATCTTCAGACGTTATGGCTGAACTTTGTAAAGGTAAAACAGTTCAAGAAGCTGTAAAAATTACAAACATTGATGTTGAATTTGCAATGCGTGATAATCCAGAGACTCCTTCAGTGCCACCACAAAAAATGCACTGTTCTGTAATGGCTTATGATGTCATCAAAAAAGCTGCGGGTCAATACTTAAATGTGAACATGGAAAGTTTTGAAGAAGAAGTCATTGTATGTGAATGTGCACGTGTAACCCTAGACACACTTCAAGAAGTGATTCGTCTTAATGACCTTACAACGGTTGAGCAAGTTGCAGACTACACCAAAGCCGGTGCATTTTGTAAATCATGTATCAAGCCTGGTGGACACGAAGATAAAGACATCTACATTGTAGACTTACTTGAAGAGCATGAAAAAGAAAAAATGCTTGCAGGCTCAACACTTGGAGCAACAGATGGGTCTACTGTAGGCTTTGCGGCAATGACTATTGTTCAAAAGCTTAAAGCGACTGAAAAAGTGATAGATGCAGACATTCGTCAAATGTTACAAATGGATGGTGGAGATGTTGAAATCCTTGACATCAAAGAAAATGGTGAAAACTTCGACATTTACATCAAATACTTAGGTGCATGTAACGGTTGTGCTTCAGCAGATACTGGAACACTTTTTGCCATTGAAAACACTTTAAAAGAGAA
>CAUZVG010000020.1:0-18671 GCA_963583215.1 Campylobacterales bacterium | reverse complement strand
GAAATATTTTATTTTCAGAGTTGCTAATTAGTTATGAATAAAGTAATAATATTCAAGCATTAACTATTCTATCAGAAAAAAGAAAAAAGATGTTAGGACATCAGTATTAGTTTCTTGCTTGCGAATTGGGTGGCTTCGCTAAAGGGGGACACAGCTTTACTTTTCCTCCTACAAGGAGAAAAACTCAATAGAGTAAACATTTAATCTAAAGTTACTCACTAAAGTTCATCTAATTAGATACTTAATGACTTTAAGATAATATTCTATATACGTTAGGGGTTTGTCCCCATTTGGTAAGATATTTAAGGGATAATAATATGAATAGAAAAGATAAGCTTCAAAAGATACATGATAAACGTCTCAAACGTGCCCGTGCAAAGTCAAAGACTTCCAATAAGGCACCTTATATCTGCAAGGCCGATAGAGCAAAAGCGGAATTAGAAAACTCCGCAGTTGAGTCTGATACTTAAGAGAGATTTTTACAATAGATTGTAATAATTTATTTTTAAGTCTTTCTCCGCTAAGGCAATTAACTCTTCTCTTATAGCTAATGTATTTGTATATATGGTAAAATTTCTAAAAAAGTTATAGAGTATTGTTTAATTTTGCGAGAGTAAAAATAGTGCAGAATGATATAAAATAGTCATTAATTATAAAATCAGTATATAATGACATAACGAGATGGAGCCATATGTATATAGAGATGAAACAAAAAGAGATTAGAGTCTTAAAAGAGCAGCTTTGGCTGATGAACGGTAAAAAGTGTCCAGTCTTGGGTAAAGCTATGCCACTTGATAAAATGGTACTTGATCATGCACACAAAAGAAATGCGGAGGCGTACTCACCTACTAAAGGTGTGGTTAGAGAGGCATTGGACAAGAGAGCTAACGCGATTTTGGGTAAGCTTGAAAATGCACTCAAGAGAACAGGTTTAGGGTATGAAAAAGACTTTGATTTACCTATGTTTTTAAGAAATGCAGCTGATTATTTTGAGAGGGGTGCTTATGTGGATGGGCAGGGTGATATGTATGTGCATCCTAGTGAAGTACCTAAAGAGCCAAAGGTGAGTAAGAGCAACTACAATAAAATCAAGAAGCTGTATAATAAAGAACCCTTTGTTCCCAAAAGAAAAGGACAAGAGAAAAAACCTATGCTAAAGTACCCAGCCCGTGGGAAGCTAACAAAGGGTCTTAAAGTCTTGTTTGAAAAGTATGATGTACCTGCGTATAATTAAGAATATCTTGCAATAATTACATATTAAAATAAAAAAGAGAAACAATGAACACATTTCATATTAAAGAGCCAATACTAGAGGGGTATAAAAATACTAAACTTACTGAAGAAAGAATGCACCTTTTAACAACACAAGTAAATGAACAACTTGATGAAATATCTCAAAATAAAGAGATCTATGATGCTTTTCTAAAGAAAGTGAATGCACCCGAAAAGATAGACAAGATTATACTTTGGATACTTTTGATGTCAAATGAAGATATCGTTGAGGAATACATAAGTGAATTTGACAAGAATTTTAGAGAAATTATACCAGTGGGTGATTTAGCTGATTTATTACTTTATACCGTGTACCTAAAAAAAGTTAAAAATATTGAGTTAGAGGGGATTGACTGTTTATTGGAATATAAAGAAGAAGGTCTAGATGAGATGGATCAATTTGCATTTACAAATGCCTTACTCTATGTTCAAAAATCAAAAGAAGTGCAAATAGAATTTTAACTTCTTCACTCATACTATTTTGAAATAAGGGGAGAGCCACCCCTTTAATCAAGAACGAATGGAAAATTACGATGAACAGCTGACATGAGATATCCCAGCGATTTCAAAAAGCTCAGAGGGCTTTTGGCTATAGTATTTATCCTCTATCTCTTTAGACTGCTCATCGTATGGATTTGTCATCACTTCTTGTAATTCACTAATGAGAGAATAGTCTCCCTCAGTGGCTTGCTGATAGGCAGGCACAAGGAACCACTCTCTCAAACTGTATTTTGGGTTGACAAGTCTCATTTGTTTAGAAAGCTCCTCACGGGATTGGGGTGAAGTATCATTCACCTCGAGCTTATTGGAACTGTTGAGGAGTGCTTTCCATTTTTCCAACCAGCCTGACCAGCTCTTTAGGGCTCCTTCATTATAAATAGAGTCCTTATAGAAGCTTTTTTTGAGTGGCTCAATGTCTTCAGGTACCTGTGAGAGCTCGCGAAAGAAGATTGTATAATCGACAGAAGTTTGTACCATTAACATTATGAGTTCATTGAATAATGCTCCATCAAAAGTACTAAGTCCAAGCTTTGCAGCCCACATTTTTTTCATTTTCTCCTGCATTACTTTGGCAAAGTCATTTCTAATTTCATCTAGCTGAAGTAGAGCGTTTTTATCCGACTGAAGTAAGGGCTGTAAAGCCATACAAAACACATGAAAGTTGCGTTCTGCTGCCTGTGGTTGATTTAAAAATGAAAAGTGAACTCCGCCACCCGTCCACGGCTGATATTTTGGGTCAAACATATCAATAAACCCAAATGGTCCGTAGTCGAGAGTGAAGCCTCCTGCCGCACAATTATCACTATTGAAGTTTCCTTGGCAGTATCCAACGCGAATCCAATTTGCCACAAGTGATGTGAGGCGAGAGCGAAACTCGCCCGCAAGTAACAGCACTTTTTCTGCGGTAGTTAAATTTTTGTCGATAACGTCACTGTACTCACGATCAATCAAGTGTAAGACAATCATCTCGAGTTCTTCCATCGCTTTGGGGTGCTCATTTTTACGGGCACGGCGACCAAATAGTTCGAGTTGACCCACCCGAATAAACGAGGGTGCAACCCGTGTTGAAATAGCAACGGCCTCATCTATCATTACTTCGGGATCCTTCGAGTGCGACCCCTCCCTATACCATGGCCGTTTCACCTTTTCCGTTTTTGAGGTATACAAACTCAAAGACCGTGATGTTGGCACTCCAAGCGCATGCATATGCTCCTGTGCCAAAAACTCTCGGATACTAGAACGCAAGACTGCACGACCATCGGCGCCACGGCAGTATGGCGTCCGTCCACCACCTTTAAGCTGCATTTCCCAACGCTTACCATTAATCACACCCTCAAAGACAGACATAGCACGACCATCACCATATCCATTTCCAGTTCCAAAGGGGCATTGTTGGTAGTATTCTGTACCGTAGATGGAAAGCGCATACCCACATGCCCAACCGACCTTACGCATCGGCTCTGGTACCTGAGAGATATCGCCGGAGAACATGCGAACGAAGTCGGCCGATTGTGCCAGGCTATCGGCAAAGCCTAGTTCCCTAAATAAGGTCTTACTGTGCGCAATATACTGTGGGTCTTTGATTGGGGTTGGCTTTACTGGGACATAGTGCCCTGTGAAAACTTCTCTCGGGTCATGGTCGACACCATTTTCTTTCGCTTCTGGATCGCAGTTAAGCGTGTCGAGAAGCGAGTAATCTGCTAACGGTGCTAGATCATTAAGTGTTTCTACAGTAGCAGAGGTTTGGTTTAATTCTTTCATAGTTCTTCCTTATTTTAGAAACGTACACATGAGAGGCAAATTTCCTCTGTCACTCATAAATTGATTGAATTATACACTTCTTTTTTACGTTAACTATACCCTTTATTTTATTATTGGAAAATTTAGTTAAAATGAGGTATGAATAAAAAACAATTTGCTATTTTAAGCGTCGGAAATATATTACAGAAAGATGAAGGTATTGCTTTATATGCGAGTAAATATCTAGAGTCTAATTACAGTTTTCACCCAAGTGTGGATATCATCCATGGTGGTGTTGAAGGAATGAGTTTACTCAATATCTTTATGGAATATGAGGAAATATTTGTCCTTGATGCCATTGGAATTGAGGAAGTTGCAGGTTCAATGTATCAGTTTCCTATGTCAACATTTCGTGGTTTTAGTACGGATGCAGATGTTGATGAGGCGGGTGTCCTAGGATGTCTGAATATATTAGAAGGTAAAGGGGATACCCTACCTGAAGTCAGCCTTCTTGCGATTGTTCCAGATGTTATTACTCCGGAGATAGGTTTAAGTGATTCTCTTTCTAAGCCCTTTGCAGCTTACATCTTGATGATTATAAAAACACTTGAAGATAAAGGAGTTAGTTGTGAAGCTAACGCTGAGGAACAAACGCTTGAGAGTGTGATAGAAAGTTTTGCTAGTTAAGTCTTTAGAAAATAAGGACTATGTATTGACAAAGGGGAGCTAGTGCCTGGACGATTGTGCATGTTTGATGACCTTGCTTTTAAAGAAGACATTGCAAAAAAGTTTGGGATGTTTAGAGATACTATTGGCGTCTTAAAGAAGCAATATAACATTGCTCCCACCTTAGATATAGCTATCTATACCAATACAAAAGTGTATACCTATGCCCACTTTGGGCTGATACCCTCTTGGGCAAAAGATCGCTCTAGTATGCAAATCAATGCACGAAGTGAAAGGGTATTTGAAAAGAGTAGTTTCAAGGAAGCTTACAAGCAAAGAAGATGTCTTATTCCTCTCAATGGTTACTTTGAGTGGAAAAAGGATGTCAGGACTAAAAAGAGTAAACCTTATTTTATTGTATCGGCTAATGAAGATTATTTTGTATTTGCTGGCATTTATGAATCGTGGTATGACAATACCCTAAAAAAAACCATACTTACCTGTGCTTTGCTTACCACGGAACCCAATGAAAAAATAGCAAGTATTCATGACCGTATGCCTGTCATACTTGAATCCCATCAATGGGAGTTATGGTTAGACAATAAAAGTAGCTATCGTGACCTTAATGGACTGTACACCCCACTAGAAAGTGATAAAATTAGATATTTTCCTGTGAGTGAGACTGTGAATAGTGTAAAAAATGACAGTATTGAGTGCATTGAAGAGGAGATAGAGACAGAAGCTAGACAGAGGACACTCTTTTAATTATTAGTATAAATATACTAAATTGATAGGGATCCTCTTAAAAGTATAATTACAGATTTTTTTATAACTTATTTCCAAATAAAAGAATATACTTTGTCTTTTCAGCTATATTTACTGTTATCATCGCATCTACTTTTCTTGTCTCTATGCATGTGTATATAAATACATACGATGTTTTAAATACAGTTTTACCTAGTATCATTATCTCTTTTTTATTTTCAGTATACACAACACATATAATAATAAAAGATAGGTACCCAATAGCGTTGAACCTATAATAACTTTCAGAATTTGATGATAAAATGAAATTTTTATCTAGCTACGCTTCACCAGCAGATGAAGACTAAATAAATTATAGTCCCAAGATATAAAGGTATGTCATGCAAACAGAACAAGCAAATACTATAAACGATGAAAATATAGAGAGACTCGTAAGAACATTTTACCCCATGGTACTCAAAGATGCTTTGGTAGGTCCATTTTTTGTGGAGAAGTTGGGTGATGACATCAAGAGTGATGTGTGGGAAGAACATCTTGTCCTCTTAAGTCAGTTTTGGGCTTTTGTGGCTTTGGGTGATGAAGCTTATGCTGGACGGCCTATGGCACCACATTTTGAGATAGCAGGCATCAGTCGTGAGGCATTTGAACAATGGCTTAGGCTATTTTCTGAAGCCATAGATGTAGTGTATCTTCCAAATACAGGGGAATACTTCAAAACTAAAAGTGCAGATATCGCTTCAAACTTTATGCGTAACTTGGGACTTTAGAGTTCGGGTGAAAATAATGCTTCTGTATCAAGTCTATAAAAACGTTTAAGCTCTTCATAGACATCAGGAAAATGTTTTTTGAGTGCTTTGGGTGTTTCAAAAAAACGTTCGCTGCAAACTGCAAAAAACTCAGCTTCATTTGTTAAGGCATAGTTTCCTAAAAACACTAGCCTTTCTGAATGTATATCTTTTTCTTCCAGATCTTTTAATGTACTAAAGGCTTTAGAAAAGACATCTGACCACCTTTCGTAGTTTGAACTTTCCAAAAGAGGCGTACCATCTGCAAGACCATCTTCAAAATCTAACTCATGGGCAAACTCATGGATGATGACATTCTCTTTTCCCTGTTGTACTATATTTTCTTCTATATCCTGCCATGAAATGACGACAGTGCCATTGGCTGATTGTCCTTCAAGTACTGATGCGCCATGATAGTGTATTCCATCACTCGTATGTGAGTCATTAACGATGAAGTGTTTTGGGTAGACAATGATACTAGAGACATGGTCCTTCTCACCCAGTTCAAATCCAAGTCTCATGAGACAAGCATAAAATGCGATAACAACTTTGACCTTATCATTGATGAGCATTTTTGCGCCAATGAACTCTTTTTGTTCTATAAAAAGAAGTATCATAAGGTGGAGTTTTTCTTTGTCTGTAGGTGATAATGACTGGTATTGCGGTATAGGTTGAAGTATGTTTATATAGGGGGTTGGAAAAGGCAGAGATCTAAGTCTTTTGTATATCCACGTTCGACGAAAATATCTTACACTTTTCCAAAAAATAAAAAGTGTAACAAGCACAAAAAGGAATTGTATGAGTAGAAGATAATAGCTTGTCATGTAGTTAGAAACCTTGCAATAAAAGTGTGATAAAAATTATTCTATTTTTTTAAGTATATTGCTATTAGTGTAACACTTTTTACTTCATATATTTATGATTTGCACTATATAATAATGAGTACTTATCACTTTATTTCAGTCTATAGTGACTATTTACATCCAAAGTTAAGCTATAATCACATATCTAAAAAAAGGCTAACCCATGGCAAAACGTCCAACTCTTTTACAACATTTTCGCTCTTTTGCTTATCAGAACAATATCAGAGAGTTTGATAAGGCTTTGGAGTACTTTACTGTGTTTGGTGGAACAGGGTGGGAGGTTGATACTTCTAAAAGTGTGGCAACACTCATTGAAGATAAAATACTTGCCAACTATGAATCACTACATGAAAGCATGACACGTTACACACATAACAATGGTTTGTACCATATGGTGTTGAACATTATTGCTTTGGGTGTTAACCATGAAAAAGATGTGTTGAAAAAAGCCAAAGTAGGTAAAGAAAAAGGTGAAGAAGCCATAGACTACTTAGTGAGTAAAAGTTTAATCAAGTTTGACTTGTCAGTGGAAAAACCTTTAACAGAGGAAGGTGGCAAATCAGACAGAGTGTTGTTTGACTTACCTTTTATGCGTTTTTGGTTTGCTATGATTTCTTCTAATTATCAAAGTATTGCAGAGGGTGATTACGATGAGTTTTCTCAAAAATGGCATAAAGTAAGAGATAATTTCTCTGTGTTGTTGTCTAACATTTTGGTATTAGATCTTGTAAAAGAAACATTTAATGAAAAGAATAAAGAGGACCCCATTGAAAAAATAGGGTCTTACTACGATAAAAAGTTAGAAATAGACATACTTGCGAAAAAAAAGTCAGGTGCCATGGTAGCTGGAGCGTGTAAATACTCTCCTAATCCAGCAAAAAGTAACATGATGGATACACTTATCGAGAAGTGTGCAAAAGCAGAATTAGATATTTCTGATTATGTACTTTTTTCTAAAAATGGATTTACCCGAGAAGTAGAGGTATTGAAAGAGAAGGAAGTGATACTTTTATCTAAAATAGAACTTTCTTCATTGCTAGATAATTTGACTAAAGATGACTTGTTAGTCTATACGAACAAAAAGTATTAAGTTCAGAGATTAACTTTTAGTCGATTTTTTATAAGCTCTTTACCTAGAGTCAAAGATAAACTTTCATTATTGGCATATTTACGCGCGAGTGAAAATACCTATATTCACACTCTTTTCATACTTTGTTTGTAATTAAAATATATCCAAAAGGATAATTTATGAACAAAGATATAAATCAAAATGACCGTAGAGGTTTTTTTATCAAAAATGCTAGTAGTTGGAGCAAGTGGTATCGCACTTTTGTCATCTTCAGCGTATGCTAGTGAATACAGTGGTGGAACTTCAACACTTACAGATGAGCAAAAAGATAGACTTTTCTTTATCTATCAGGAAGAAAAAGTGGCGCGTGATGTCTATATATATTTAGGTGAATTATATCCTGATGAAAGTACATTTGCAAGTATTCAACTCTCTGAACAGAGACATATGGATGCAGCTCAAGAATTATGTATCAATTATGGTATTGATGTTTCTATGATCGATGAGAGTGAAAGTGTCTGTGGAGAGTTTTATGTTGATTATCTACAAGATCTTTATGATGAATGTATCAACTTAGGAGAAACTGAGTTAGTAGAGGTACTAAAAGTTGTAAACTCATAGAAGAGACAGATATAGGTACGTTAACTGAGTCTATAGAATCTATGGATATGCCTGATGATATTATGAGAACCTATAAAATTTTAAGAGAAGGTTCTTATAACTCTACGATTTTATGTAGTATCACGGTATCATTTATATTGAATTGTGGATTTTATTTATAATTAATTGTATATTATGACCCTGTTATTTTAAAGTGAATTAATATATTTTGCTACGGCATGAAGCTCTTCTTTGCTATGTTGACGCATAAAATCTTTTTTCATTTTTTTTATGATACTCATAGATTTCCTCTTTCCTGTAGCATAGTCTTGCATCGCTTTTTCTATAGTTGCAACAGGCATACCTTTGATCACTTTAGATTTTCCCATAGATTTTGTTTCCCCTGTTACCCCATGGCAACTTTTGCATTTCTTGGTATAAAGAGAACTTCCGGATGAGGCAAGTAAGAAACTCCCGCATAAGAGTGGTAATAGTATTTTAACAACTGTCATTTTTTCTCCTAGTGTGTATAATAATATTCTATTACCTCCAGCCTTAAAAGCTTATTTTATTACATGAAAAGGTGATGTCTCACATCTTTCTTTTATGTTATAATTTTATATATTTTATTAAGGGGGAGTGAAATGAGACAAAAAAAGCATTTTAATCATCTGTTAGTAAGTGTGCTTACATTGGTAACTTTGACACAGGGGGTGAAGGCAATGCCGATGTTTACGGCACAAACAGGAATGGACTGTGCAGTCTGTCACACACAGCAAATGCCAAGACTTAACAAATTTGGTAGGAAATTTGCTGCTTCAGGTATGACCATCAGTCAAAAAGTTCAAGATATGAATACTCCGGAATCAGTGTTTGTTTCAAATGTGGATATTAACCCATCACTGCTCATAAAATCAAAATATAATAAGACCTATGACAAACCGGATGGTAAAGGAAATATTCCTGACGATGGTACCAATGAAGGAGAATGGTCTGCGATCCGTGCTGCAATACTTATGCTTGGAGGACGTGTATCTGAAAATGTAGGTGCGATTATAAAACTAAACCACAGAAAAGTAGAAGGTGAATCCATAGATGGTAAAGTTGTTTACGTGCATGCTTTAGATGATGAAAGTTATCTTGGGGCGGTTTTCTTCTCCACATCAAACCTTGGACCCTTCTCAGGTATGGAATTCTATAACACAGGACTCTATAAACCACTAAGAATGTTCGACATGAAGAACTACAACAATGCAACACAAAAAGAAAAGATAGGTGCAAGAGCAGCCACTGGTTTTCAAGTCTATTGTGACAGAGACGGTCTTTTTAATGAAAACGACCACTTCTTTGTAACAGCAGGTATGTATGCACCGGCACAGGATAATGCCATTTTTGACATTTCAGACAACTTCATACCATTTGCAAGAATTGCTTATGAATATCTCTACAGTGATTTTAACTTTATCTTTATATTTGTTAAAGATGTTTTCAATATGCGTTTTGAGTGTAAAAGGTCTACCCTTTAAAAATACTTAGGGCTTTTTATGCAGTACTTCACTTTTTGTACCGTCAATAAATGTGAGTTGCACATCAATAGATTTTGCAGTACCTAGCGCTAAGTGTAACATGATCAAATCTTTTTTGATTGTTGATATACCATCATCTTGGCAGGGTTGTAGTGTCCAGACTTTGTCTAATGCATCGGTGTTGATGCTGTAATGTACTTCTTTTATACCACAGGTATACGCTTCTAGGTGGGTGAAGTAGATGAGTTGTTTTCCATTAAAATCACGAAAACTCACCCATGAGTTTTGTGTCATGCCCAGTATTTTCTTCATTTGTTCAGCTGGCATGGCATTGAGTGTTGGGGTAAAAAGAGAGAAAAAAAGTAGAAATGTTATGAGTATTTTAAGATGTTTCATCGTTTGCTCCTTTAAAAGGCTTAGTCTTATACGATAACCATTCTATGTTTAGTTTAACATAAAAGGCCATAGAGCAGATCTCTTCATCTCAAAGTGTAACTTTTATCTGCCCTGATAAAATAATGACTTTATCTATAGGTAAAGTGACGTAAGTTTGGTAGTGCTTGTGCTATGTCAGAGAGCTTGTAGGGTGCAAGTGGGTTCTTCTCTATACAAAGCCATACAAGGCTTTGCACTTTAAGTAGATCATCGATATTTGCTAGTCTGTTGTGTGCGACATCAAGAAAAACTAACTGTGTTGAGTGTCCAATATGCTCTAGGGTTGAGATGCTGTTATGGTTTGCTTCTAGTTTTTTTAACTTTTGGAGCTCTTGAAGTGGACTTAAGTCGCTAATGTTGTTGTGTTTGATAAAAAGATGTTTGAGTTTTGGCAAGTTTTTGAGTACTTCAATGTTCGATATGTTATTGTTTGCAAATGACAATTTATGTAGGTTTGTAAGTGTTGCTATGGCATCGATGTTTGTGAGTTCATTACGTGAAATGGTGAGTGCTTGAATCCATGTTAACTCAGCTATGGACTCGGGTAAGACAGATAAACCTAAATCACTGAGGTTTAAGTAGGGTATTTTCTCTGCTTTACAGTGGGCTATCTTTTCTTCGGCTATCTCTGTGGGATTCATTTTTTCTCTTCTTAATTTTCTGTGCTGTGAATGTAGCAAACTTTTTATTAAAGGCGGATGTGGTATTTGTTGAAAAGTTCTATTTTTGAACTTACATTGGATTTGTTAAAGATGTTTTTCCATGTCCATATCGCTCTCTGATTGCGAGATAAAACAGACATAGCCTATCATCTCTTTGTTATCATATGAAAAAACAGGCATCATTATGGCACTTTCCGTTTGAATCTCTTCTGTAAATGAACTGGCTTCACGTTTATTGATAAATCCTCTAAAGAGCTGATATAGATCTGTGATCTTGTCATGTTGTAACCCTGACTTAAATTTCCTTATCTCATTTTAGAATCCGTTAAACACTCACTCTTCTTACTTTTCTCTAGCATGATAATATACTTATAATTGTATAATCTCACATGTTAAAATATCTCAATGGTTATGATTCCCAACTCCAAGCTCAAATACAAAGGCTCATAGAGCAAGATAAATTAGGCGACTACATACTCTCTCGCTACAAAGAACAACACACCCACAGATCAGATAAAAGTCTCTACAGCTATGTGATGGCACTTAAAAATGAACATATGAAGAGTTCACCTCCCATAGCAAAAGTAATGTATGATACTAAGATACGTGATGTTCGTTCTGCATTGGGTACACATACTTTTGTCTCACGCGTACAAGGTGGAAAGCTCAAAGCCAAAAATGAGATACGCATCTCACATCTGTTCAAAAATGCCCCTGAAGCCTTTTTACGCATGATAGTCACCCATGAACTTGCCCACCTCAAAGTCAAAGAACACAACAAAGCATTTTACAAACTTTGTAGCTATATAGAACCAGAGTATCATCAGCTTGAATTTGACTTGAGAGTCTACTTGACGTATAAAGATTTGTGTTAAAACCTTAGCAAGAAAGAAAGAAAATAATCAAGTCTGTTTGACATATTTTTAACACTAGTTTACTATTATACAATTCATTATCGATGTGTAGGGAGTATAGATGAAGTTTGTATTTTTTGTGATGTTAGTCATGATAGCATGAGTAAAAAAGAGACACTCTCTTTCGTCTATACTAAAGTTGATGACAACTTAATATCCGCAGTGGACGGTAGTAATATTTATGGACTTGGCTATAGATATAAATCTTTAGCATTTAGGCAGTATGTGAGTGATTATAGAGATTTTAATGTGTTTGTAAATCTTCGCTATATTAAACAGTTTTCCACAGAAGTACCTATAGATAATAAGGATATAGAAGTTTCTAATATTGCTTTAAATGTATCCTATAGGTTCTAAGCTAAGCCTTCTTAGTATCTTAGGGTATAATTTGATATTAATACCAAGGTTATAATATGTCAAAACAACTCTCTTCACATCCCTCTCTTCTGGCACAATTCCGTTCTTTTTGTTACCAAAATAAAGTCACTGACTTTGAAAAAGCAGTAGAGTACTTCGCCGTTTTTGGTGGTATGGGGTGGAGCGTTGATATGACTAAGCCCTTAGACAAACTCATTGTCAATAAAGTCTTGAACAATTACCGTTACATTCACGGGGACTTGACTAAAATTACCCACTCAAAACCTGCCTACCATGCTATGCTTTCTGCTATTGCCACGGGCGACAGACGAGAACACTCTGCATTTAAAAAAGTAAATATAGGTAGAGAAGAGGGTGAAGAGGTCATTGACTTTTTAATAAAAGATGGGTTTTTAGTCTTTGACAAGTCTGTGGAAAAACCTGTAGATGAAAAAGATGCTATTTCAGACAAACTTCTTTTTGTGACCCCTTTTATGCGTTTTTGGTTTGCGGTGATTTCTCCTACCTATAAGAGCATTAGAGAGGGTGAGTATGACGAAGTGACTACACGTTGGTCTCAAATGAAAAATGAGTTTACAACACTCATTTACATGCAACTCGTACGGGAACTCATACAAATCTCTTTTAAAGAAGAGTTTGAAGGGGATGCCATCGTTGAGATAGGTGAGTATTACGATAAAAATGTCAGTATTGATCTTTTGATAAAACGTAAATCAGGTGCCTTACTTGCAGGTACTTGTAAATATGGAAAACAAAAAGCCAATAAGTCGGAGCTTACACAACTTAAAGAGGCTTGTAAAAAAGCTTCTTTAGAAGTTGATACCTTTATCATCTTCTCTAAAAATAAGTTTTCTTCTGAACTTAAAAAAGAGAAAGGGGAAAAGTTAAGACTTTTTTCTCTTCGTAATCTTTCTAGACTGATGGATAATCTAAGCGCAGAAGACTTACTCGAATATAGCAATAAAAAATACTAATCTCTAATATTGAGTAAGTGCCTAGTCGAGATGTTGTCATAAGGGTTATTGTAAGCCACAAAGTCTTTGTAACTTTTGAGCGTACGTTTAAAGTCTTCACTTTTGGCACTCTCTTCTTCTAGTACTTCTTCAAGCGCCACTTTTGCTGCTTTCATCATTTCTTCTGGAAATATTTTAATCTGTACATTTTTGTCTAACTTCTGTAGGGCTTTTGCATTTTTATAACGAAACTCTTGTAACATATTGCCAGTCATCTCTTCAGATGCTGAGGTGATGATGGCTTGGTGTTCTTTTGAGAGTTTTTCCCAGCGGGTCTTATTAAAAGTGAGTTCTAAAATGGAACCTGGTTCATGCCAACCTTGGTAGTAATATGGGGCTGCTTTTGAAAACCCCATCATGGAGTCAAGTGCAGGTCCTACCCACTCAGTCGCATCAATGGTACCACGTTCTAAAGCTGTGTATATCTCTCCTGCAGGTAGTAAAACAGGGTTTACACCAAGTTTTTTCATCACTTCCCCACCTAGGCCAGGAATACGCATTTTAAGGCCTTTAAGATCCGTTAGAGAGTTGATCTCTTTTTTAAACCAACCACCCATCTGAGGTCCAGTACTTCCCCCAATAAGAGGATAGAGGTTAAACTTACCATACATTTCACGCCAAAGATCATAGCCCCCTCCAAATTTCATCCATGTGATCATCTCTTCAGAAGTAAGTCCTAGAGGCATACCTCCAAAAATGGAAAAGGCAGGGTTCTTTCCTTTCCAGTAATAGACACCTGAGTGAAATCCATCTATCTGTGCAGCAGAACAGGCATCAAAAACTTGTAGGGCAGGGACTAAGATGTTTTTAGGATAGACTTTAATCTCCAAACTTCCCCCTGAGAGTTCAAAACAACGTTTGGCAAAGGCATCAACACCTGTGCCCATAATGGGGAAACTTGCAGGCCATGAGGTGGCTATTTTGAGGGTGACTTTTTTACTTTTTGCCTGGATCACTTCCCCCGCTTCATCTTCTTTGGGTGCGCGGTGACATGCACTCATAGTAAGGGCGGTTGCTGCCAAAGCACTTGTGCTTAAAAAGTCTCTTCTTTTCATCTAAATCGTCCTAAAATTAATTGATTAGATAGTAACATAACAGTCATTAAAGGAGTAGCAGTGATTTGTCATATTTGTAAGAAGCGTGTCGAAAGTTTTCTAGATGAAAAAACCAATATCATTTATTATGTATGTAAGCCTTGTGAATACATTTTTAAAGACCCCTCATGCCATCAAGACTTCTCTACACAAAAAGAGCGTTATAACTTACATGAAAATGATGCGGAAGATCTTGGCTATCAAGCGTACTTTCAACGTTTTTTGGACTTTACTTTACCTTTAGTCGAAGCGCCAAAAATGGCTTTAGACTTTGGCTGTGGACGTACATCACTTTTGGCTACCTTACTAGAAGCCAAGGGTATAGCATGTGACTACTATGACCCTATTTATCATCCAGATACTTTAGCTGAAAGTAAAAAGTATGACCTTATAGTTTCCACGGAAGTCTTTGAACATTTACATCAGCCAAAAGAAGTGTTTGAAAGTTTAGTATCACGTTTAAAAGAGGGTGGGTACTTGGCTTTACAAACTCAGTTTCACCCCAATGATAAAGAGGCATTTGCAAAATGGTATTACCACCAAGACCCTACACACATTGTCTTTTTTAGGGCTAAGACTTTTGAAGTGTTGTGTGAGCAGAATGGCTGTGAATTGATTGCTGATAATGGAAAAAATATGATTGTAATTAGGAAAACGTAGGTCTGGGGTATCCCCAGGCCGACAAATAATAAATAGGAGCGATTAAAAGAGTGAGTACTCTTCTTTAATCGTATTTAAAATGCTTTTATCTGCATTGAGGATAAATGCGTAGTTGTAGTGAGTGTTCTTAAGTAAATCTCTCACTTCTTCTTCTGTTTTAAACCAATGGGGATGGTCAATGCCAGGTACTTTGGTTTTTGGTGGTGTGAAAACCACAGATTTTACCCACATGTTAGATCTCATAACATACTCTCTGGCTCTTGTGATATCTGCAGTGTTGTCTGTAAAAATAGCTACTTTGTCACTTTTACTGGCAGAAGTACTACGTAGTTTCGCATCAATAAACACTGGTAAAAAGTGTTTAGTGTACTTAATCCGGTCCATAGTGTAAGCAATGTCATGTACATTACAAAAATCAACCGCACGTAGTAAAAACTCTAAGTGAAAAGGTATGAGTTCTCTTTCTTGGTAAAGAAAACCATCTACTTTGTAAGTACTTTTAAAGAGTGTGTCTGAAACAAGATAGCCATCTACCTCTCTGTTTAGCAGAGGTACATCAGGCTTAATGAGTTGCATAAGCTCTTTGTTTGTTCCCACATATAAAGAAGCGTCAGAGTTGAGTATTTGCTCAAATGCTTTACGCCAATCATCAGCAATAAATGACACGTTACCTTTATGTTTAATGATGAGCTTCAGAAAAGTAAGCTCATGTTCACTCAGTAAGTAAAATACAGCCTCTTTTTTTATGACAACATAACGGATGAGTTTGTAAGCTGCAAGTTGGATGTCTGAGACTTTAATCCATGCAATTTCATCATCGTTTCTTACGATACTGTCATCATCATAGACAATGGCATAAGCACCCTTTTTAATGGCTAAGTCTATCTCTTCTTGGTTAGAAGAGAAGAAAAGATCTCCATGTTCAACTTTAGACTGGTAGACAGTCGCTGCGCCAATGGCTTGTACTTGTGGCGTGTTAGTAAGGACACCTTCTGTGAGGTTTATTATATCTTCTATTTTCATGATTAACTCCCTTATCCTATGTTCGTTCCAGCCGTTTTTGGCTTTTCTGGACGTACCATACACAGGCCATTTTCATCTTTAGCAGCTAAAAGCATACCTTCTGATTTATAACCCATGAGTTTTGCTGGTTTGAGGTTTGCCACAACACAGACTTGCGTGTTGAGCATCTCTTCTGCGGAGTACCACTCTTTGATACCTGCAACCACTTGTCTAGGCTCATCTTCACCTATATCTACTTGTAGTAAAAGAAGTTTTTTAGACTTTGGTACTTCTTCAGCCTGAACTACTGTACCTACTTTTAAAGAAGTTTGGAAAAACTGGTCTATGCCAATAAGGGCAATACCTTCTGTTTTATCTGCATCTTTCTTTTCTGCTTTTTTGTCAGGTTTTTTTGCCGACTCTTTTGTGTCTAAAGGCTCTATCTGTGTAAGTAGAGGCTCTTCAATACGAGGGAAAAGTGGATCAATCTTTTCTAAAGTGAAGGTTTCAAGAAGTGCTGTACCTTTTGTCATGCTTGACCATGTGTCATTGTTGATTTCAAAGCCTAAGGCTTTTGAAATTTTTGCACACACAGCAGGCATCACAGGAGAAAGCATAATAGAAACTTTAGCAAGAATAGCAGCAATCAAACCATTTAGTGCCATGGCTTCTTCTTCTTTCCCTTCTTTCATGAGTGTCCACGGTTGGTACATGTCTATGGCTTTGTTGGCCACAGTCAGTGGTCTCCAAAGCTCTTCAAGGTAACGGTGGATTTGCATTTCAAAAAGTAGAGGCTCAAGTTTTTCAAGTGAAGCATGTACATCATCTAACTCACTTTGGTAATACTTCGCCACATTTGTAGAGTCAATTTTACCTTCAAAGTATTTACCTGACATACCTATAAGACGGTTCATCAAGTTTCCAAGGTCATTTCCAAGGTCAGAGTTAATACGGTCAATAAGTGCTTTTTGTGAAAAGTCACCATCTCCACCAAAAGGTACTTCTCTCAACATAAAGTAACGGAAGTTGTCTAAGCCATAAGCATCTGCAACTTCTCTAGGGTTAACTACATTTCCTTTTGACTTTGACATTTTTTCACCATCACGTGTCCACCAACCGTGTGCAGCAATGTGTTTTGGTAAAGGAAGGTCAAGGCTCATTAAAAATGCTGGCCAGTAAATGGCATGGAAACGTAAAATGTCTTTTCCTATGAGTTGTATACGTGCAGGCCATTGATCCATATTAGCATCATCTGTACCATAACCAAGTGCTGTAAGGTAGTTCATAAGGGCATCTAGCCAAACATACATCACGTGTTTTGGGTCGTTAAATTGCTCAGGCAGTTTTACACCCCAGTCAAAAGAAGTTCTGGTAATAGAAAGGTCAGTGAGTCCACCTTCCACAAAACGAATCACTTCATTTCTTTTGCTTCTTGGTAAAATAAAGTCAGGATGGTCTTCATAGTATTGAAGCAGTCTGTCTTGGTAGTCTGAAAGTCTAAAGAAGTAAGACTCTTCTTCAACGATCGTTGTGCTTTTTCCACACTCTGGACAAAACTCATCATCTACCAATTGAATGGCAGGGAAAAAAGTTTCACAAGAGATACAGTAATTCCCTTTATAGGTGTCTTTGTAAATGTCCCCTTTGGCATGCATAGCTGTAAAAGCTTTTTGCACACCTTTCATGTGGTCTGCGTCAGTGGTTCTAATGAACTTGTCGTAAGAGATGTCAAAGTCATCCCAAAGGTCTTTAAACGTGGCTGAGATTTCATCCGCGTAAGCTTGGGTACTTTTATTTCTTGATTTTGCGGCTTCTTCTATTTTCTGGCCGTGTTCATCCGTTCCTGTGAGGAAAAAAGTTTCCATTCCCATCATACGTGAATAACGTGCAAGTGTGTCTCCAATGATGGTGGTGTAAGCATGGCCGATGTGTGCAATGTCGTTGACATAATAAATAGGGGTTGTGATATAGGCTTTTTCGCAAGCGTTTGACATGAGGTGTTTCCTTAACAAATGAGTTTTAGGTTTACTTGTAGAAAGTAAATATAAGGATGTAATTTTAGCAAAAAAGTGCTGTTATACGGGTAAAGATTAAATGTTATATTGTATAATATGATAACGTTACATCAAAATGATTAGTAAACAAGGAATTTAGGGAAATATATTCATGAAAAGGCTAGTGTATGGCAAGTATTAAAAACAATGAGAATAACCTAAATAATTTGTATAAAAAAGAAATTTTTACAGATGACGAGAAACAAATGATTTTAGATCGTTTGGATGAAGAGAGGCGTATTACGCAAAAAGCTTTTAAAGGTTTAGACGGGAAAGACGCTAAGTACGATGAAGAAGAGAAACAGAACATTCTTTCTAAACTGAATGAACAAAGACTCAGTGTGCAAAAACGTGAAGAGATTAAAGAAAAACGTATACATAACAAAGAAGTTTACACTTTTGGTGCAAAAAAGTTTTATAAATTTTTAGGTATGGAGAGAGAATATTTTATAGAAATCTCTGATTGTGACATTTTTTCAAGAAGACCTGCCGTCATCTCTTTGTATTACCGCACCTTTGATGAGCTGAAAAGAAAAGATGTACTCATTAAAACAGAAGTCTACTCTGAGAAAATTTTCATCTCTTATGATGTGATACGTGTTTACTTCAGGGGGTATTCTTTAGAAGATGTACGCAAATAAGTTATAAATGTATTATGTTTACATGGTTGAA
>CAUZVG010000019.1:0-18702 GCA_963583215.1 Campylobacterales bacterium | reverse complement strand
TTATAACAAGTATTACCATCTTTTTTCCACTATACTTATTTTATATATACAAATATAAACTTTATATAAGGTTTTTATATTAGAATAGTATTAATGAATGAATTGACAATACTTATCGTTGATGACGATAAAACAACATCTTCCATACTGAATCATATGTTAACACCCTTTGCCAAGACCATAGTAACGGCTGCAAACGGGCTAGAAGGTTGTGATCTTCATAAAGCACACAAACCTGACATCATCCTCTCAGACATCAACATGCCACAAATGAATGGCTTGGAGATGATTGAGAAAATTCGTGAAGTAGATGAACATGTCAAAATTGCTATTTTTACAGACTTTGAAAAAAGAGAAATCCTTGTAAAAGCCATAGAACTCGGAGTCAATCAGTTTTTTTCCAAACCTTTTGATTCTAAAAGTTTTACAAAAATGATGAAAAGTATGTCTAATGAAGTCATTGAAAGAAGACGTGCCAAACAAGAGATAGAACGCCAAGAAAACATTTTACACTCTATGAACCGTATGTCACATAACTTCTTGCAAGAGAGTGATTGGGAAGCCTCTTTGACCCAAGAGCTTACAAACCTCAAAGAAGCCGCACAAATCTCTTCTATTTTTATTTATAAAAATGTGCAAGAGAAAAAGAAACTTACAGCACAACAACTCTTTTACCTTAACGATAACCCAGAAGCAAAAACACGAAAAACCATTAACTACAAGAGCCAAAATCTTATGCGCTGGAAAAACAAATTGGAAAAAGACCAAATCGTTAATGGCTGTAAAAAAGATTATGACAAATCTAAAACCAAACTTTTAGACCTTTTTAAAATCAACTCTTTACTCATTTTACCGATCTTTGTGCAAGGTAAATGGTGGGGCTTTTTAGGCATAGGTGATGAAAAAGATGAAGTCTTAGCTTCAAGCCATGTTGAAATGTTGAGTACCGCTGCTTCCATTATTGGGGCGGCCATCAACAACAGTAAAAACCTCAAAACACTACAAATGTCTTCTGCTGTCTTTGAACACACGATTGATGGTGTCCTTATTACTGATGCGCAAAACAATATTGTGCATGTAAACAATGCCTTTCTTGACATTACAGAACATTCACGTGAGTTTGCCATAGGTAAAAACCCTAAAATACTCAAATCTGGTACCCATGATAAACATTTTTATCAGAAAATGTGGGGCCAGTTAGACAAAGAAGGCTACTGGCAAGGTGAAATTACAAACCGTCGAAAATCTGGTGAAGTGTACATTGAATGGCTCAGTATCAATACCATTAAAAATGTGCGTGGTGTGGTTGAAAACTATATTGCCATCTTCTCTGATGTTACCCACCAAAGAAAAGATGCCCATGACCAAGCCTATCTTGCAACCCATGATGCGCTCACGGGCCTCACAAACAGACTTTTACTCGATGATAGACTTGACCATGCCATCAACCATGCTTCACGCTTTGGTAAGTGTATCTCTGTGATTTTCTGTGATTTGGATAACTTTAAACCTATTAACGATACTTACGGACATAATGTAGGGGATGAAGTACTCAAAATTGTATCTAATGAGCTCAAAAAAGTACTACGCAAAGAAGATACGATTTGTCGTTTTGGTGGAGATGAATTTGTCATTTTGGTGGAAGAGTTAGAGAGTTTTGAATACTTGGAGAAAATCCTCCAAAAAATAAAAGATATTACGAATCACCCTTACAATATCAATGGACTTAACATCGATATAGGTATGAGTATTGGTGCATCCATTTTCCCAGATGACGGTATTACGGGGAAAGAGCTCATCTCTTCAGCAGATGTAGCCATGTACAAAGCCAAAAAACAAGGTAAGAACCGTATAGAATACTCCAAAACAGACATTCAGCAATACTGTCTACTAGAAATGAATAAGAGTATCTCTTACGCCATTTAGCGTGACTACTGACCTATAAAATCCTGCATAATTTTGTAATACCTTTTATCTGATGAGATATCAATATGCCCTCTATTTTTAATAACAACCACTTTGACTTGTGTCTGCTTAAAGGCATGAATGAGATTTTCTGTGCGTTCCCGTAAAATCACTTTATCATTTTCAGCCATGACAATAAGCACTTGGGCCTTAATGTCTTTTACCCTTGCCAAAGAGTCATAACTGTCAGACAGCAGTAATGAGACTGGATAGAGCGGGTACATGCCTTGCGCGACATTAAGAATGCTGTCAAAAGGGGTAATAAGTGCTAATTTTTCTACCTCTCTCTTCGAAGCCACATAGGTAGCAATACCTGTGCCTAAAGAACGTCCTCCAATAGAAATGGACGTATGTTTAGACTTAATGCTGTCATAGAGTTTTAAAGCATCACTATCAAGTCCAGATTCGCTTGCTTGACCAGAACTTGCACCATAGCCCCTATAGTCCATCAAATAAACGGTAAATTTTGGAAACTGTCCTGCAATGTAGTCTGCACTTTCTGCCATGGATTCAGCATTACCACCAAAGTAGAGTATTGCTTTTGGGTATCCTGGGTTGAGTCTAATCACATGGATACTTTCCCCCTCATTTTGAAAGCTAAAACTCTCATGTTTTGTGACTTGATCTGTTGTAGGAAAGTAAAGGAAATGATGTTGATTAAAAAAAAGATATAGCCCTAAAGTGACATACATAAAGAGAATCAATAGACTGATGCGTTTTAAAAGTTTTTTCATCATTCTGGCTTAGTGTAATGCTTTTTTAGCAGAAAGACTATCTCTTGCAATTTGATCTTTTAAAGCTTCTAAAGTCTCAAACTTTTTATTGGTTCGTAAGAAAGAGACGAAGCGTAGCTGTACTAAACCTTTTACTTCCCCTAAGTCTTCATCTAAGATATGTGTCTCCACTGAGTAAGAACCATCTGTACTCACACGGTGTCCTAAAAAACTCACAGAGTTGTAGACCCCTGTTTTTGTTGTCGTCACTGTTGCATACACACCCTCTTTAGGCAAAACATACTCTTCTACAAAAAGATTGAGTGTGGGAACCAATTGTTTTTTCCCAAGCCCCTGCCCTGTAATCACTTGACCTTCAATGCTGTACTGTCTGCCTAAAAGTGCATTGGCCATCTCTATGTTTCCCTCTAGAATATAGTCTTTAATCGTACGAGAATGCACAGGAACACTTTGTACAGACACTTCTTGTACTATCTCCACTTCTCCCGAAAATAAGTGCTTTAATGTTTCTGCATCACCTGATTTGTTTTTCCCAAAATGAAAGTCATAGCCCACTACAATTTTTGTTAAAAGAGGAAAATCCTCTTGCAACTTAGCCACAAATGCTTCAGTACTCAATCCTTTAATGACATCAAAATGGTAAAAACAACACACTTTAGAGGTGAAGTAAGAACGTTTAAAACCAGAGGTTAAGTAACCTCCGTTACGTTCTATAATCACTAATGCATCTGCTTTGTCGATGAGTGTTTTATGTGCAATATGAATGCCATCAAAAGAACCAATGGCGATGGATTTTATCGTATTATTTAACTGCACTTTTTTACCTAATTTAATTTTTTATAAAATGGTACAGGTACTCTTGGTTTCCCTCTTTACCTTGCACTTTAGATTCAGATTGATACACTTCATCCCAACCTAACTTTTTAGCTTCCGCTTCAAAAGCCTCTTTACGTCTGGAAATGGCATCGATGTCTTGTACAACCCCTTTGCTGTCACGTTTCACATCTTTGCCGACTTCAAACTGTGGTTTATACAAGATGACAATATCTGTGCCACTACGTGCTAGTCTGTCAATGTCAGAAGATATTTGTAAAATAGAAATAAAAGAGACATCACAGGTAATCACTTCGAACCCTTCTTCACTCTCAAAATCACGAATATCCGTCTTTTCATGTAAAGAAATTTTCTCGTTTTCTCGTAGCGAAATGTGCAATTGGTCGGAACCAACATCCACACAGGCTAAGCTTGCTACATCATTCTCAAGTACAATTTGGGCAAATCCACCCGTAGATGAACCTATATCTAAAGCCTTTTTATCTTTCATTTCTACGGGATGTTCTTCTAAAAAGTTCTCCAACTTTCTTGCTGCACGCGAGGCATAAAACTTAGAATCCTCCACCTCAACCAGAGTGTTTTCATCTATTTTTGCTGAAGGTTTCCCTTTTTTGCCATCTACCTTAACCAAACCTGCTTTTATCGCATCATTCGCACGGTTACGACTCTCATAATAACCCTCATCTACTAAGTATTTGTCTAATCTCATTATTTTGCCTTTTTTAATAGTTCATGTAAATTTGCAGGAGCAATATATGCCTTTGTTCTACCATCTTTATAATTTCCAAGAATCTTATATTTCACTAATTCATTCAAATATTTTCTTGCTGTTGTAGGTACGACATCATAGTCTACAGAAATTTCAAGACCTGTAAAAATTCTACCTGGATTTTTAATTGCTTTCTTTATTATATCTTTTTGGACAAAATTTAATTTCTCATTTAAAGATGAGTCTTTCAATAGTTTTGTCACTTCTTCGTATTCTAAACTTTTCTTTTGTAAATATGCCAATAAATCATCAATCGCTCTTAATATTATATCAACTTGATAATATATAAAATATGTCAAATCATTGTCATCAATCTCACTGTACAGATACGACATACTATACTTCTTGGGTGCTTCTTTTAAAAATTTACTTATAGAAATATATTCAAAATAATCAAATCCACTTTTCAACATAAACCAATAAAATAATGCTCTTGCTGTTCTACCATTACCATCGGCAAAAGGATGTTCATACCCAATCATAAAATGTAATATAATTGCTTTAACTATAGGATGAATAAATATACTATCATCTTCACCTGTATGTTTTTCATTAGCAAAATCACATAATAGTTGTAACCTTTTTGGCAATTCAGTAACTAAAGGTGGCTGATGTAAAATATTATCATCAATATCCATTATCACTATGTCATCACTTACTCTAAGTTCTCCTGCGACATTTCCATTATCATGCGTTTTACTTGTTGCTATTTGATGTAAAGATAAAATCATATCTACTGATAGTTCATCATGCTTTATGCGCTGTATCTCTTTCATAAGCAAATAGTTATTCACAATCATTTGTTCATCTTGCGTTTTTGGTTTTCTATCTGATACAAGTATCTCTTTTGCTATTTTTCTTGTAGTGGATGCACCTTCTAATTGTGAACTAGATATAGCTTCTTCCATAACCAATGAAGATATCAAATATTGATTTTTAATTGAATTATGAGGGATAATACCTTGTCCAGCTAAGTGAGAAATTTTAAATAATTTAGCTTGTAACGTATCAGGTACACAAAAAGTAAAATGCTTATTCTCTTTATCAAATAATTCAATAGCTTTTAACTTACTATTTCTTGCCCATTTTGTAGCAAACCAAGCTTTCTCTTTATTATCATTTTTATCTATTCTCCACTTAAATTGGTCCCAATAAAGATATTGCCCTTTACTGTCTACTTCTTTGTAGCGAAAAATATACTCAACATCAAATAGTTCATCTGATAAATATTCATCTTCAAATATAAATGGTGGTTTTTCAATAATATTCTTAGACATATTTTTCCTATAAACCATTTTTTTAAATTTGGTTTATAATATCATTAAAATGCTTTAAGTTACACGTATACGAGATATACACCGATATAGATATTGACTTTTATATAATTTAATACTGTAGAATATCATATTAAACCATTCCTCTCATCTCATCCTCAGTCAAAGTACTCACACCCAAACTCTCAGCCTTTGCCAACTTAGATCCTGCATCTTCACCGTAAATAACATAGTCTGTTTTTTTACTCACAGAACCACTCACTTTTGCACCAAGTGTCTCAAGCATCTCTTTAATGACCCCACGACTCACAGACATAGAACCTGTCAGTACCATGGTTTTATCTTTAAAAGGGTTCTCAATGGCTTCTACTTTTTCTTCTACTTTGGGTTGAATCTCATCAAACAATTTTAGCACAAATTCATGGTTCACTCGCATAAATTCTAACAGAGAGTTTGCCATCTCTTCACCTATACCGTCAATAGCTACAATTTGTTCTAGTGTTGAATCTACTATGCCTAGTCCAAACTCTAAAGCCAAAGACTTACCAGCTACTTCACCAATGTGTTCAATCCCCATCGCAGAAATAAGTCTAGGGAGAGCTACACCTTTGGTATGTGCAATAGCGTCTAAAAGTTTTGTAATACGCTTTTCTTTAAAGCCTTCCAAACCTTCTAAGTCTGAAAACTGTAAATGGTAAAGTCCTAAAATATCAGTGATTTTCTCTTCTTTCACAAGGATTTCGACAATTTTTGCGCCTAAACCATCAATGTTCATACAGCCTTTTTTTGCAAAGTGTATGATGGAGTTTACTACTCTGTCAGGACAGTCTAAATTTTGACACTTTATGAGTGTGCCTTCATCGAGTACTTCAGAGTGACAGGTAGGACAGACTGTTGGACGCGAAATGACAATCTCCGATCCATCACGTCTGTCTGCCAAGACTTTAGTAATTTTAGGGATGACATCACCTGAGCGTATAAGGATGACCGAGTCACCTATCATCAGCCCTTTACGTTCTATCTCATCAAAATTATGTAGGGTTGCACGCGCTATGATGGCACCATCTACATCTACAGGTTCCACTTCCGCCACAGGTGTAAGCACCCCTGTTCTTCCTACTTGTATCGTAATGGCATTCACTTTAGTGACTTTTTCCACAGCTGGAAACTTGTAGGCACACATCCATTTAGGAACTTTAACGGTGTAGCCCAAGTCTTCTTGTAAAGAGACCTTGTCTACTTTAATGACCATGCCATCCATCATCATAGGAATCTCATCACGCTTTGAAATAAGATCCTGATAAAAAGCTTCTATCTCCTCTAAAGTGTGACACTCTTGAACATGAGGAGGTTCTAAAAATCCTAACTCATAGACAAAGTCCATCTTTTGGGAAAGTTTTTTCTGCTCTAAAATATTTTCACCTAACCCCCAAGGGTAAAAAACAAGTCTTCGTTTTGCAGTCACAGAAGAGTCCAGCTGCCTTAATGAGCCAGCAGCTGCATTACGAGGGTTAGCAAAAGGCTGTTCCCCCTCTGCTAAACGCTCCTTGTTGATAATCTCAAAATCATTTTTACGTATGACCACTTCCCCACGTATTTCTATCTGTTCTTTGTAGTCAATACTCAGAGGCACAGAGCGTATGGTACGTACATTATCTGTCACCTCTTCACCTATTACGCCATCACCACGTGTAATGGCACGTACAAGTTTTCCATTTTCATACAGTAAATTCATAGAAGCACCATCAAACTTTGGTTCACAAAAGTAGCTAGTCTGTCCTACGTTTTTAACCGTTCTGTCTAACCACTCTTGTACTTCGCCTGTCGTAAATACATCTTCCATACTCCACATACGTTTGATGTGTTGTGCTTTAGAAAACTCATCACGCACCACACCACCTACACGTTTAGTAGGTGAGTCATGCACAATCTGTGACGGATTAGCCGTTTCATAATCTAAGACATCATGGTAAAGTTTATCGTATTCTTCGTCAGTGGCGAGAGGGTTATCTTCTACATAGTAGGCATGCGCCCATTTTTTGAGGATTTCAGTTTGTATTCGGTAGTCTGTTTCTGTCATTTTCTATAATTTACTTTCTCTTTTTTACCCAGAAATTTGGCTTGGGTATGTAATACATATACATCTAAAAATGCTTTGGCACGTGCTAAGTATTCTCGTGCTTTCATCCTGTATGCAGCAGGGGTTTTAGGAATGTCTTTGGCTGCAAAACCAATCACTTTCTGACCTTTAGCATGGCCAATAAAAAGTGCACGTTCCAGGTGAAATTTCTGTGAAATGATTATATAATCTTTTAGGTCAAAAATCGCTTCAGCCCGGAGCAGAGAATCTAAGGTTCTAAAGCCTGCATAATCTTTAGTGATGTACTTTCTTGGTACACCTGCCTTGACTAAATCATTCGTCATCCTTGTTGGCTCATCATAATACTTTGTACCATTGTCTCCAGAGACCACTATGGCTTTTACCTTACCTGCTTTCCAAAGTGCCACAGCCGCACGTATACGGTAAGTATAAAAGTAGTTTGGTTTTCCTTTGGCCACATACTTGGCTGTACCTAAAAGCAGTGCTGCCTTTTTTTGAGGTACCTCTTTTACTTGACGATAGATAGACGTTTCAAAACTAGAAACATAGGCATTTAAACCATAGAGAAATACTAAAACCAAAACACTCAAAAGAACTATCCATCGTACTATAGACATTAGGCTACTTCATCGCTTCAAACACAGCCAAAGCTTGCACATGTTCTTTCACATCATGACAACGTACAATGTTCGCACCATTTTCCACAGCTTTTAAGTGAATGGCCAATGTCCCCGGCAGTCTCTCCTCAGGTGTGGAAGCAATGATTTTATTTATCATAGACTTTCTACTCGCACCTACCAATACTTCACAGCCAAAAACTTTAAAATGTCTCATGTTTTTGATGAGTGTGAGGTTATGTTCTAAAGTTTTTCCAAAACCTAAACCCACATCCAAAATAATGTTTTTTCTCTGCATTCCCAAAGTTTCACACTTTTCTATGCGTTCTTCAAAAAATTGACTGACTTCAACCATTACATCTTTATACTGTGGGTTGTCTTGCATGTTTTGAGGGTTGCCTTGCATGTGCATAATGCAAAGTTTGGCATTGTAAGCAAGAGCCAACTTGATGATGGCTTCATCACTGGCACCTGTAATGTCATTGATGAAAGTAAATCCAGACTTCAAGGCATACTCTACTACTTCTGGAGTATATGAGTCCACAGAAAAAGTCACTTGTTCATAAAGCTTTTCAGAAGAAATGGCATCACAAATGGGTTTCATTCGCTCCAGTTCAATTTCTTCACTCACCATATCTGCACTTGGACGAGAGGAGACTGCACCAATGTCTATGATCTGTGCTCCCTCTTCTATCATCTGTTTTATCTGGAGAATGGCATCTTCTTCTTTAAATCTTGAGCCTTCAAAAAAGCTGTCATCATTGGCATTAATCACCCCCATAATTTGCAGAGGTTTCTCTTTGACAGATAAAAAGTTTTTGAGTTCAAGAGCCACTTTTTTAAGCCCAAAAGGTTGTGCCAACTCTTTTTTAGCAAACACTTCCATATGTTTACGTGTGCCAATAAGTATACAATCATAGGTGGGTTCTTCACAAAGTATCACCCCAGAAGGTACAGCCAAGTCTGCCCCTATACTCAGAGCATCTTGTTTGAGTATATTTGCAGCGGGTGTTTTTAACTCTTTTATAAAAAAGTAAAGTAGCTCCATCTTTTTTTCCATGATGTCCACACCACCACTCTCTACAGCCAAAGCTTTGAGGGCGGATTTTTTGTCAGCCATGTTTCCAAGTTGATAGATATACATGTAATGCCTTTATGGAAATATTTACTATTTTATCTTTTTTTACTATTTTATTTCTTTTTTTACTATTTTATTTCTTTTTTCTTGCGAGTAGTTTCAATAGCAGTGTATTAAGTATAAAAGTTGGGGGTGAACCCATGTCTAAAGCTTTAATCGTTTGGGCGAAAAGTGTCAAGGTTTTTTCATCTAAATTAAACTTTTGTGACTGAATAGCCTCTTTCGCAATGGCTTCTACGATGCTTTTCATTTTTTTGCTATCTGTACGTTTATGTGTTTGTATAAACTCATAAACGCTGGCGAGTGAGAGTTGTGCCAAAACCAAACCTAGTTCTTCTTCCTCTTTTACTTCTTTGCGCACTCTTATAGGTAAACGAGAACGTATCGTGTCAAGAATGGTAGACTTACTTTGGGTTATAAGAATAAACGTTTTATTTTTAGGGGGTTCTTCAATGACTTTTAAAAGTTTGTTTTGAATGAGGGGAGAAAACTCTGTGGCCACTAAAACAATGATGCTTTGTGTCTCAGATGCCATGTAGGCCTTTTCTATGACCACTTTGGCATCAGAGACGGCAAAGGTCTCTTTTTCTGTCACAATTCTATGCACATGGGAAGCTATCATTTCAGAGTCTGCTTTGGCTTGAAGGTTGGCTGCCAAAGTGGGA
Organism: Campylobacterales bacterium; assembly: GCA_963583215.1. Classification (GTDB taxonomy): domain Bacteria; phylum Campylobacterota; class Campylobacteria; order Campylobacterales; family Sulfurovaceae; genus Sulfurovum. The sequence goes on along the minus strand of CAUZVG010000019.1, from coordinate 8,605 downwards.
GAGAGTATTTCTATAAACTGCTCATCTTGACGCAGACTTTCAAGCTCTAAAAGGGTGTTTTCAAGCTGTGATGTGATGATTACCTGCGATGTAAGTGTCATGAGTCTAAGTCTATGTCCCCAAAGAGTGCGGCAGAGAGCGTTTTATCAAAAAGTTTATACATTTGCAAAAGTTTAATGTCTAAAAGAGGGTCAGCCGTACGTAAAGCAAAAGCATTGGGTACCTCTTCATCCATGATCCACAAAAAACTGTTGTCACATCTGTACGCAAATTTTGTATAGGGGTGATCTCCTTTGCCTATGTACCAAACATAAAAACCATTAGGGAAAGAGATTTCCAACATATCTTCAAGCAATTGTAAATCTTCAGTACTTTGAAGTTTTGGAAGGGTTGGCATACACTCTGCAAGTTTGTAGAAAGGAAGCAATGGTCTGTTTTTACGTAAGTCATTGACTGCATTTAAAATGTATTTTGCAAACCATTGGTGTGACTCATCGGTCACAACCAACACAGTTTTACCTGCAACACTCTGTTCAACAGCACTTTTAACCAAAGGTGCCCACTCGTAACGGTACTCTTCCATCCATGAAAAAGAGGACTCTTCTTCACGAATCGTTTCAAGTGTCCATTTGAGTAGTTCTTGAATCATTTATCGAGTGCGTAGGCTTCGTGTAGTGTACGAATTGCCAGTTCCCCATATTTCTCATCAATCACCATAGAAACTTTTATCTCTGAAGTTGAAATCATTTGAATGTTGATGTTTGACTCTGCAAGCACAGTAAAGGCTGTTGCTGCCACACCTGCGTGAGACTTCATACCCACACCTACCACTGAAACTTTACAGACATGCTCGTCAAAGTCCATACCTTCAATGTCATGGTCAAACCTAGCCATAATTCTTTTGGCGTTTTCATGTTCAGACTGGGCTACAGTAAACCCAAGGTTGGTAGAACCATCAGTACCCATATTCTGGATAATCATATCTACATTAATATTTTCTTTTGCCAACATTGTAAAAATCTCTGCCGCAATTCCTGGTCTATCAGATACACCTCTAAGAGTTACTCTTGCCTGGTTTTTATCTAGTACAACACCAGATACTAATACTTCTTCCATATTGTCACTCTCCTCTGAAATGAGTGTTCCTTCATTGTCTGAAAAACTACTCTTTGCGTAAAGTTTTACGCCTAATTTTTTTGCCAATTCTACTGAACGGTTTTGTAATACCTTTGCCCCAAGGCTTGAAAGCTCTAACATCTCATCATAAGAGATAGTGTCTAACTTCTTTGCATTGGGTTCAATGCGTGGATCAGTCGTATAAATGCCGTCTACATCAGAGTAAATTTCACACTGATCTGCTTTTAAAGCCCCTGCCAATGCCACCGCAGTAAGGTCAGAACCACCACGTCCAAGTGTCGTTACCGAGCCCTCTTTGTTGACCCCTTGGAAACCTGCCACAATGACAATCTTCCCTTCCCCAATAGCACTTTGCATGCCTTTTGGGTCTATGCTTTCTATACGTGCATAGGTATGCTCATCATCAGTCACAATCCCTGCTTGTCTACCGGACATAGCCACGGCATCATAACCTTTAGACTGTAAAGCAATAGAAAGCAAAGCAGCGGTGACACGTTCACCCGAACTCAACAACATATCCATCGCTTTTTTAGATGGTGTTTTTGTGAAGTTATCTGCATAGCCTATGAGCTTATTTGTCTCACCTGACATGGCTGAGACAACCACAACAATGTCATCTCCTGCATCTCTTACTTTGGCTACACGATTTGCCACATTTTCAATGCGCTCCAAATCACCTACACTGGTACCACCATATTTATGTACTACTAACATTTAAATCAAACCCTAATCATTAAAATAACGCTTTTTTGAGTAAAACTCAACAAAGCTATGTTTATATCAAACCCTCTTTGATAAAATAATCAATCACTCTTCGGTAGACTTTTCGCTTAAAATAAGTCACCCTTTTAAATAACACTTCATACTCTACAAACTCATACGCGTGAAACTCAGGTATCTCATACGCTTGTAAATCTATCTCTGCACCCTCTTTAAGTCGCACAAGAAAATACTTTTGTGTCTGCCCATCATAGGCATATATTTTTTTACTCTTTGTCTTTTTAGGAAAATCGTAGGAGATCCATTCAGGAAACTCACCCAAGACTTCCACCTTGTCACAGCCTATCTCTTCTAACAGTTCTCGTTTTAAAGCTTCTCTAGGGGTTTCACCGTCATCGATGCCCCCTTGAGGAAATTGCCACGCATTTTTTATATCAGTCCTATGTGCGATAAAAAATTCACACTTTTCCGGATATTTGGAAGAGAGTATCACCGCTGCAACATTGGGCCTATAGCTCTTTGTTGTTTGCATTTTTACTCTTTATAAAGTTCATAATAAACAGTTTAACGTGAACATTTTATGAATTAAATTTATTTTTCTGATATGATTTTACCAAAAAAGTAGTTACATCCATCTAAAAATCACTTGTCAAAGACAAAGCTTTAGTGCGATGAATTGCAAAATTAGCTTTGCTGATTTTCAAGAAGAAGGCCATTATGCTTGTATACATACACATCCCTTACTGTGACTCCAAGTGTCACTACTGTTCGTTTAACACTTATGTAGACAAGTTTGACACACGCGAAGACTACATGCAGGCACTGCATAAACAACTCGCTTTTGAACTTGAACGTTTTGGGGCAAAAGAAAACAGTATTGAAACACTCTTCATAGGTGGAGGTACACCCTCTACGGTTGACCCTTTACTCTACGCACCCATTTTTGAACTCTTAAAACCTTATTTTCAAAAAAATGCAGAAATTACCACAGAAGCCAACCCCAACTCTGCCTCTAAAGAGTGGCTTGAAGGCATGTATAAACTAGGGGTGAACCGTGTCAGTTTTGGGGTACAAAGTTTTGATGCCAACAAACTCAAAGCCTTAAATCGTGCGCATAATCCAGAACAAGCAAAAGAAGCCATTTTACACGCCAAATCTATTGGTATAGAACATCTCTCTTTAGACCTCATCTACAATTACCAAGGTGACACAGAAGCTTTACTCTTAAACGACATAGAAACTGCTTTTTCTCTGCCTATAGACCACATTTCAGCCTATGAACTCACTATAGAAGATGGCACCAAGTTTTCAGCCACACCTGAGGTACGTCAAGACGATGAAAACCTAGCTTTTTTTGTCACAGATGAGATAGAAAAAAGAGGATTTAAAGCTTATGAAATTTCAAACTTCGGAAGCTACCAAAGTAGACATAACAAAGGCTATTGGGAGATAAAAGACTACATTGGTGCTGGTGCTGGTGCTGTTGGCTTTTTAAAAGACAGACGTTTTTACCCCATCACAGGCATTGAAGCCTATATAGCAAACCCTTTGCAAATCACAGAAGAAGTACTCACAGAAGATGAGTTACTTACAGAAAGACTCTTCTTAGGTTTACGTTCAGAATTAGGTATAGAAAAAAACACACTGAACCAAGAGATGCAAAAAAGAGCCACACTGCTGTATGAAGAGAAAAAGTTAACACAATCAGAGACCCACTATTTCAATGAGAATTTCTTTTTATCTGATGAGCTTGCCTTGTTTATTTTGGGTTAGGCAAAGTCTGTAAATATTTCAGTGCATCTTCCACATGATCTGCAATAACAATGTCTAACATCATAAGATTATGAGAAAGGCCAAAATCTTCCATCACTTTTCCCGCAGAACAATGTGCAGCATCTTTAGAGAGCTGCTCTGCCTCACGAATACGGCTTATCATCTCTCTTCTGTCTGGCGCATAGGCATAGACTTTTTTACCCAAGGCTGTGCCATACCCCACTTCATACACCGTGCCAGAGTCAGGTTCTAAACCACGAAAAGGTGCCAAGTTGGCCAAAATAATGTCTGACTCTTCTATGAGTTTGATGTTTGCTTCCCGAATTTCTTTGGCCATGTCATACGCAGAGCCATCTGTAGTAATTTCATTGTCTAAAGGGAAAAGCCCTATAAACCCATACGTCTTGCAAAGTGCTTTAAGTTCTTCACCCACTTGCACAGCATTTACTTCAAAGACATCCGGTCCTGCAAGATAAATTTTAAGCATACATGCACCACCCCATTTTTCGAAAAGTATAGCATAAGCCAACACCTGAAAGCCAATACCCTCTACATTTTAGAAAAATTTGCTAAAATACAACAATTGATTTAAAAGGGACAACATGTTTGGCATCGGCTTTACCGAGTTACTTCTTATTGCTATTATTGGTATCTTGTTTTTAGGACCAGACAAACTGCCTTCTGCCCTTGTAGAAATGGCTAAGTTCATCAAGTCTGTGAAAAAAACAGTAGGAGATGCAAAAAGCTCTTTAGAAGAAGAGATGAAAATTGCAGATTTAAAAGAAGAAGCACTTGCTTACAAAAAACAACTCACCGATGCAACAGATGAATTAAAGGGCTTTAAAAACTTAAACTTTGATGACTTTGATGATGTGAGTTATGATGATGACATTTCAAATAAATCTCCCAAAGAACTAAGCCAAAAATCAGACTATGCCCAAGCACCTACTGACGTAGAAGAAGAAGCCATAGTCACCACACAAGTTGAAGGCAAGAATGAGACCGTGACATTTAAAAATCAAAAAAAACTAGCTAAGAATGATGAGAAATCAAACAAAGGTGATGCCTAATGTTTGACGAATTACGACCCCACCTTGTAGAGTTACGAAAAAGACTTGGGCTTTCTGTTTTATCTATTTTTATTATGTTTATTGTGGCCTTTACGATGCATAAAGACATCTTAGCATGGATCACTGCACCACTGAACACAGCACTTGAACAAGTAGGAATGGTCATTGAGTCTAAAAGTCAAACAGAGTGGAAAATCCAACAAACAGATGAAAATGGCAGCACAGTAGTCTCAAACAAAGAGATGCAAGCGCTTGACCCTGCTGCGACACTTTCTGCACAAACATCCACCGAAGCAAACAAACTACATAAAACACTCAATGAAGCTTCTACACTTTCAAAGACCCAAGAGAACCCAGAATTAGCAGCGTTACTCCAAGAAGCAAGTAACTCAGCACAAGTCATGGCCAAAGCCACAGAAAAACTAACCCAATTGCTTTCAGACTTAAACCAGTCTGTACAAAACCTTTCTAAAAAATCTTTTGAAGGTATGGTCACAACACACCAGATAGGTGGAGTATTCTTTGTGGCTTTAAAAGTTTCATTTTTTGCAGGACTTTTAGCAGCCCTGCCTTTTATACTTTATCAACTTTGGCTTTTTGTAGCACCTGGACTTTACAGCAATGAGAAAAAGATGGTTATACCTTTTGTTGTAGGTGGTTCTGTGATGTTCTTAGTGGGTGTACTCTTTGCCTACTATGTGGTTACGCCTTTTGGTTTCCAGTTTCTCATTACCTTTGGTTCTTTCCTCTATACCCCTTTGATTAACATCGAAGACTATGTTGGATTCTTTACCAAAATCATGATGGGCTTTGGTATTGCTTTTGAGCTTCCTGTCTTTGCGTATTTCTTAGCCCTGCTTGGACTTGTAACAGACAAAACACTCAAAGACTTTTTCCGTTACGCAGTGCTTATCATCTTTGTTTTAGCAGCTTTACTCACACCTCCTGATGTGCTTACACAACTGCTTATGGCAGTACCACTTATTGTACTCTATGGTATTTCTATACTCATTGTTAAAATGGTAAACCCTTATGTTGCAGAAGATGATGAAGAAGATGAGGACGATGAGAAAGAAAATGACGACAAATCAGATGCAGATGCAGATGAAAGCAAAAGCGACACAAAATAATGTCAGAAGATTTACTCACCCAAAGTTATGACTATACCCTCCCAGAGGGTTTCATAGCTACTACGCCTGTACACCCAAGAGACCATGCAAAACTTTTAGTCTATGACAGAAAAATGGACACTATTACCCACACTACTTTTAAACATTTATTGGACTTTGTACCAAAAGAGTGTGATGTTTTCCTCAACGATACCCGTGTCATAAAAGCACGTATATTTGGGAAAAAAGAAGCCCTTGCTATAAGCAAAGAAGGTGTGCTGCAAGGTGGAGGAAAAGTAGAACTATTGTTTAACAAACCTCTTGATACTTTTCACTATCTTGTCTACATCCGTGGACGTGTACAAGTTGGTGCTAGACTCACTTTTGATGAAGGTTTGGTTGCGACAGTAACGACCTTACATGAAGATGGTTCACGTATTGTCACCTTTGAGCAGCAGGGGAAAGCCTTGATTTTTGAAGAGCTGGTCTTAGTCCTTGATGAGATAGGCCACTTACCCCTACCTCCTTACATGCAAAGAGAAGACAACAAAGAAGATGAGACAGACTACCAAACCCTCTTTGCCAAAAATGCAGGGGCAGTGGCTGCACCCACTGCTTCTTTACACTTCACTCCTACCCTGTTTAAAGCCCTAGAAGAAAGACATAAAACCCATACGATTACCCTACATGTGGGTGCGGGTACCTTTAAACCGGTGGATGCAAAAAACATTCTAGAGCACCCTATGCACTCTGAGTATTTTGACATTCCCCAAAGTTCCGCAAAGATTTTAGAGAGCCAAAAACCCATTTTGGCCATTGGAACTACAGTCACACGTACCTTAGAATACTACGTTCGAACAAAACAAACCCAAGGACAATGTGATCTTTTTTTAAACCCTTCTAACCCACCACAGCGGGTCACACACTTACTTACAAACTTCCATTTACCTAAAAGCACACTCATCATGCTCGTTTCCTCTTTCATTGGAAGAGAAAAAACGTTATACTTATACAAAGAAGCAATAAACAAAGGATATAGATTTTTTTCGTATGGTGATGCCATGCTAATACTTTAAAGGGATTATTACAGTAACATTCAATAAGGTTTATAATGAAAAAAACTGCCCACTCTTTTGTATTACTTTTTCTTTTTGCACTCTTATTCTCTGCTTGTGCTACTAAAAAACCCTACGCTTACCCCAACTATGACATCATAAAACCTGAAAAAATTTGTAAACCTAACAGAAAAAATATTGAAGCCCTTTTAACTTCATATTTGGGGAAACCTTATGTATGGGCAGAAGAAGGACCTGACTCTTTTGACTGTTCTGGATTAACGTACAACATTTATGGTTCTATGGGTATTGATATTCCTCGTACCGCTAGTGAACAGGCAAAAATGGGGAAAACAATTAACTTCCCTAACTTACATTATGGTGACCTTATCTTCTTTGGTTCTACCAACAAACGCTCTAAACGTATCAACCATGTGGGTATGTATCTGGGTAATGGATGGTTTGCACATGCAAGTTCTAAACGTAGGCGAGTGACTATTTCACATTTTGACAAAGAGCCCGTCTACAAGAAACGCATGAAAGTATGTAAACGTTACCTTTCAAAAGATGCACGCAATAAATACATGAACTGTGATGTGCCCCTAAAGAAAATTGATGTGACAAGTACACGTTACACTAGCCCTTGGAAAACAGGGATGTCTTTACCAAAAAAGGCCGTGCCTAGTTAAGTCTACTTAAAAGACATTTATCTATAATAGTGTGATGAAAATCATCACCTATTCTTCTTTGGCACTGTTACTTTTGAGCTTAAACGCTTGTAAGCCACCACACCACCCTAAAAACCCAAACTATGGTATTAGCAAACCTAAGGTCAAGTACAATCCTTCAAAAAAGAACCTACAAAAAATGGTCACAGACTTACAAGGTTCTCCCTATGTCTGGGCAGAAGAGGGTCCTAACAATTTTGACTGTTCTGGGTTTACCTATTATATGTATGGCTCAATGGGCATAGAAATTCCTAGGGTTGCAAGAGAGCAGGCAAAAAAAGGTACACATATCAAAAGTAGCGAGCTTGTCTACGGAGACCTTATCTTTTTTGACACAGAAAGACGCCGTCGTGGACGTATTACCCATGTAGGGATGTACCTAGGAGATGGTTGGTTTACCCATGCGAGTACCGTGAAGTACGAAATTGTTTACTCTAACCTCAATACCTCCCCCTACTACAAACAACGTCTTCGCGTCTGTAGACGTTACCTGCCTCAAAGTGAAATAGCCTTTCTTAAAAGTACTGCTAAGTCAAACATAAAGCCATGGGAAGCTTCAAAGGTACAAACACCTAGGCTTGTGTCACAAACACATAGTAGCAAAAAAGTGACTAGAAAAAAGGGAAGTTTTTATGTACAAGTAGGTTCTTATTCTGGCAGACCACATAGTAGTATTCTTTACAAAATTTCTGCCAAAGGCTATAGCTACAAAGTGCTACAATTCCCTCAGAATGAGAAAAAGATATCTAAACTTCTCATAGGTCCGTACAGTACCCATGCAGAAGCAGAGACTGTCTTAGTCACAGTGAAAAAGCAGATACAAAAATCTGCTTTTATTGCTGAGATCCGTTAAACATTCTCAATATACTTAGAGATTGAACGCTTGAGCGTTTGTATCTCAAAGCTATATTTCTCTTGATAATTGGCAATCATTTCATACTTTTTATAAAGGAAAAGCTGTAAGATCTCTATCATGAGGGTATGCATATCTTCTGCAGCAATGGCACCAGAGA
>CAUZVG010000018.1:0-18735 GCA_963583215.1 Campylobacterales bacterium | reverse complement strand
AAGATATACTTCGAACGCACAATAGCTGTGACCATGATTTTAATGATGCACTTTTTTCTGTCTCCTCATCTCCCATGAGTGCCCTGACTGACACTATAGAATTTGCCACCGGCACAAGTGGTTTCTCTGTAGTCCCAGAAGAGAAAGATACAGACAGTGATGGAGTAAATGATGCATTTGATGCATTCCCGGAAGATGCAAGTCGTACATACATCAGTTACTATCCAAGCAGAACAAACAAGACAACCTTGGTATTTGAAGATATGTGGCCGGTAAAAGGTGACTATGACATGAATGACCTCGCTATTGATTTTTCCATTCAAGAGGTTAAGGACAATCAGCAGCAGGTAAAAGATATTATATTTTCCGGATCCATTCAGTCTTATGGCGCAAAATACACCAATGGTTTTGCCTTGCTACTGGACACACCCCTGTCCAATATTTCAATGGCGGAGATGAGTCGAAATGGAGGCACAAGATATGATATCACCGACAATATTCGTCCAGACGGAAACGCAACTGTAGTCAAACTCTTTGATGATGCAGAAGCGTATTTGGCTCACTATGCAAATGCGTACAAAGAGGATAAATTTGAACAGAGTGATACATTTGAACTGTTTATCACCCTAAAGAGTGCTACAACACTGAGTGCCCCGCCATACAATCCATTTATGATAGTCTCCAGATATATATCAGACAATAATGATTCATATATTTTTATGGATAATATTGAGGTGCATCTTCCAAACCATGCACCGAGTTCATTGGCTCCATCATCGCTTTTTTCTACACTCGATGACAGTACCGATATAAGTACAGGGAGAACCTACCTAACAGGGGATGATAAACCATGGGCCCTTTTGGTCCCAACATTTTTTGCTCATCCCGCAGAGGGGATCAATATAGAGGATGCATACCACAATTACCACAAATGGGTAAAGAGCGCTGGACGCACCAATAAAGACTGGTATATCCACAACAAAAAAGATGCTCAAAACAAATCCTACAGTGATGAATCCAAAATCATTATAAAGCCCTAACCTCCCCTTTTTCATACAATTTATGATCGGCTATCATGCCGACATAGAGATGATTTCAATCCTATAGCATAAAATCTACTCTCTATGGAAAAGTACCAGAGGTTTATTTGCCCAGATCAATCATTATGCAAATTTTCTGCACTTATCTCCCATATAATCATTATATAAAAAGAACAAAAGGAGTTCTAAATGTTTCCCTTAATATATAAAATAATTGAAGCAACACCTTCAAATAATGTTACTTACACTGGAGGGCTGGGTAGAACCGGCAGTAAAGCATCAAAAAAACCTCTATCTTTGATGTATAAAAGAGCAGATGCCGACCCTACTACATCCAAGGAAGGATAATGAGAATTGTCTGGATAAATGACAAAGCTGAATTCACCGGGGGTGCTGAGACATATATTTATCAAAGTGTCCAGGAACTCAGTAAAAGAGACAATGTTGAGAATATACTTCTATACAGTGCAGAGAGTCGTATAGACTACGCATACGCTAAAGTATTTTCATTTGCGACAGTATTGGCAGATTTAAAACAGCAACTCGAACTACTAAAACCCGATATCATTTATGTGCATCAAGTGAGCAACATAGAGACAATAAAAGGACTTTTAGAGACAGACACGCCCGTAGTTGGTTTCATTCACGATCATAAACACTTCTGTTTACGTGAGCATAAATATACCACCATCGGCAATCAAACTTGCACAAAAGTGGTTGGAGTGGAGTGTTATAGTTGTCTTGGGTTTATCAATAAAAAGAGTTCATTTCCCTATATTTCTATCAATAGTGTCTCAAATGTTAGAGCGATTCAGAATTTACTCAAGAAATTTGATCACATGGTTGTGGCGTCTGACTATATGAAAGAGCATCTGCTGCTACATGCATTTGATGAGAAAAAGATATCTAAAATAACGCTCTTTTCAAAACAGGAAAACAGTGTAGAATTTAAAAACATTCCTCAAAATGAGAAACGATTTTTGTTTGTCGGTCAGCTTGTTAGAGGGAAAGGGGTTGACACCCTACTGAATGCTTTTTCGAAACTTCAAAGCAAAGAGTCTATGTTAGATATTTGTGGGGACGGCAAGCAGAGAGAAGAACTTGAAGAAAAAGCCAAAAGTCTTGGCATATCAAGCAGGATTACATTTCATGGAAAAGTCACTGCCGATGCGCTTTCCCACTACTACTCTAATGCATATGCAGTCATCGTTCCAAGCCGAGCCCCTGAAACTTTCAACCTTGTCGGAGTAGAGGCTATGAAACATGCAAAAGCTGTCATTGCCACAAATGTTGGCGGGATAAAAGAGTGGTTAAAAGATGGGAAAAATGGTTTTTCTTTCCCATCAAATGACGATCATAGACTAGCCACGATCCTGGATTCAGCAGTAAAAAACCCAAAAATGATCAAAAAGATGGGAGAGGTCGGATTAAATGATTATAACAAAAAATTCACATCCCAGATACACTGTAACAAAATCTACACTCTTTTTGAAACCCTCTCAAGAAAGGATACCTGTGCTGCTTAACCATCAACAATTAACCTACTACCACAATAAAAAAGTTGAAGCGTTTTTAAATGAAGTTATGCTTGAGGCTTCACTTCTCTTCAAAGAAATATTTTCCCAGAAGCAGACTGCTGCTCTTATTTTGATAGGCGGATACGGCAGAGGTGAAGGCGGGATCGTGCTGGAGAATGGCACATACCGTCCCCATAACAATTTGGACCTGCTTTATATTTACAATGGAAATATACATAGAGATATGATCGAACTGGCAAACAGCAAACTGCAGGAAATTTCAAAAAAGTATGACATTGGCATAGATATGTCTGCGATAAACAAACAAAAAGTTATGAGACTAGATGGACTGGTTGTTGCTTATGATATGCGCCATGGGCACAGAACCCTACTGGGAGATTCCACTTTTCTAAAAGAGCATGAAGCATTTTCCATCTACAACATTGACCCCGCAGACATAAGACAGCTGCTAGTAAACAGGGGGACACTGCTACTCATAAACAGAGTATTGCTAAACAAAGAAACCCAAACCAAAGATGAAAAAAAATTAATCATAAAACATGCCATAAAAGCGATCATAGGCTATGGTGATGCCCTGCTTTATTTTAATGACTCTTACCACTGGAGTTATGCGCAAAAGCAGCTCAATATGTCAGAACTGAAAAACATTGACAAAGATATAAAAGAGTTATATTCCGAAGCGATGCTTTTTAGATTTATGCCAGATTATGATACTTACTTAAAAAAAGACTTGAAAGCCTGGAATGATGAGCTGATCAAAATCCTATCTTCTATCCACCTTGAGTGCGAAAGAGCAAATCTATCAGTGCGTGAATTAAATTGGGAGAACTATTTTACAACCGCACTGGAGAAAAAAAGTTATCCTCGTCACAGCTTACGCCAAAAGGCAAAATCTTGTCTGCATGGAGCCAAACACGCATCTGTCATGAAAGAGCTAAATTCGGCCAATGAGATGATCAGTTTTATGCAACTGGGTACGAGAGGCATGCTCTCTCTTTTGTTTCCATATGTAGCTTATGAAACATATCCAAAACACTATCACTCCCTGTTCAAGGCAGCTTTACACTCAAAAGAACCTAATGAAGATGCGTTTCTAAAAGGGTTTTTAACCCTTTGGTCAAAATGGGGAGATACAAATTTTGTAAATGTGCTCCGTACATACAATATAGAATTGGATAGATTATGATTTGTTTAACAGCAGACCTGCACCATATGGGTCTCAAAACAGGAAACCAGATGCATAGTGACAAAACAGAGATGTCATTGGCCGGAGAGTTTGTAAAAATGATGGAAGCAAGAGATATAAAAGGTTCGTTCTTTATCACCGGCAGATCTTTTGATGAAGAGTGGGATGAAGTAAAGCCGATCACAGAGAGTCCAAATATAGAAATAGGCGGGCACAACTATGAAGCTTTCAAGCCAGAGATTCTACATAGAATTTGGAACAAATTTACAAACAACTACAATGGACCCTATGCGTATCAATATTATGATACGAAAAAAACCATAGATACCATCTATGCCAAAACCGGAAAACGCATTAATATTTGGCGAAACCATATGTATATGCATGGACCAAATACTGAAAAAGTTTTAAGCAGCTTAGGTATAGAGGTTTGTTCAGACGGTGTAAAAAAAGACAACTTCTCCCCCCAGGAGGATGTGAGCGGCATCTACAATCTGCCTATAAACATTATCCCCGACCATGAGCACATTATTCATGCTGAGCGCACTCCGGAGTGGATAGAGCAGTGGCAAAAACGCTACAACTGGTCTGATGATTTCGGACCTGATTCATACTACATAGATACATGGGCCAAACTGGTGATCGATCAGTTAAAAGCAAATGAAGCCGAGGGGAAACTCTCCGTGATGATCATCCATCCCATAACAATGTATCTTGCAGACGGATTTAAAGCTGTTCGAACCATTTTAGACTATATAGAGACTAGAGAAACCGTATTTATGGGTGATCTCATAGCCAAAGAAAAGGCTGCAGCATGAAAAAAGTCACAGTCATCGTACGCACGTTCAATGTTGCATGGGTAGTCGACCAGGCGCTTGCAGCTCTCATGAAACAAAAGTGGGTCAAGATAGAACTGATGATAGTCGATTCTGGCTCCACAGACGCTACTCTGGATATGGTGGCCCCATACCCTCACACTCTCATAGAGATTGAACCCGGCACCTATTTCCCGGGAAAAGTTTTAAACAGAGCTGTAAAAGAGGCCAAGACAGAGCTTATCGTTTTTATCAATTCAGATGTCGTTCTGCTTGATCAGTATGCGATCTTCAAACTGATCCACCCCCTTGAAGCGTCAATGACTGCAGCCTCTTTTGGCAGGCAAGTCGTACGCCCTGAAGCAGATCTATGGGTGAGACACGACTATGAAAGAGCTTTCCCAGCCACTGATGATAAGCCTGATTGGATGCACTACTCTCTTCCGATAGCCGCTATGAAAAAGTCTGCATGGGAGATGCAAGCCTTTTACACCAATGCATGGGGCTCAGAAGATACCCACTGGGGCGTACAGATAAAAAACATGGGGTACAACATAGCTTACGTAAAAGATGCCATAGCCATGCACTCTCATAACTATACTCTAAAACAGTTGGCTTCCAGAAGACGAATCGAAGGAGAGGCAGATGTTTATATATATCCTGAAAAATCTGTATCACTGTTTAGTACATTGTTATCTTTTGCAGCTTCATCTATGAGGGAGTCCTGGTACTATTTAAATAACAATCGGATAGTTGGCATCCCATATTTGTTGCTTAATCGCATTGTATATTCATGGAACCATTATAAAGGTTTTAAACATTCAAGTAGGATAAAAGGTCAAATAACATTTGGTAAGTATCAATAGATTAAACTATTAAATAATTATCATATAGACTTTAATAATTTTATTTCTAGATCTCATTTATTGAGATATACTTTCCTAAAACTTTGACTAGAATATCAATTTCTATAGGCTTAGATATATAATCATCCATGCCTGCTTGTAAAAATTTTTCCTTATCACCAGCTATTGCGTTTGCAGTTAATGCAATAATAGGTGTTTTCAGATGATGCGTATTTTTTAAAATCCGAGTTGCATTTAAACCATTTAAAATAGGCATATTAACATCCATTAAAATAGCATCATAATTATTTTTCAATGCAAATTCTATGGCCTTTTCACCATCATCACAAATATCAAATTCAATACCAAAACTTTTTAAAATTTCACCTGCTAGAATTTGATTAAATTCATAATCATCAACAATAAGTACTTTTACTTTTTTATTTATCTTCTCACTTATTACTTTATTGATACTTTTGTTCTCACTTGTGTGATTACTTTCTTCATTACATTTCTCAAATTCAAGTTCAAAGAAAAAAACACTTCCCTGATTAAGTTCACTCTCTACTTTCAATTTGCCGCCCATTGCATTTACGAAAGAAGATGTAATACTTAAACCAAGTCCAGTACCTCCAAATTTTCTAGTTGTTGAATTATCTGCTTGTAGAAATGCTTCAAAAATTTTATCTATATTTTCTGGAGCGATACCAATTCCTTGATCTTTAACACTAAACCGTAATACTTGAGAAGAGTCCTCATCGCTTTTTACTTCAATATTTACCTCTACATCTTTATTTACATCAGTAAATTTAATAGCATTTGTTATTAAATTTGAAATAATCTGATGTATTTTATAAATGTCCATGTATAAATAATGATGTATATTTTTGTCCATATTGAATCTATAATTAATATTTTTTGCTTTAGCCGTACTGTCATAAAGCATAAAACAATTTTTCAATTCCATAAACGGTTCAACTTTTATAAGTTCTATATTTACTTTTTCACTTTCATTTTTTGAATAATCTAAGATATTATTTATAATCGATAAAAGAGTTTTTGTAGAAGAGTTTACAATGTTGATGTATTCCCTTTGTGATTTATTTAAGTCACCTTCTGCAATTAATTGAGTAAACCCCAGAATCCCATTCATTGGTGTTCTTATCTCATGAGACATATTTGCTAAAAAATTTGCTTTTGACACTTTAGCAATATTCGCCTTCTTCAAAGCCTCTTCCAGCTCAATTGTACGTTTATATACTAGGTTCTCCAAGTTCTTATTCATCTCATAAATTTCAGAACTTTTACTTTCTAATATTTTTTCGGCCTCTTTTCTGGAAGCTCTCTCACGCTCAAACCGTTTTTCCCAAGGGCTATATTCACTCATTAATACTCTATTTTATTTTTTATTGTAAATCTAGTACTATCTGCTAATGCTTCATAAGATATATCTAAATCTTCATTGAAGTTTTTTGCACAACCATGCATAAGACCAATAGCAAAATGTTCTAAATGTTTGTTAGATATATAATCAAGAACAAGCGTATCCTCGGATCTTTCTATCTCATTAAATCTTGGTAAATCTACACCAGGATAAAGTTTTTCTACTTCTGGATGAATAATTTGATCAACATTAGATATTAAATCTAAGGATGAGTTAAATTTAGACTTGAATTCTGGATTTAAAGAAGTTAATTTAACAAACATATGTTCACCAAATATTTCTAAAAGCTTGGGAATTTCAATACCTGATTCTTTGCTAATGGAAACCAGCAGTTTTAAGAGTTCATCAAAATCATAATTACCACCTTGTGTATAAGCCCCATTATTTTTCAACTTTGCATCTTCTATGATTTTATCAAGCATATCAAATCCAAAATTTGCTTCAACATACTCTAGAAGTTCTGTAAAAACTAAACCTTTCATCTGTAACTCCTAACTGGTTTTTATATAAATAAACAAAATAAATTTATAAAATTAATATGTATTATATTTACTTTATAGATTTATTTTCAAACGAATTCAAAATTAGGCAGTTAAATTTGAATAAGTGCTTAGAAATGTGTAGTATAGTCACATATTTAAGCTACACTCTGAGATTGGAACTTTAGACCGTTGGTACTACATTGATTCTAGCATAGTCTATTTTTTGGAAAAATACTTAAACCAGTCTATATTATGGGGAGTATTAAATTGATGATTTAACAATCTTTATGCAACACCACATCTACTCAGTTTGGGATTTTATGTCCTTGGTTAAATACTTACAAAATGAAATTGCACCCGCAAGAGTACATATTTACCTGTAACGCCTAAATGCCCTATACATCGTCAACTAAAGCCCATTAGAGCATTATTTATAGTCATTTATACCTACTTGTATCTAGTGAATTATTCGGGCTCATAACCCGAAGGTCAGGGGTTCAAATCCCTTTCCCTCAACCAATTCACACAAAAATCACAAATAAAATCATTTACCATATGTAAGAAACTGTTAATTTTCAATTAACCCTACGTTACTCTCTATTAACGCTATCACGTTATAATCCAATTAGAAAGGCTAACAACCGAGTATCTTCTTACTCCTTGTCCAAAAGTTTGTAATCTTCCCTTGTTTACTTGGTGATAGCCTTTTCTTTTATTTCCCCCTTTAAAATCCCGCCAATTCTAATGCATTAGGCAATGTCAGTAAATTTGCTATACTTTCAGATGCACTTCTATCTGGAAGTATTGCCTATATCATTTTAGACTAGCAAGCTTCTAAACATTTCATTAAAGGATAAGACTATTTTATGTTAGAGATCATCATCATTACCATACTCATATCGACAATGCTGAATTTGTTTTTAAGACAGTATAAAATACCTACCATTATCGGGTATATCGCAACCGGAACTGTAATAGCCTATGGGTTTGATCTACACGATGCTATACACAATCAAGAGTTAAAAGATATAGCAGAGTTTGGTGTAGTCTTTTTAATGTTTACTATTGGTTTGGAGTTTTCTGTAAAACACCTTTTAAAAATGAAAAAAGAAGTGTTTTTATATGGGGGTCTCCAAGTTATTTTAACAGCCGGTGTTTTTACTTTTATTGCAAATTATTTCTTCAATATCGAGATAAAATCATCTATCGTTATAGGGGCGGCACTTGCACTTTCTTCCACTGCTATTGTACTAAAGCTTTTAAATGAAAATAGAGATATCAATACCCAATACGGCCACAAAGTATTGGGTATATTGCTCTTTCAGGATATAGCTGTCATTCCTATTTTACTTATGATCACCCTCTTTTCTATTAAAGATGGGTCTGTTTCATCTCTGCTCTTTTTAACATTCATTAAAGCCACTGCGTTAATAATCGGTCTATTTATGGCAGGGAAATATTTGCTTGAGCCTTTTTTCCATGAAGTAAGTAAAACCAAATCAAACGAGATATTTATATCTTCCATTTTGCTTATCGTAATCGGCTCGTCATTTATAGCCCATAAAATGGGCTTTTCCTACTCTTTAGGTGCATTTATAGCAGGAATGATGATATCCGAAACCCAATACAAACATCAGGTTGAAGCAGATCTGATTCCTTTTAGAGATCTCTTGCTTGGTGTATTTTTCATCACGGTAGGAATGCAGCTGGATTTTAAAACTATTTATGACAACATACTCACAATTTCACTTCTTTTGCCTCTATTAATTGTGATAAAAATACTTATTATTTTTGCAATTTTAAGGTTTTCTCTCAACAAAAGAAATGCGCTTAAAAGTGCTCTTGCCTTGTTTCAGCTTGGTGAGTTTGGACTCGTAATTTTTGAATTGTCACTGGCAAAAGGTTTACTGGAACCTGCGCAGGGTCAAATTCTCATTATCATCATTGTTATCTCGATGATACTTACGCCATTTGTTTTGAAAAACATTTCTCAGATAGCAGACCTTTTACATAAAAAAGAAGATGATAGTGACCATGAAATAGCTACTTTAGAAGAGACTTCATCAGGGCATGTGGTTATTATAGGGTTTGGAAGACTTGGAAAACATATCTCAAAACTCATTCAAGAAGAAGGTCTTAGCTTTGTAGCCATTGAAGATGACATCAAAGCAGTGAAAGATGCTCAAAAGCAAGGTTTACCTGTCATATTTGGAAATGCCACACAAAAAAATATCTTGGAGTCTGTCAACATCAGAGATGCCTCTGCTGTCATCATTTCACTAGGAAACAGTCAAAAATTAAATCATGTTTGTGAAGCAGTAAACGACCTAACATCAAATGTTAAAACAATTGTTAAAGTCAATAACCAAGAAGACAAAGAGTCACTTTCGGGTTTAAATTTGACACATATCATTGTGGAAACTGAAAAAACCGCAGCAGCAATGTTTAAAGAACTCAAACAGATATAATGGGAACCTCATTACAACAATGAGCTGTTTTTTACATAAAAGAACTCTGATAGGTGTATCGTAGCTTGAGCTGGGGTACGAGACTAGCTTACATTGGAGTCATTGGAGTCATTGGACGTATTGTGCTCTTTTGTCACATTACTTTCTTTAACAGCTTTGTCTTTAATGATTTTTTCTTGTTTAGTCTTCTCTTTAAGAGTTTTGGCTTTTTTCTCTTTAATCGCTAAAGCTTCTTTTTTCTTTTTTTCCTCTGCAATTTTTTCATCAGCTAATTTCTTTTCTGCAAGTTTCTTCTTCTCTTCTTCTCGTTTCTTTTGATACTCTCTAAAGGTACGAATGTTCGTTAAATGTTCCTCGTAACTTTCACAAAAGACATGTTTCCCACTAGGCTTTAACATGAAAAAAAGATGTTTACAATCTTCAGGAAACATAGCAGCACGGAGTGCCTCTATGGAGATACTTGCTAAGGGATACGGGGGCAAACCTTTGTGTTTGTAAGTGTTGTAGTAGCTAGTGTCACTCTTAATGCGTTCTGGGGTCACAATGGTATGAGAAAACTCACCATAGTTAAGTGTAGAGTCCATTTGAAGTTTCATTTTCTTCTTTAAACGGTTATAAATGACCGCAGAGATTATAGGCATCTCGTCTATGGCATTGCTCTCTTTTTGAATGATAGACGCAATGGTCAACAAGATCTTCACTTCAAGACGGTCTGGTGGGTTAATAAAGCTTTTTGCAATGAAGAAATCAAGTACTTTTTCAGAATCTTTGAGCAAGTAGCGCATGAGCGTTTCTTCTTTGACTTTTCTTGCCACTTTGTAGTGTCCCGAAAAGATGCTGGCTTCTTTAAAAGGAGTGAAGACCTTGTAGGCTTTTTGAAGTTCTTTTACCTCTAACTTCATGTCGTTTGCCAATCTAGCAATAATCTCTGCATGCGTTTCTGCTGCGTAAATGACAATGTTCATGGTTTTTGCTTTATGTTTGTAAATGTTTTTAAAAAAAGCATAACGTCCATAACGATGTTTTTCTAGGCTATACCATCCTGTCTCAGGTAAGGTGTCTAGACTTAACATCATTTTATCTACAAAAGTAAGGGTGTAGCCATTCTCTTTTAAAGCGTTTTCAACACTCTGAGCATTTAACCCCTCTATATAAAATGTTTCCGTCGCATTTTTATGGATAGGAAGAAAATTGTAAAGAAAAATGAGTAGTACAAAGGCCATTAGAAATTGAAAGTAGTGTAAGGCGCGTATGTACTTTTGGCAGGCTTGGGTTTTTGGCATGAAAGATTATAGCATATCTAAATTTGACACATATCATTGTTGAAACGGAAAAAACTGCAGCAGCAATGTTCAAAGAACTTAAACAAATATAAAGACTTAAGTAGCACCTGACGGGCGACTTGCTGACTCGCCCTCAAGTTATAATCACCCTAATTTATTTTTTCTATACCGCACAACATACTTCTCCAATTCTACCAAGAAAAGGACATGAGTTTCTAAAGCGACCACCTATGAAAGAGACTTGTGATGCCTGTCACGGAAACAAAAAACTCTTTTTTGCAAAAAGAGGATCTTGATGAAAACGGATCAAACAAAATCTTCTCTTGTACTTCTTTAAAGCCTTAATATGTTACTATCCTAACTAAAAGAAAGGGAGAGTTGTTATGTGTATATTACTATCAGGTACAGCTAGCTACTTACCTTTAAATTATAGTTAATGGATTTGCTCACAAGATTTTTATTTAGAGTTTCAATATTTTCATTACTATGGATATTGCTTGTAGATGGCGCTATGAACTCATGGGTTATAGGTCTTCCTATGGTATTTTTATCAACTGTTGTAAGCATCAAGTTACTTCCTGAAACGCCTCTCTCTTTCTTAGCGATACTAAAATTTATTCCCTTTTTTCTTTGGCATTCATTGCTGGGTGGTTTTGATGTGGCTAAAAGAGTGTTCTATCCAAAAGTACCTATTTCCCCTACAATATTTTACTATCGTTGGCGTTTACCTTTAGGTTTGTCAAGAGTTTTCATGGCCAATGTCGTGAGTTTGTTACCAGGCACTTTATCGGTTGAACTAGATAAAGAATATTTACAGATACATGTACTTGATGATAATATTGATTTTACTTCAGTGTTAATGTTAGTGGAAAAGAGAGTTGCAGAAATATTTAAGCTAAATGTATCGGCAATGGAAAGATAGGGTTTTTATGGATACATTATATTTGTCAGTTGCGTTATTTTTGCTCTTAACTCTGGTTGCAGGTATGTGGCGAATTTTACAAGGTCCTACACCTGCTGATCGCATGTTGGCAGCGCAGCTGTTTGGCACTACAGCAGTAGCCTGTTTGTTACTATTAGCGCAGGTATTGCAACAATCAGCATTAAGAGATGTTGCTTTGGTATTTGCTTTGCTGGCAGTAGTTACGGCTGTGGCATTTGTAAAAAGGGCTTGGACGGAAAAGCATGATACTTGATATTTTAACAGTAATACTTTTGTTGGTCGGGGCACTGTTCTTTTTGGCGGGAACGCTAGGGTTATTGCGATTTCCTGATGTGTATACTCGCTTACATGCCTTGACGAAAGCAGACAATGTAGGTCTAGGTCTCATCGTCATTGCTCTTATGCTACAGGCAGACTCTTGGTTCGTTGTGGGTAAATTATTGTTTATTTGGATATTGATATTATTGGCAGGGTCAGGGGTAGCACACCTTGTAGCAAATACAGCACAAAAGCGAGGTATAAAACCATGGAAGAAATAAATGTATTATTACTCTTTGATGTGGTACTGGGGTTAACCTTAGTTTGGCTTGCTTGGCAGACACTGAGTAGCCTTGATCTTTTTCGTGCTATTGTATTATTTATTGCTTTTGGATTGTTGATGGCATTGGCATGGGTGAGATTAGATGCTCCAGATGTTGCCTTAGCGGAAGCCACTATTGGTGCAGGTTTAACGGGTGCTTTGTTACTGTCTGCTTTAGCACAGTTAAGTGCAAGTCAGAAGAATGAAACAAAGCCTTCATTGTTTATAAGATTAACCTTGGGTGTACTTTTGTTTTTTTTAGTGATTGCTTTAGCTTACACTGTTTTGTCTTTACCAACGAAAGCTGTAGGTTTAAGTGTAGAAGTAGCTAAAAATATTGAGTTAAGTGGCGTAAGTAACCCTGTTACCGCGGTTTTGCTAAACTACCGTTCTTACGATACATTGCTAGAGCTTGGAGTGTTGTTGTTGGCGCTACTTGGAGTTTGGTCTCTTGGGGGTGTTTCTACGAATAAAAGTTCTTTTCCCAAAAGTTCTTTTGTAAACCCTGTGCTAGATCTCGTAACCAGGCTTTTAGTCCCTATTTTTATTTTATTTTCTGGGTATTTATTATGGGTTGGTGCTTTTGCCCCGGGGGGTGCTTTTCAAGCAGGTGCAGTGCTTGCTGCTGCGGGGGTCTTAGTGTTTTTAAGTGATTGGTATTTACCTAGCAAATATTCAGGCTTTGCCTTGCGTTTAGTTTTGGTCATTGGTTTGGTATGGTTTGTTTCTATGGGCTTTAGTTTTGTATTGCTAGATAACGCATTTTTAGAGTATCCTCCAGAGTTTGCAGGTGGGTTGATCTTATTGATTGAAGCAGCTGCCACTTTGTCTATTGGTATTAGTTTGGCAGCTTTATTTTTAGGCAGGGAGCCTGCTACTAAGTCTGATTCTAATATTGATATTGATACAGGGGTAAATAAATGACTCCAGCTTTTTTGTATGCCTTGGTAGGTATCGTTTTATTTTCTATAGGGCTTTATGGGTTAATCCTCTATAAACACTTATTGCGAAAAATACTGGCTATTAATATTTTAGGTAGTGGTGTGTTTTTAGTGATGGTAGCTTTGGCAGATAGAATAGGAGATGCTGTTCCTGACGCAGTACCTCACGCAATGGTCATAACAGGCATAGTAGTAGCAGTATCTGCAACTGCCTTAGCCTTAGCCTTAATGCTACGAGTAAATGAGGAAACGGGTCAAGCTGTGTTGCCAGAAGATAGGGAAGCATAATGTTGATTGACAGTCCTCACTGGATCATCATCATTATATTGCTTCCTATACTTGGCAGCGTGGTATGTTTTTTATGGCGAGAGCATATTGTAAAACTTGCTTTAGCTACTGCTGTAGGGACTGTCACTTCGGTAGGAGTTTTGAGTTGGCAGGTGATAACTAATGGTGTGCAACGCTATGAACTGGGTGCTTGGAGTGCCCCTTTAGGTATTGAACTATATCTAGACGGTTTAAGCTTGTTAATGTTACTCGTCACCGCTATAGTTGGGTTCGCGATTAGTATTTATGCAAGTGCTTATTTTAAGGATGATAAAACAAACATTTTTTGGCCTCTATGGTTATTTTTATGGTCAGCACTTAACGCACTTTTTGTATCCTCTGATATTTTTAACCTATTTGTTACGCTTGAAATCATTGGCTTATCTGCAGTAGCCTTAGTAGCTTTATCGGGAGGAGCCAATGCAATCACTGCTGCGATGCGTTATCTGCTGGTTAGTTTACTGGGCTCTATGTTATATCTGATGGGTGTTGCCTTGTTATATCATAGTTATGGTACGGTTGATATGGTTTTACTCTCGCTAAGAACAGAAATGACTCCAACAATGTGGTTAATTATGGGCTTGATGACCACAGGTTTATTGCTAAAAACAGCACTATTCCCCTTACATTTTTGGCTTCCACCAGCTCACTCAAGTGCACCTGTACCTGTCAGTGCGGTATTGTCAGCATTGGTGGTAAAAGCATCATTTTATATATTGTGGCGTTTATGGATAGTTGTATTTCCTTTAGCTGATCATGCCCAAGCTAACCTAGGTTTTATACTTGGTTTGCTTGGCTCATTGGCTATTGTATGGGGTGGGTTTCAAGCTTTACGACAAACCAGGCTTAAATTACTGATTGCCTACTCAACGGTCATGCAGATAGGCTATTTATTTTTAGCCTTTCCCCTAGCAAACGTTATGGGGTGGAAAGCAACACTGTATTTTATATTGGCCCATGCTGTAGCTAAAACAGCCATGTTTATGGCAGCGGGTAATATTTTGATTCATAGGGGACATGACCGTATTGCCGATTTTTATAGTATGGCTCAGTACCTACCGTTGACCATATCAGCATTTGCACTTTCCGGCATCAGTCTTATGGGCTTACCACCTAGTGGAGGGTTTATTGCAAAATGGTTGTTGCTTGAAGCATCTATCGTTTCTGGTCAATGGTGGTGGGGGCTCGTGTTGATCGTTGGTGGGTTACTGACTGGAGCGTATGTATTTAAAGTTTTAGGCTATGCCTTTATACAAGAGGATTCAAGCAATGAACCTTACCCCATAGGCATATCTAAAAGGATGGAATGGATGGCATTAGGTATGGCTCTTCTTGCTATTGTTTTAGGATTTATAGCTCCTTTTATTTTAAGAATTATGGATATAGGTTCTCCGTTTGCTGAGGTGCTATCATGAATTTTGACAACTGGGTACCACTGTTGATCGTAATTATTCCATTATTTGTTTCAGTGTTTATTTTTACTTTAGCAGAAGATAAAACAAAAACCCGTAGTGTATTAAATATAGGAGCCTCTTTATTTTCTCTTGGTTTGGTTGGATTCATATTGTGGGGAGTGTCTAGTGGGCATCATTATGAAACCCGTTTTTCTTTTTTACCTGGTCTTGACTTCGTACTAAGAGCAGACTCTTTATCCATGTTGTTTGTAACCCTGTCATCTGCTTTGTGGATGCTAACTACTGTGTACGCCATTGGCTATTTGGAAGGTTCTCCACACCGTAGTAGATTCTTTGGTTTTTTTAGTCTTTGTGTTGCCGCAACTTTGGGAGTAGCCCTAGCAGGAAACTTAATTACATTTTTATTATTTTACGAGCTATTAACGCTAGCAACCTACCCTTTGATTGTGCATAGAGGTACAATCAAAGTACGAAGAGCAGGGCGTATTTATCTAATGTACACCCTTGCAGGTGGAGCATTCTTGCTCTTAGGGACTGTTTTGCTCTATAGTATTACCGGTACTTTAGAGTTTGTTACTGGTGGTTTTTTATCTGCATTTGACAGCTCAAACCATAGTCTTTTGATTCTTGTATTTGTACTTTTAATGATTGGTTTAGGGGTAAAAGCAGCCATTATCCCTTTGCATGGTTGGCTACCCCACTCTATGGTGGCTCCTGCCCCTGTGAGTTCTTTATTGCATGCCGTAGCTGTAGTAAAGGCAGGAGCTTTTGGCATAGTGAGAGTTGTATATGATGTTTTTGGCATAGAATTTTCTGTCATTCTCGGACTTACGCTACCTTTAGCAATCATTGCCTCCATTACCATTATTTACGCATCTATACGAGCCTTATTTCAAGATGGCTTAAAGGCTAGATTAGCCTATTCAACAGTGAGTCAAGTATCTTATATTATTCTAGGTGTTGCTATAGCAGGACCTCTCGCTGCAGTGGGTGGAGTGGTGCATTTGGTGCACCAAGGGGTGACCAAAATCACACTCTTTTTCTGTGCGGGTAACTTTGCAGAAACTTTGGGCATTCATAATATAAGCCAAATGCATGGTGTGGGGCGACGCATGCCTTGGACCATGACTGCATTTACTATAGGAGCGTTGGGCATGATAGGTATCCCTCCTTTGGCTGGGTTTATTAGTAAATGGTACTTGGGTTTAGGGGCCTTAGAGGCGGGACAAGCATGGGTACTATGGGTGTTAGCAGGCTCTAGTCTGCTTAATGCAGCTTATTTTTTACCTATTTTGTATGTGGCTTGGTTCAAAAAACCTAGGGGTGATTGGCCAGCAGAACAAAAATTTGGTAAATATGAAACTTCTTTACTGTTGCTTGTGCCACCGCTCATCACGGCACTTTTTGTGGTGCTATTGGGCTTATTTGCCTCTTTACCTTTTAGTGCATTGGCATGGTCTGAATTTATTATATCAAAGGAATTTCTACTGTGAACTTTGACTTTAATACTTTATTGTTATTGGCAGTGCCAAGTTTTCCATTATTGTTAGCCCTAACATTAATGTTAAAACCATTGTCTAAAACAGTGATTTTACTAGCACCTTGGATGGCTTTGCCATCGTTATTGGTTGCCATGTTGATGCCTGTAGATATTGCCATAGAAGTTCCTTGGTTATTACTGGGTAGTTTTGTTGGCTTTACTGAGACAGCAAGAGTACTTCTGTTTTTTACTTCTATATTGTGGCTATCGGTGGGTATTTATGCATTAGGATACTTTGTCAATAAAGAAAAAAACGCTACATTTTTTATCTGGTTTTTATTTGCAATGTCGGGTAATCTTGGCTTAATCATTGCACAAGATATGGTTTTGTTTTATACTTTCTTTAGCTTGATGAGCCTTGCTTCCTATGGCTTGGTGGTACATAGCGAGAGTACTGAAGCCTTAAGAGCAGGACGCATTTATATTATCTTGGTAATCATTGGAGAAATAATTCTATTTGTTGCTTTTTCAATGATGGCGGCATCTGCTGATAGTATTGAATTTACTGTGCTTCGTGCAGCATTTGCCAATATTGAAGTAAACAATTTAATTATTGCCTTGCTTCTGCTAGGTTTTGGCATTAAAGCAGGTATTGTCGGTTTGCATGTTTGGTTACCTTTAGCTTACCCGGTAGCACCAACTCCTGCGAGTGCTATCCTCTCAGGAGCCATGATAGCAACAGGTTTATTGGGCATCATGCAAGTTTTACCACTAGGGAAAGTTGAACTGCCTTTTTGGGGTGCTTTTATGATGGTTATAGGGATGCTTTCGACCTTCTATGGTGTATTTGTTGGGCTATTTCAAAATAATCCCAAAACGGTATTGGCATATTCGAGCATAAGCAGTATGGGTATTATGATTATGGCAATAGGTTTAGGTTTGGTCTCTCCTGCACTTTGGGCTTTGGTTTCAATGGCTATGTTGGTCTATATTTTGCAACATGGTTTTGCAAAAGCGGCTTTGTTTCTTTCTGTTGGAGTATTTAAAAAGCCAATCGCATCCAAAATGACTAGGTTTGTATTTATCCTGGCTTTGTTGATTCCGGTATTGTCTTTGGTTGGCGCACCTTTAAGTAGTGCCTTTGTAGCCAAAAAGATCTTGGAGACACAACTCTATGCATCGTCATCTGCTTGGTCTGAGTGGGTACATGTTTTCATGCCATGGAGCAGTTTAGCCACTTCTTTACTCTTGTCTCGGTTTATTTATTTGATCTGGCCAAAAACCATAAAAGAGTATGAAAGGTCAAACCATGAATATGTGAACTTAGAACAAGATCTTTTAGTCCCAAAAAGTATGTGGATGTCATGGTTGTTTTTAGTTCTTATGGTTGTTTTAAGTCCGATGATTGTATTGTTTTTGGGTATAAATACAGGGAGCATGGTAGATATGATCTCAGTAAAAGCACTGGTACAATTTTCTACAACGCTTGGGGCGGTCTTTTTGTTATCTTATATCACTTGGCATATAACGAAACGACATCCTATCCCTAAGGGTCTAAAAATACCAGCAGGAGACTTACTCATTGTTGCCGAGACATACATTTTGCCTAGCATCATCAAAAGCTTTACAAGCACTGTACAGACAGTGCAAAGAAGTTCACAATGGCTTGTGTCTTATATAAACACAGCCATAGATTCGGGGTCAGGTTTTGCTACTCGATACATGGGAGAGTTAGATAAAAAACTAAAACAATGGACAGTGGCTATTATTTTACTTTTAGAAATTATGTTTATTTTTATACTTTTTGCCTGGCGTTTATAATCATATACAGTAAATATAGATATTGACCAATAGGCGATAAAAAGTTAATGAGACGGGAGAAAGCCCCCTCCAATGCCATTAAGTTAAGCAAAAGCAATCATCAACAATAGCAAACAAATCACCTCTG
>CAUZVG010000017.1:0-19006 GCA_963583215.1 Campylobacterales bacterium | reverse complement strand
AAGTAAGCAATAAAACAAATCAAGAAGGAAACACAACATGTTAAATACCTTAGGAAATATCGTTAAATGGATAGGACAACACTTTATGGGGATGATTTTTTTACTCATTGCTTTTGTGGTACTTACACCATCAAGTTCAAGCAATGCAAGTACAGCAAACCTACAAGAGATTAAACTCTCAGGACCCATTATGTCTGCTGAACGTATTGTTAAAGAGATAGAAGATGCAGCAAAAGACCCACAAATTAAAGGAGTCTTGCTCAATGTTAACTCACCAGGAGGTGCTGTACCGCCTTCCATTGAAATCTCTTATGCCATTAAAGCACTTCAAGCTAAAAAACCTGTGGTTGCTTATGCTTCTGGCGTGATGGCCAGTGGTTCTTACTACGCCTCTATTTACGCCCAAAAAATCATTGCAAACCCTGGTTCTATTGTGGGGTCTATTGGAGTGATTATGGAGAGTGCCAACATCGAAGAGCTTATGAAGACTATTGGTATTAAGACACAAATCGTTAAACAAGGAACGTACAAAGAAGCAGGTACACCCACAAGAGAGTGGACCCAAGAAGAACGTGCAGAACTTGAAACACTCACCAAAGACACCTATGAACTTTTTGTATCAGATGTAGCAGAGGCTAGAGGCTTAAAAATTTCTGATGCTAAAAAGTATGCCGATGCCCACATATTTTCAGCAAAACGTGCCAAAGCAGTGGGACTTATAGATGAGATAGCTGTCATGAGTACAGCTAAAAGAACTTTAGAAAAATTGGCTAAAGTGAAAAAGCCAGAGTGGAAAGAAAAAGATAAGATTGATTCTTTTATGGAAAAGTTTGCTGCGAAGAGTATGATGCATTTACGTTCATATTTCTATGGACTTAAAGCATCATTGTAAGTCAACTCTTTTAAAGAGCTTTGGCTGCTTGCAAAAAATCTTCTACAATACTTTTAGGGTCTTCTAATCCAATAGAAACCCTAATAAGCCCCTCATGTACCCCCAGAAATTTACGTGCATCTGCATCAAAGTCTGCATAAATGGTACTTGTCATATGCAGTGCTAAAGATCTATTATCTCCAATGTTAGCTGTAAGGATGACTAGTTTTAAAGCATTTAAAAAGGCAAATGCTCTCTCTTTTGTACCACAGTTTATACTTAACAGTGGTCCACAACCCTGTGCAAAGTCAGACTTATAACGTGCATTGTCTGGGCTCGTTGCCAAACAAGGGTGATTTACTGACACACCTTCAGGGAAGTTCTCATCTAAGGCAAATACTACTTTTTCAACACTTTTGTTCACACGTTCAACACGTAATGAAAGTGTTTCAAGCCCTACCATTGTCATAAACGAACCAAAGGCATTGGCTGTCATACCCAAGTCTCTAATGGCACGTTTTTTACAAATAGCTATAAAGGCTTTTTTACCCATTTTCTTAACTATTTTGTGTAAGTCTGCATACTTTTCATTCAAGAGTTTATCACCCTCAACTTTCACTTCTCTAAAGACGGCAATACCACCAAGTGCGGCGGAGTGTCCAGACATGTTTTTCGTACTTGAATGTACCACAATATCTGCACCCATAGTGAGAGGTCTTAAAAGTAAAGGTGTTGCTGTGTTGTCTATCATGACCACAGTTTCATAGAGATTACAAAGGTCTATAATGCGTTGTACATCTGGCAGGGTAAGGCTTGGGTTACCTACAGACTCAAAAAGTACCATTTTAACACCTAACTTGAGCGTGTTTTCTATGTGTTCAAAGTCATCAACTTCACAAAATGAGTTTGTCACACCAAAACGTGCCAAAGTATCATTGACCAAAGAGTAAGTCCCTCCAAAGAAACCACCAATACAAAGCAGTTCGTCTCCTGCATTTAAAAAGGCTGTACAGACCATGGAAATGGCACCCATACCTGAAGAAGTTGCAATGGCACCAAAACCACCTTCAAAGGCAGTAACAATGCTTTCTAGTTTAGCATTGGTAGGGTTTCCTACTCTGGCATAAAGTGGTTTATTGACTGTGGCAGAAAAAATCCCCTCTGCTTCTTCTGCATCTATATAACCAAAGGCTGCAGAAGGTGCAATGGTTGGTGCTATAGGCCCTACGCGAGAACCTACATTGTGTACCAATTGCGTGTTAAAATAATCAAAATCTGTTGTGTTGTTCATCGTCTTTCCCTATATTGAATAATTAAGTGCTTGTGATGCTTTTAGTTCATAATTTTTAAGTTCTGAAAGTGGTATTTCAAAGTTTTTTGAGACAGAGTTTTTTAAATCTTCCCAAAAAAGTTTAAGTCCAGGATTGTCTGTTTGATAGACATCTGAAAAGATATCTGTTTCAAGTACAAGTACCACATCTTTTAGTGTAATTTCTTGAAGGCTTTTTGCGAGTCTGTACCCACCATGCGCACCTTTAAGACTTACAAGTAAACCTTGTTTTTTAAGTTCTAAAAGAATTTGTTCTAAAAAGTTTTGGGGAATGTTCGCAGCTTGGGCTATCTCTTTTATTTTGGAGACAGCATTTACTTCAAGTGCACCTAATTCTTTAAGTGCAGCTATCGCATAAATGGTTTTACTTGATATTCCTAGCATGGTTAAAAAAGCCTTTTACAATTTGTATTGCGTAGTATATCTTACATCCTATGCAAAAATCGAACAATGTCTCAAGTAATGCACAAATTATCAATAGAACTGCAATAACAGTGCCTAAAACAGACAAATGTAATATATACGTAAGAAGAATAAAAGTTGAGATTGTCAGTCCCAAAAACAGTGCAAAACGTTTTGGCGATTCATCACTTAACTTAGGCTCAATAGCAAAGGTTTTCAAAAAACAATTTCCAATAAAGTAAAAAGGACTTAAATTAACTTGGCGTACTGCTCTCATAGCAAAGTCATAAACAATGACAACAACAAAAAATACTTCGCCAGTGACCAGAAAAAATATCGTTAAAAGGGCAACTTGTGCAGAGATTACTCTCACCATATTAGAATCAACTCTTCTAGCAGAGATAGGGCAAGTTTGAATCATAATGGTACCTTTTTTGTGAAATTAATGTGCACCTCTAAAGACCCTAGAGAAATTTACAACATTGATATTTTAGTTTTCATTAACAATAAAGGGGAGACAACAAATTACTAAAATAGTCAATATCTTTGTCCAAGTGTAAATCATCTAGGGTTTTTACAAGTGCAAATTATTGTCAGGATTATAACCAAAACCTTAGTGATTGTCAAGTAAGTCTATAGGTATTCTTTTAATATTGATTTAAAACATGTTTATATTATAGTTTAAACAAGTAATATATTAGTTTATTTGTATATTTGTATACATTATTTAGACTATCTATCCCCTTCTTTTTCATCTGCACATTACATGCACAAAGATTGGTTATAATTATTTTTATTAATAAACAACAAGGGCATACCATGAGGATCATCATCTTAGTCTGTTACTCTCTCTTTTCACTTCATGCACAGAGCATACAATCACTGATTACGCAATCATTTCAAAACCACCCTTCGTTAAACACTATCAAATATAGACTCTCTGCTATGGATGAACGTATAGCAAGTAGTCGAAACTGGTCGAACCCTGAGTTGATGCTCAATGTCAATGACATCCGCTTAGATGACCCCTATAACCGTGGCTTAGAACCCATGCAGTATCAGGCTGTTAACTATAAACAACGTTTTCCATGGTTTGGTAAGATGGATGCAAAAGAGAGCTATATACGTGCACAAAAAGATGTCATACTGCACTCTTATGACATTGCAAAAGTGAAACTGGCTGAAGAGATTCGTGTGACTGCCTATACCATCCTCGAAATTAAAGAGCGTATACGTATTGTCAAACAGTATGAGAAACTTACCAATCAAAACATTGTGCTTTATGATTCTTATATCTCTACAGACAGTAAAAGTCACTCTAACAGTATGTCTGCGGAATTGTTACTCTCACGACTACATATTAGGAATGAACGTTATAAAGCCGTACTCAAAAGCCAAGAAGCAAAATTGGCGTATTTGGTACAAAGAAAAAATGTGACTGTTTCAGACAGATTTCGGATGATCAAAGTAAAATCTCTAAACCATTATCTCGCCAATTTACAAAGAAACCCTGCTTTTAAACAAACCCTCTCTCAAAGTCAATTGGCCCTTGCAAACAAAGAGATGAAAGCCTTAGAAGTAAACCCTGATCCTTTTGTGCAAGTGGGTTACTTCAACCGTGAAGCCTTTGAAGATTTTGCTTCCATTTCTGTTGGCTTTACCCTGCCTATCTTTGGTACAGAAGCACATGAAACAGAAGCCGCACGTAAAGATGCTTTGGCTGCAGAGTCTGCTTCACTAGACTACCGTTTTGCACTTGAAAGTGAAATCCGTATACGTTATGCAAAAATGAAAGAGGCGTACAACATTTACAGAATTATCAACAATGACAGCCTACCCAAACTTCAACACATGTTTGAACTGAATGAAGCGTCTATTCAAAGTGGTGAAGATCTTTTTACCTATACCAGTTTACTTGAACAAAAACTCAACTTAGATGAAGAGCGTACGGTTGCAAAAGCAGCGTATTTAAAAAGCAGAGCAAAACTTAAATCATTGATTGGAGAAATATAATGTTTAAAATACTCATAGCAACACTTATTTTACTGTTTAGCGTTGCCGAGGCCGAAGAGATGAAGTGTGAATCAGGAAAATGTACTTCAGGCAAAACGAAAGTTTCTACCAAAACAACTGTTTCCAAGAAAACAACTGTTTCGAAAAAAAACATTGTTTCCAAAAATAATATTGTTTCGAAAAAAGCACCTATTTCCAAAAAAACAACGGTCAAACAACTCTTCAACGTCCGAACAACAAAAGTCACCAGAGAGGATGTTGCACAAAAGCAGACAAACTATGGTTTTATTGTGGCGGAACAAGCACTCATGGTTGATGTGGTTGCCTGGTACTCAGGATTTGTAGAAAAGTTATATGTCAATAAACTCTACCTCTTTGTTAAAAAAGGACAAATCTTAGCTAAAGTCTACTCCCCAGAAGTCTACAAAGCCAAACAAGACTATCTCAATACCATTAAGTTTAACAAACAGCGTCCCTCTGCTTCAATGGTCAAAAGTTCAAAAATTAAACTAGAACTACTCAATGTCTGTGACAAAGAGATAGAAGATATTGAGAAGTACCTTCGTGTTGACAAGCTCACCACTATCTTTGCCACCAGTGATGGATGGATTTTTGAAAAAAACATCAATGAAGGCTCCTCTTTTAATTCTAAAAATAAACTTTTTCAAATTGTAGATTTATCTAGCGTTTGGATGGAAGTAAAACTCTACCAAAATGACTTAGAAAAACTTGAGTCTTTAAAAGATTTTTCTGTAAAAATAAAAGGATTTAAACAAACATTTGAAGCAAAAAAAGAGTTACTCTACCCTATGCTTAACCCTAAAGAGGCCACAGCAACCCTAAGGTTAAGCATTGACAATCCTTATGGTATTTTAAAACCTGGTATGTATGCCACGATGCATGCTTCAGCTGTAACAA
The DNA here is from genome assembly GCA_963583215.1 of Campylobacterales bacterium. Taxonomy (GTDB): domain Bacteria; phylum Campylobacterota; class Campylobacteria; order Campylobacterales; family Sulfurovaceae; genus Sulfurovum. The sequence goes on along the minus strand of CAUZVG010000017.1, from coordinate 13,472 downwards.
GAAGTCGCTTGCTTATTCCTCGTACAGCTATCATACGTAAAGAGGGGAAATGGTATGCCTTTTTGGCAACAGAATTTAAAGGTGAGTATGAACCCATTGTCTTAGATCTAAGACCACTTAATGCACAAAAGTATGAAGTACTCTCTGGCTTATCTGAGGGTGAATCTGTGGTTGAGAATGCCCTCTTTATGATGGATTCTGATGCACAAATAAACAGTATTTACTGATGGAACGCAAAATGAGCAAAGCACATTTCACTACGTTAGCACTGAGCTTGCTTCAGCAGCAGGCTCATACAAGTAGTCGCATCTTAAAAAAAGGCTCTACATTATGATTGAAAAAATAATAGCTTTTTCTGTTAAAAACCGTTTTCTAGTTCTTATGGCTTCCCTCTTCATTGTTTTTGGGTCTGTATGGTCTATGAAAAATACAGCCCTTGATGCCCTACCTGACCTCTCTCCTCCACAGGTGATTGTACAAGTCACGTGGAAAGGACAGAGTCCTGAAATTATTGAAGACCAAGGAACCTACCCTTTGGTGGCACAATTTCTTGCCATTGCCAACATTGAAACAGTACGTGGGTTTTCTACCTATGAAAATGCACTAATATACATCATTTTTAAAGAAAATACCGATCTTTACTGGGCTCGTTCACGTGTGTTAGAGCAGTTGGCCTCCATTCAAAGTCAACTGCCTTCTGACATGGAAGTGACCCTTGGACCTGATGCCTCTGGTGTCGGTTGGGCTTATGAGTATGCGTTAACCTCACAAACCAAGACACTTGAAGAGTTACGTACCCTACAAGATTATTATTACAAATATGCCCTTATGGCTGTGGATGGTGTCTCTGAAGTAGCAAGTATTGGTGGCTTCATTCCTAGCTATCAAATTACTGTAGATAACGATGCTTTGGTTCAACACAACCTTTCGATTAGCGATGTCTCACGTACCCTTAAAGAGAACAATAATGACACAGGTGGACGTATTGTCATCCAAAATGGATATGAGTGGATGGTACAAGCCAAAGGATACATTAAAGACCTCGATGAAATTAGAAACCTAGTCATCAAAACCAGTGATGGTGTACCTTTAACCCTTTCCGACATTGGACGTGTAGAAAAAACACCTGCTGCCAGACGTGGTATGGCTGACTTAAATGGTGAAGGTGAAGTCGTTGGCGGTATTGTCATGCTTCGTTATGGTGAAGATGTTTACACTGCGCTGGGACACATTAAAGAGAAGATGGCTGAACTTAAAGTGGAAGGTGTAGATGTGGTCACTACTTATGACCGTTCAGCACTCATTGGAAAAGCTGTTGACACCCTTAAATGGACACTCATTGAAGAGAGTATCATAGTGGTCATCATCATTGGACTTTTCCTCATGCACCTACGTTCTTCACTTATTGTGTTGATTGTACTACCTCTGACTATTGGTTCAACCTTTTTACTCATGAAACTCTTTGGTATTGGCTCTAACATTATGAGTCTTGGCGGGATTGCCATTGCCATTGGTGCCATGGTTGATGCCTCCATAGTCATGATAGAAAATGCCCATAAATCCATACATAAACAGGAAGGAAAACTAGGACGGGTACTCGAAAACAAAGAGCGTATTGCCACGATTGTCACCTCTTCACAAGTTGTTGGCCGTCCTATTTTCTTTGCTTTGGCACTGGTTGTGGTCTCATTTTTACCCATTTTTGCACTTTCAGGTCAAGAGGGACTGCTTTTCACCCCTTTGGCTTTCACAAAAACCTTTGCTATGACAGCAGGTGCCATTCTCTCTGTGACACTGGTACCTGTACTGATGGTCTATTTTGTCAAAGGGAAAATTATTCCTGAGTCAAAAAACCCCCTCAATCGTTTTTTCATTTGGCTCTACCACCCTATTTTGATTGTTGGTCTAAAATTTAAATACATTGTTATTGCTATTGCTGCGGCCTTACTCCTTATCTCTGTGCCACTTTACAATAAACTAAACTGGGAATTTATGCCGATGCTTGATGAGCAAACAGTCATGTATATGCCCGTAACCCCTTATGGGATTTCTATTGATCAGACTAAAATGCTGACACAAAAAACCGATGCCATTTTAAAGTCTTTTCCTGAAGTCAAAACCGTCTTTGGAAAAGGCGGACGTGCCAACTCTGCTACTGACCCTGCACCACTGGGTATGATAGAAACCATTATCACTTTTAAAGAACGTGATGAATGGAGAGAAGGTATGAGCACAGAAAAGCTCATGGCTGAGATGGACAAAGCCTTGCAAATACCAGGACTTGTAAACTCATGGACTTACCCTATACGTGGACGCATTGATATGCTTCTTTCAGGTATCCGTACCCCACTAGGTATTAAACTCTACGGAAAAGATGCCCAAGGGTTACAAAAGGTCGCAGGTCAGATAGAATCTACGCTACGTGACTTAAAAATCACACAATCTGTTATTTCAGATCAGGCATCTGCCGGGTTCTTTATTGACCTTGACATAGATACAGAAGCCTTAAAACATTACGGTATCTCTAAAAACCTACTCTTAGAATACACTTCAACTGCCATTGGTGGGAAAAAAGTAACAACGATGTATAAAGGTTTAGAGCGTTACCCCATTGCCCTTCGTTTTGAAGAAGAACAACGTCGTAACCTAGATGAAATTCAAAACATTCAAGTGAAAACACCCCTTGGTTTCTTCCCTCTCTCAACCTTTGCCAAAGTAACGTATAGACAAAGTGCCTCCGTCATTAAGTCTGAGATGGCAACACCCGTCACCTTCATTTACATCACCCCACAACTGGGTATGTCAGTCGTAACCTATAAAGAAGAAGCCATTAAAGCACTTGAAAACCTCCAACTACCTTCGGGCTACTACATTGAGTGGGCAGGACAGTCTGAGTACCTTGAATCTGCCATGGAGAAGATAATTTGGATTATTCCAACGGTGCTCTTGGTGATACTTGTACTCATCTACTTTGCTTTGGGTGAAATGATTCCAACATTAATTGTATTCTTTACCTTGCCTTTTGCATTGTTAGGAGGCTTCTTCTATGTGGAGATACTTGGGTTCAATATGAGTATTGCCATAATTGTCGGTTTCCTTGCCCTACTCGGAGTGGCAGCGGAAACAGCCATTGTCATGATAGTCTACCTTAAAGAGAGTATGAAAGAGTCAAAAATAAAACATGGGGATAATTTCAATATAGAACACTTGGATGCAGCCATTTATGAAGGTGCGGTACAAAGAGTACGTCCAAAACTCATGACTGTCTTTGCCATTTTGGCAGGACTTTTACCTATTATGTTCACCCATGGTGTGGGTTCAGAAGTAATGCAAAGGATTGCGGCACCTATGATTGGTGGGGTTATCTCTTCTGCGGTACTGTCCTTGTTGTTGATACCTATCTTTTATGATCTGTATGAGAAACATCAATTAAAAAAGAAAAATGCGTAGGGTGTTGTCCCTGACAACACCTTTTTAAAATTTTATATATTTGGTGTTGTCATGGGACAACACCCTACAAGGAACAAATATGAAAACAACAAACTATCTATCACTCTCACTCCTCACCCTCACCCTACTCCTCACAGCTTGTTCAGACAAAGAGAAAACTAAATCACTCACCGAGAGTGGGATGAAATGTGGTTCAGGGAAATGTGGCTCTTCCATGGCCAATGGTTCTGCTTTGTTACTTAAGAAAAAGATGAACATTTTAGATCAACTGAAAGAAGAAGACAAACGAAGAGAGTGTGTGCTTAAAGCCAAAACAAGCAAAATACTCTACAACTGTGTACGTGACTTAGAGAGCGGTAGACTAAGCATCAAAGATAGATCTGAAACATTTAAAGTGACAGAAAATAACATACGAGAAAAAAAAGTACCTAAAAAAGAGAGTAATACTTCAATGAAGTGTGAAAGTGGAAAGTGTAGTACGGGTAAAAAGTAAAGAAGAAGTTCTATAAGAAGTTTCAAAAGCCTAAAAAGGCTTTTGAAGAAAAGGAGCAATGATTATTTCATTGCTGCGATATGCTCAGCAATCGCTTTGATTGTAGCATCATCCATAGTTGCTACTTGAGCTTTCATAAGACCACCCATACCATGTTGGTTAAGTGTACCAGCTTTGTAACCGTTAAGTTGTTCAATTGTTTTTGCAGCATCTTGACCTGTAATTACAGCAGATTTACCAAGTGCAGCTTTTTCACCGTTTGCACCATGACAACCAACACATTTAGCGTAAGCAGCAGCTCCGTCAGCCATAAGTAGTGTAGATCCAGCAAGTAACATTGTGATTGCTAATTTTTTCATTTTTTTTCCTTTTATTTAGTAGTATTATCTATTGATGATTAAGAGTTTAATCATCAATTTCCTCTAACTGTACATTTGTTCGCAAAATAATAGTAAGATTTATCTTAATCCTAAATTAATCTTTTAACACGAAGGTACATTACCTGAGTCAGATGCATATTCATACACAAAGTCGAAGACATGTGGGGCATATTTCTTTTTAAGCTTGGCTTTCGGGCAAAGTCTTTTTACTTCACTTGAAAATTTACCAGCTTTAAAGATTGATTCCCATTGATCCTGCGTATGTTTATGTGCAAACTTAGATCCAGAGAACCCACAGCGCGCTTTGAGCTTTTTGAGATATATTTTTTGTCCCTTTTTAATGTCTGCTGTTGCAGTTGCAGTAAAAAGTATCATACCTAGTAAAGTAGCGACTGCTAACTTAGTCATTGCCTTCATTCGTTTATCCTTTGTTCGAAGATGATGTATCATATCATGTAATTGTGAACCTATTGTGAAAAGATCTTAAGATCAATTCATTATAGATACACTGTTTCCCTATGTTACACTTATCTTAATGTGATTAACACTTAGGAACAACACCATCTCTAGCATATTTGTATGAAAACTGATAAACATGTTTCCAATATGATTTTTTAATCTTTTTTAATTTTAATCTTGGGCAAATTCTTTTTGCTTCTGCTTTAAAGTCGCCGTCTTCCCAAATCTCTTCCCATTCGTCTTGTGTATGGTTTCTAGCAAACTTTACACCAGAAAACTTACAATACTTACGGAATTTTTTCTTGAAGATCTTTTGACCTTTTTTAGGGCCAGCAGACGCTGTTGTTGTCAATGTTGTCATAGCTAATCCTACCAAGATACACGCTGTTAACAATTTCTTCATATTCTTCTCCTTAATTACTACCTTGTCCATAGGTCGAATTATATTGTACTACTTCAATTTGTTAAAAACCTTAAACTTCTCCCAATAAATATCGATGGCTTCTATTAAGATTTCGTCACTTAAGTCTGTCTTATTTTTAATATAATAATTGTCTATAAATAGCTTGGACATGACAGATATATGTTGGGAAGGATACTTCAAATAATGTTTTAATCCTGCTTTGAAATTTTTCTCTCCACCGTAGACAAGCAAATACTTCATAAACATACTCTGTAAGGAAACAGGTAATTTCTCATGACAAACCACACATTTTCTTTCATAAACATTATCTGCATAAAGTGTAAAGTTTAAGAGGCAAAAAGTCACTAATATTTTTACCATGTTAACACCATTTTTGTACCTTCCCCTTTTTTAGACTCAACAGATATATCGATGTCATACTCGTCTAAAATCATTTTAACTATACTTAATCCCACACCAAAACCCCCTTCTGTGTCATTAAAACGTGCATAACGGTCAAAAAGTAAAGGAATGTGTGTCTCATCTATCCCAATGCCCGTATCGCTAATGCTTAGTTTCTTTCCTCTTAGTTCTATGATGATGCTACCTTCACGTTTATTGTATTTAATGGCATTCGAAATGAGATTGTCAATCACCCTTGTGATTTTACGTCTGTCTGCAACAATACTGCTCTCTTCTAAGTCTAAGTGACACAATAACTTTTTTGAGTGCGCCAAGATAGTAAAATACTCTGCCCTATTCTCAATGAGCGCTTTAAGTGCAATCTCTTCATCAAAGTTTGCCTTCTCTTGTTCTAGGGTTAAATAGGTTAAATCTTTATAAAGGTTTGAAACCGTCATTGCGGCAATGTTAATACGGTTGAGTTTGGTTTTATTTTTCTCAACCATGACAGATTGATCCATCATTTCTATGTTCGCCAAAATAGCCGAGAGTGGTGTATTCAGCTCATGGGTGGTGTCTTTGATAAATCGATCAAGTAAAACAATGGCATCACGCATGGGTTTTAAAAAAAGTTTGGCCAGATACAGACCTAAAAGCATAAACAGTAAAAAAGCCACTAAACCATATATCATGATATGTTTCCAGGTAGTATTTTGCCAAAGTCCATCATCGTTTACTTCTATCACCAAATATTTTGCACCCAAGTAATAGTCAGTGAGTCTATTGACATAATGTATACGTTGTTTGTTTCTGTAAATTCCTTCACGTAAAGTAATGTTTTGGTCTTCTAAAAGAGAAAATATTTGCATCATTTCTAAATCATAAATAGCCGATTTAAAGCGAGGATCACGGGGGTACAATGTACGTTCATCAAAGAATTGGTGTAAAACCTTTAGTCTTTTACTTTGTATGAGTGCATATTTGGAGAGGGTGTCACGCTGCCCAGCCAACATAAGTTTTTCTTGACTCTGATAGTAATACACAGCAATGAGTGCCAACATCAACAGTACAATGGTGACATACAGTGTAAAGAAACGTTTAAGAGATTGTTTTTCACTTTTGAGCAGTGAACTTGTAACCTTGTTTTTTGAGACTGACAATACATTCCTTCCCTATGAGTTTACGAAGATTTTTAATGTAAGTACGTAATGCCGTATCACTGGGTTCTTCATCAAAATTCCATAAATTTTTATAGATGCGCTCATGGGCTAAAACTTCACCTTCTGTCTGGATAAAAAGTTTTAAAAGTATGGCTTCTTTGTTTCCAAGTGAAACTTCTTTCTCCCCAATACGAAGGGTACTGTTAGTGATATCGTACACAATATTGTCATTGACAGTCACAAAAGATTTTTCTTTATGGAAAAAACCTCTTTTAAGCAGTGTCTCTACCCGTATAAGCAACTCTTTGAGTACAAAAGGTTTACGTATGTAGTCATCACAACCACTCTCAAAACCTTTTTCCAAGTCATCAATACTGTCTAAAGAGGTAATAAAAATTGCTGGAGCCAAAACGTCTGCTTCTCGGGCTTCTTTTAAAAGTGTAAAACCGTTGATACCAGGGGTATTGACATCTAGCAAGAGAAGGTCATACTTACTTTCATAGAGTTTGTCTTGTGCTTCAAAGCCGTCATACACGGAAGTGACCTCGTAGCCACGTTCTTCTAAAAATTCTGTGATGGTTTCGTTAAGATTGGCATCATCTTCTAAGAGTAAAATTTTAGACATTTATAAAGACTGTCTTACCCAAGACGCTAGACGTTCTTCAGGCAAGGCCCCAGAGATACGCGCTGCTTCTTTTCCCTGCTTAAAGATAATCAAGGTTGGAATACTCTCAATACGGTACTGCCCGCCTAAGGTCTGCTGTTCTTCTGTATTTACTTTTACAAATTGTGCTTGCAGAGGCATGGAGAGTGCCACTTTTTCAAACGCAGGTGCCATTTGTATACAAGGACCACACCATGGTGCCCAAAAGTCTACCACCACAGGAATGTCAGAGTTGGCTAAAAAAGTACCCAATTTATCCCCATCAACGGAGACAGGTTTCGAATCAAGCAGAGATTTTTTACAGCCACCACAGTTGGCTTTTGCATAAGACTCTTTTTTAGGGATACGGTTCACTTTAAGACAATGTGGACAAACAACATTCAGATTCATAACATCTCTCCTAAATTTTTAATAGTTTAGATATATTATAGCAAATAAATTGAATAACTGAACAAAAGGATTTGAGATGGCAATGAAAGAGTTAATTGTAGGTGGTGGGTGTTTTTGGTGTACAGAAGCAGTCTTCGAACTACTTAAAGGTGTGAACGATGTAGAAAGTGGCTATGCCAATGGACATACGGAAAATCCAACATACAGAGATATTTGTACAGGAGAGTCAGGATATGCTGAAGTGATTAAAATTTCTTATGAAGATAGTATTATTACTTCTGACACACTTTTAGACATTTTCTTTGTGGTACACAATCCTACAACACTCAACCAACAAGGGGCAGACAGAGGTACACAATACCGTTCTACCATACTCTATACAGACGAGGAGACAAAAGATGCTGCAGAGGCTGCATTAGAAGCTGCACAAGAGGATTATGCTGACCCTATAGTGACTACCATTGAGCCATTAGATTGTTATTATAAAGCTGAAGACTACCACCAAGACTACTACAGGCAAAACCAAATGCAAGGCTACTGTATGGCAGTCATCCCACCAAAACTGGCAAAACTCAAAGCCAAGTTCGGAAAAGAGATGGCCTAGCTATCTCTCTAATGGGTTGTCTGAGCGTTTTTTAACTTTTCTTGTCTGTTCTTCTGAGATATTGGGCGTGGAAAACTCTACTTGCCCTGCAATAATACAACCTTTACATCCTGGCTCACAATGATGATGTAACTTTAAACACCACTCTTTGTCTTCTTCATGTGTTCCCATAAACTGACATCCCCAACCTGAACTCATTTTAAACTCCTCTACTTTCGCCGTACTCATCTTTTAACATTTGTAAAAATTCCAAAATGCGTTGTTGGAAAAGGGCTTCTTCTTCATCGTCTATACATTCATGTAACTGTTTTAAGAGACCAATGTCTATTTTCTTAACAAAACGTGGTACTTCTTTACTTTCACGTTCCACAATTTGAATGAGGTGTTCAAAGTCTAAACCATTATTGGTGATGATCTTAGTATGGTACTCATTGACGGTGTCTATCAAGATTTCGGCACGTTCTATATCTTCTCCATAAATGCTATGGGCTATCTCTTTGAGTTTTTGTTTTTCACACTCACACATTTCACCATTGGAAGAGATCATGAGCGTTAAAATCTTTGCTCTATACTCCATAGAATTATGGTGATAGACCAAAAACTCTCGAAACATTTTCTTAATACTACGTTTTAGACCTTTAACCACGCATCATCCTTAACACACTTTTAACAAAAGTATACTATAGTTTTACAAAAACAGCTAAGGTCAACATGGGTAATATAGATTTAATCATTATTTTAACCACAGCATTTTTAGGCTCAGTGGGACACTGCATAGGTATGTGTGGGGGAATTGTTGTGGCTTACTCTTCTAGTAAAATAGACCAAAAGTCTTCTTATATGAGACAAACCGCTTCACATTTAGCCTATAACTTTGGTCGTGTCACTACCTATGCCATTTTAGGTGCATTCTTTGGTTATGTAGGCCAAGTCTTGGCATTTACCCCTACTACCAAAGGGATACTCTTTAGCATTACGGGTCTGCTTATGATTTTAGCAGGTCTAAGTCTTTTAGGTAAAATCAAATTTCTAAACTCTGCAGAGTGGTCTGTCTCCAAATACGCTTGGTTTCAAAAAAGTTTCAAAAAGCTGATGAGCACAAGTTCATACTCTAGCTTTTATCTCTTAGGTATTCTCAATGGCATCATTCCTTGTGGGCTTGTCTACTCTTTTGCTATTTTTGCTGCAAGTACAGCAAATCCACTTTCGGGGGCCCTGGTCATGGCAACCTTCGGACTAGCAACCATCCCGGCACTCTTTTTCTTGGGCTTTTTAACCAAATTTTTACAAAGAGGTTCACTGCGTGCGACGATGATGAAACTTGCTGCTTTGCTTGTGATACTTTATGGCGTCTTCACCCTCACGAAAGGCTACAACTTCATAGCCCACCCTGAAGAGATGAAAGCAATGATGGACAAAATGCATGAAGATGGCATAGATGAAGGCACAATGACGGGTAAGTTTAATGGTATGAAATGTGCGCCAGGAAAATGTGGATAATAGTGAGTGTCCTATAGCTAAGTAACTATTGCAAGCCTTTCACTTCACAGACTTCTAAACCTTTTTTAAAACAAAGACTGTATTGGTTGGCTATGTCTATACGCTCTTTGGTATTGGGGTGGGAAGAGAGATAGTCTAAAATATCTTTTTTCTCTTCCTCTACTAACTCATTCTTCTTTCTTTTATTACTTTCATTGTGACCGTCCATGTACTCTGTCATTCTTGTCATAATATGAGAAAAAGAAGCAGGGTCAATGTGGGCTGCTAACATGTGTTTAAAAGCATAGCTATCGGCTTCAGCCTCATGCCCTCTTGAGTAAGCAGAACTCATGAGCAAAGAGCCTAACCCTACCCCCATATCAACCAAGCCATTACTGTCTCCAACAATGAGCATGACTGCCACAGAAACAAAGGTACCTTCAATGACCATTTCTAAAGTATGTCTATGCACCACATGCCCCATTTCATGTAAGAGTACTGCGTCCATTTCATCTTGGGTTTTACACAGTTTCACAAATTGATCCGTTAAGATAATATCCCCAGAAGGCAGCGCCAAAGCATTAGGAATGCTCAAGTTACCATCAGACCAATCTCTAAAATGTAGCTGATACTTTATCTCTCTGTTCTCTTTACTTAGGGGAACAATATTGCTGTAAAAATGCCTTTGTATCTGCTCTTTTTTCTTCAGAGTTAAGTTAGAATCATCAAAAAGATATTTGTCAAGAAAGTCCAAAGAATTTTCAGCAATGAGTTGATTGGTTTTTTCAGGCAATGCATGGGCAATTTTTTTACTTGTCCAGGGAACACCCCATTTGAAAAAAGCCCCTGTACTTAATATCGTCACCAGTAACGCAATAATAACCAAGCTACTATGTGATTCTAAAGTATGTAAAAGTGAATATGCTTTATGTTGTTTGGAAAAGTATTTGTCTATGGCATCATTATTATCTGTACTAAAAACAGAGCCATCTTCAAAAGTAATTTTACGTGCCACATTTCCCAAGCGGGGAGAGACAGCTAAAGTAGAATTATGCCCCACATAAGAGAGGGCATTTTCAAGGGTAAGTTGGTACAAACCCTCTTCTTTAAAAGAGAGAGTAGCAGGTTGCGCGGCAGCAGAACCTGCTTCATACCATTGCCCTAAAATCATCTTAGAGACCTAAACCTACATCCACATCAAAGGCATCACCAATTTGCTCACCCAATGATGACTCTTCACTCTGTTTTTGTGTCATATACTCATTAAAACCTCCAGAAGTACTTACCAAAGTGTTTTCAAGTGTTAAACGTGCCATTCTTACTTTTGCCCAAGGAAAAGCCAATCCAAATGTAAACATAATCATGAGTAAGTTTGTCACCATCATCCATGAAAGCTCTTTGGCTTTGAGTGTAGACTCAAATTGAATGTCATTGTCTAGTGTTGAGTTTTTATAAATGTACGTACGTTGACGTGTCACTGAGTAAGCAATAATAAACATTGATGCAAAAATCACACCCACATACATCACAGCAATGATTGGTCCCATGGCTGCTGGGTTATTCATTCCAGCTTGTACAGTACTTAACCCTACCGTCACAGCTGCCAAAGCAGCCAAAATGATGAATGCAAGTGTCATCACAACAATACTCACACCCAATGTTTTTAAGGTAATCATCAAAAACTTCTTTGTCTCTAATTCTGTGCTAAATATACCTTGTCCAAAACGTGAACCGTTAATGACATAAGAAACATTCTTTTTCTTCATAAATGCAAACATGTAAATGGCAAAAACAATAGATGCCAAAGCAGCAATAGGTGCAGCAACAACTATCCAAGTAGGCACAGAACCAGCAGCACTTAATTTAGGAATCAATACCGCTGTACCAATAGGCACGATATAAATGGCAAGAAGAAAAATAAATGGATAAAGAAAAAAGTTCACATATGCTGCGCCAGCCGTTCCTTTAAATCCAAAACGTACATTTGAAAAAGAGGTAATTCTCATGTTAAACTTTAACGATCTCCAAATGAGCCATGGGATGGCCAAAAAGAGCACAAGAGGAAAGATTATAGCACCCATAGGTGACACTTGTACCGCAACCATATATAAAATAAATATTGCCATGGCAATCAAGTAAGCAAAAAAGAGTTGTTTCCCTGTCGCATGGTACTCAAAGTTTTTACCTTCAAGTACAGAATTGGCATGAAAATAACGATGATTTCTCACTTTTGCCCAAGGGTAATACAACCCCAATGTCACTATAGTCAACAATACATTAACAATCCATATCTGAAAATACTCAGATCCGCTTCCTTCAAAACTTAATGCTTTCATTCATTTTCCTTAATTTTTTATAAAAGTATCTTATCCATATAATGCTTATGACTATGTTTAATTATTTATTTTTATTATATCTTGGAAAGCATGAGAAGAAATTACAAAAAATTACGTTATAATTCCACCATGAATCACATCAAAACTTATGCTTATTCCCATACCCCTTTACACTTTGATTTTAAACAAACAATTGAACGCTTTTTTGTTGAAGAGATCCCACTTTATTCTTTTACAGGTACAGGTAATTACCTGGTACTCAAAATACAAAAACGTGACATGAGTACCTGGAAACTCATCACTGTCTTAGCCAAAGCCACAGGCTTGGAAGAGCGTGACATCGGTTATGCCGGTTTAAAAGACAAAAATGCAACAACTATTCAGTATATTTCCATTCCTAAAAGATATGAAAAAGAACTCAATAAAAATCTTACCACTGAAAAAGTAGAAATTCTTGAACGTTTCTATAACAAAGGACCTATTAAAATAGGACATTTAAAAGGAAACACTTTTTCGATTGTCCTGCATGACATTTCAGCACAAGATGCCAAGTTTTTTACAACCACTGCTAAGAAAATGCAAAAAGAAGGTATACCCAACTACTATGGTTACCAGCGTTTTGGTGAAGACAGCCGTTCTTATCTGCAAGGAAAAGAGATAGCCCATTCGGGGAAAAGACTTAAAGGAAGTAAAGAGAAACTTTTAGTCTCTGCTTACCAAAGTTACCTCTACAACAAGTGGTTAGGCCAAAGAGTGAAGCTCTCTGCGATTATTGCAAAACACAGCCCTGAAGAGGCTGCAAAAAAGTTAGATTATCCTCTAGAGCTTGTCAAAGTACTTGCTAAACAAGAGGCATTTTTTAAACTCTTTTTAGGGGATGTGCTTATGCCTTACCCTTATGGTAAACTCACCTATGTGAAAGATATGTACCAATCTTCACAAGTCTTTTTTCAAAAGAAAGTCAGCCCCACAGGACTGCTCTGCGGAGACAAGGTAGAACGTGCCAAGTCAGATGCTTACCATTTAGAAGAGCCTTATGATGACACAGAACTCAATGCCCTCAGAGGGGACAGACGTTTTGCTTGGATTTGGCCAAAAAATGTAGAGACAGAGTACAATACAGACAGAAAAAAACTTACGGTTGAATTTTATTTGCCAAAAGGCTCGTACGCTACAACATTCTTAGAAGAGATTGGGAAGTTTTCACTTAAAGAAGTGTAAAGAACTTCCACGAACCCATCGGGGACGATGG
>CAUZVG010000016.1:0-19493 GCA_963583215.1 Campylobacterales bacterium | reverse complement strand
ACCAAATACATTTTTATATCTTCTGTGTTGCAGACTTTCCATGTCTACTTCTAGCCAGCCTTTTGCTGTTCCTTTTTGCCATCCTAGTTTTGAGTCCACTAAGGCTTGAGGTGGTCCCATAGGTGGCACAACATGGATAAAGTCATACTGCATCTCCACCATACGTTTTTCTTCTCTAACGTCATACTCTTCAAGGTCTGCATCGTAGGCACCTTTGACTTCATACGTCTCTTCAAAAGTAGCTACTTTTTGCTTCACATCTATGGATACAAGGTTATGTCTAAACTTATTTGTAATTTTGTCATATCTTTTCTGTACTTGGGAAAGTGATTTTTCTATCTCCGGGAAAGAGAAAAGTTTAGAGCTTACTGTGGCATATACAAAGTTTGCGCCTAAACCCTCTTTTTTCAAATGGTCAGCTGAAAGATAGAGTATCTTCTGTGGTGCTCCAGCACATTTAATAGCTGTATTTGGAGAAGTATATATCGCGGTAGGGTTTTCACCTGAAGCTGCAGATTTTTTCAGTGCTTCAAACCAATCCCATGTCAGAGGGCCTCCCTCAGCGCTTCCTTTTTCTGCATTGTTTAAGTATACACTAGAAATACCATGTGTACCAATATCTTCTTCACGAAGTCCTTTTATCCAGTCATAGTGATACACCAATCCCGTAGCTACAACCATATAGTCATACCCCAGCACTTCACCAGCACGTGTTGTTACTTTGTTATGCTCAGGATCAAAAGAAGCCACTTCATCTTTAACCCAATGGACAGAATCATCAATAAAGTCTTTATTGTCTTTCACCATATCATCCATGCTTTCAAGTCCTGCTGCAACAAACACTTGCGCAGGTTGATAGAGATGCTTTTCATTAGGAGCGATAATCGTGATGTCGGCATTAGGCAAATCACTACGCAGTCTGCTCAATGCCATAATACCGCCCGTACCAGCACCTACGACAAGCACCTTTACCTTTTTGAGACTCTTTGTGCTCGCTTCAACTTTTGTCGGAGCAGCAAAGGCTGTCATAGCGCCACCCAATGCCATGACTTTCAAGGCATCTCTTCTGCTCATCCCCTCAGAGGCAGGGTTTAATGCTTCGTAAGTGACTTGACTTTGTACGTTTTTTTTCTCTTTCATTTGAACTCCTTTACTTCTACTGTCTAGGCTCTAAACTGTTAGAAATACTTTTATCTTTTGGGGTATAATATCGTATGAATAATGAAAAGATGATAATTATCGGGGCAGGGGCAGCTGGATTGTGTGCTGCTATTGTGCAGGCAAGAGAAGGGCAAAAAGTACTTTTACTTGAGCAAAACAGTAAAATAGGCAAAAAGATCCTTGTCTCGGGTAATGGAAAATGTAACATTGATAACAAACATATTGACCTTAGACGTTTTCATTCACAAAACCCTCTTTTTATAGAAGAAGTGTTAGAAGGTCATGGCTTTGACGTGGTAGAAAAGTTTTTCACATCTATTGGACTTGAACTTGTGGAGGGCAAAGAAGGCAAAATGTTCCCACTGTCTTTACAAGCTTCCTCCGTGGTGGAACTGCTTGAATATGAAGCTAAAAAAGTAGGGGTTGAAATACTCTGTGATACTAAAGTAATTTCTATCACTAAAGAGAAAAATATATTTACTGTTGAGAGCACGCAAGGTGTCAAAAAATGTGAACAACTTCTTTTGGCTTCAGGTTCCCCTGCTGCTCCACAACTGGGTGGCTCTAACTCTGGCTATGCCTTTGCTACCAAGATGGGACACACTCTCATACCTAGACAGCCCTCTTTAGTACAACTGTGTTCTGAAGAGACTTGGGTAAAAAGCTGTGCAGGGGTAAAAGTAGCCGGTCTTGCAAAACTCTATGCAAACGGTGAGTACATCACAGAAAAAAAAGGTGATCTTCTCTTTACCAACTATGGCATAAGCGGTTTGGCCATTTTAGACTTAAGCCGTGAAGTAAGCACCCGACTGGCCAACTTCGACTACTGTGAACTGAGCCTGGACCTCATGCCTGAACTTAGCAAAGAAAAGCTCACAAACTTACTCTTGGCCAGGATAAACAAGGAGAGTGAAAAACCTTTGGCCCTTTGGCTTCAAGGTATCCTAAACAAAAAGCTCATACCTATCATACTCGAGCAGTCAAAATGTAAAGTACGTGTAGAAGACCACTTAAACAGAAAAGAGATAAACAAACTCGTACATGCCATCAAAAATCTCAAACTAAGCATTAACGATACCAAAGGGTTTGCAGGGGCAGAAGTCGCCACAGGCGGCATAGACACCACAGAGATCAAGGCAAAAAATATGGAATCAAAGCTTGTAAAAAATCTATTTTTTGCAGGAGAAATTTTAGATGTCGATGGCGACAGAGGAGGCTTTAATTTTCACTGGGCTTGGGTGAGTGGCATGCGTGTAAATGCTGGCTAATGATTACCTCTTGTAAAGTCATCATTGTCACCTATGGTAATTTTGTCACAGTGTTTCGTTGAAGAGAAAGCAAAAACAATTAAAAGTATGTCCCAAACTTTAAGTAAAAATTTCATTATATTTCCTTTGGTTGTCAAAGTGTTACAGACAGCATAACATTCTAAAACTAAAATAGATATAAAGTAAAAAATTGGATTTTTAAAATAGTCTTTTATTTTGCTGTAGATTTGGGTGAATGGCGTGAGTGAAGTGCGGGAGCATACTCATAGTATGTGACCAAACGGAACGAAGCCGTTCAGCCGAAGATGCAGTGAAAGAAAAACTATTTAGAGTTTTTCTTATCTCTTGCTTGACGCTTTCTTAGGTTTGCATCTAATGATTTTTTACGAATTCTAATAGACAATGGTGTAATCTCAATCAGTTCATCTTCTTCAATCCACTCCATCGCTGACTCTAGTGTGATTTTTCTAGGTGTGACTAACTTAACAGCTTCATCTGTACCTGATGTTCTCATGTTCGTAAGTGCTTTACCTTTAAGTGGGTTCACGTCAAGGTCACCAGGACGTGCAGACTCACCGATAACCATACCTGAATATACTTTCTCTTGTGGGCTAATGAACATAACACCACGTGACTGAAGGTTAAAGATAGAGAAGGCTACTGCTTCACCAGCATCTGTAGATACCAATGCACCCGGTGTTCTACTCACAACTGTACCTGTGTATGCTCTGTACTCTAAGTAAGAGTGGTTCATGATACCTTCACCTTTAGTGTCAGTCAAGAATTCATTTCTGAACCCAATAAGACCACGTGCAGGGATTTCGAACTCAAGTCTGATAGTTCCATCAGGCATTGGTGTCAATTGTGTCATGTTTGCTTTTCTTTTTCCTAGTTTTTCGATAGCAACACCTTGGAATTCTGCAGGAACATCTACTACTAGGTGCTCAAATGGCTCCATCTTCACACCATTTTCTTCTCTTGTAACAACTTCTGGACGCGCAAGCATAAACTCAAAACCTTCACGTCTCATGTTCTCTGCCAAAATACCGATTTGAAGTTCACCACGACCTGAAACTTTGAAAGATGCATCTCCCATAGGCTCCATACGCATAGCGATGTTTGTCTCCATCTCTTTTTCAAGACGTTCTTGAATTTTGTTTGAAGTAACGTGTTTACCTTCTTGACCAGCAAGAGGACCGTTATTTACAGACATGATGACTGAAAGCGTAGGCTCTTCAACGTGCATTGGATCAAGTGCTACTGGGTTTGATTTGTCACAAATAGAGTCACCTACATCAATGTCAGAGAAACCTGCAATTGCTACGATATCTCCTGCTTCTGCTTCATCAATCTCAAATCTATCAAGACCTTTAAAACCAATGAGTTTAGAAATACGTGATTTTGTTTTTTCTCCCGATGATTTAACCAAAAGATACTCATCACCTTTTTTTACTTTACCGTTAAAGATACGCGTAATACCAATACGTCCAACAAAGTTGTCAGAGTCAAGTGTAAATACTTGTGCTTGTGTGTCTGCATCTGGTGAACCAGCTGGGTAAGGTACTTTGTCGATGATGGCATCAAAAAGTGGTGTCATATCTTTGTTTTCGTCTTCCATTTCCCATTTTGCATAACCATCACGTGCTGCTGCATAAAGTACTGGGAATTCAAGTTGCTCTTCGTTTGCATCTAGTGCAACCAAGAGGTCAAATACTTCATCTAGTACTCTGTCCGGATCTGAACCGTCTTTATCGATTTTATTAATAACAACAACAGGAATAAGTCCAAAAGCAATCGCTTTTTTCAAAACGAATTTAGTTTGAGGCATAACACCTTCTTGTGCATCTACCAAAAGAAGTACACCATCTACCATTTTAAGAACACGTTCAACTTCACCACCAAAGTCGGCGTGACCTGGAGTATCGATGATGTTAATTTTGTGATCACCATAAGTAATGGCTGTGTTTTTAGAAAGAATGGTAATTCCTCTTTCTTTTTCGATGTCATTTGAATCCATCGCTCTTTCTTGCACTTCTTGGTGTGCAGAGTAAGTACCAGATTGCTGGAGGAGTTGGTCTACTAGTGTTGTTTTACCGTGGTCAACGTGAGCGATAACGGCAATGTTTTTAATTTTTTGCATAAAATATCCTAAAATAAGGGGTGTGCCCTATAAAATTTCGCGTATTATACCCAAAACTTACTAGACTATAGATTTTTCTTATTTTTATGCTTATTTATTTTGTTTTTGTATCCTCTAAAAGTATCTTAACTGAGGCCTTGTTTTCCATTGTATTTATTGGAACAATGTTTCAGAACCTTCCCTTTTTTTAGGCCGTGGTGGGGTTCTCTTCATTACTTTTTTCTTTTTTGCAATGCGCAAAAAAAGAAAGAAGTAAGCAAAAAAGAAAAAAGCACAAAGAGCTGTCGAGTGTAAATAATTTCTATTGTATATAAAGCTTTTACAGGCACTATGAATTCCCAAGAAACTGAATATTATCAATAAAGTATATTTCCGGCGATAGCCTCGCTATATTATAAATCATTGTCGTGGCAAACGCCCTTGAAAGCAAAATGAAATATATGAATTAAAATGGAGAAAAAGTTTGTGGTGTTGTGAGGGCACAACACCCTACGACACCAAAGGTTAATTATAATGACAAACCATAAATTTCATGATAGGTTTTCATGGCGTAGCGGTCGGTCATGGCTGCGATGTAGTCGGCGATGACACGTTCTTCTTTTCGTGTTTCACAGAGCTCTTTTTGGTGTGGAGGTAAGAGGTCGTTATCTTCTCTAAAAGCGCTGTAGAGTCCTTTTATACACTGTTTACCTGCGTACATTTTTCGCGCTATTTTTTCATGTTTGTAGAGTTTTTTCAATAAAAGTTTTTTAAGTACTTTTAACTCTGTCGCTGTCTCTTTTGAAAAACCTACAGGCAGTTTTACTTTGGCAGATAAGGTCACACAAATAGGCACATCTTGACGGTGTATTTTGGCACCCTCTTTAGAGTTTTCAATGAAGTCTTCAACAAGCAGTTTAATCATGCCTGCAACAAAACGGTGGCGGTAAAGTTTTTCTTCTCTTTTGATGCCCTCTTTTTGTACCATTTCATCTACACGCAAACACAAAGGATCTTGTAGCAAATCATCAAAGCTAATAAGCCCATATTTAATACCATCATCAATGTCGTGGGAAGTGTAAGCAATTTCATCTGCGTGATCTACCACCATGGCTTCAAGGCTGGGATGTTTTTCTAAGTCAAAGGCAGGGTCTAGCCCTTCTAAAAAAGGTTTTTTGTAAGGGTAAGAGTGTTTAAGTACACCCTCTAGTGTCGCAAAAGTGAGGTTGAGTCCATCAAAGTCTTTATATCGTTTTTCTAACTTTGTTAAAACCCTAAACGATTGGAAGTTGTGTTCAAAACCTAAAGGTCTGCCATCTTCTCTTAAAAGTCTGTCGAGTTCATCTCCTCCTACATGTCCAAAAGGAGTATGTCCCAAGTCGTGTGAAAGGGCAATGACTTCTGAGAGCGTTTCATTGAGGTTTAACATGTGTGAGAGCGTACGAGCGATTTGAGACACTTCAAGAGAGTGGGTGAGGCGGGTACGAAAGTAGTCTCCTTCGTGGTTTAAGAAAACCTGTGTCTTGTACTCTAAACGTCTAAATGAAGAGCAATGAAGTACTCTGTCACGATCTCTGGCATAGGGGTCTCTAAAGTCTTCTTCAAAGCCAAAGAAGCGTGTGTTGGCCTGCATGTTATATACCTTTA
Source organism: Campylobacterales bacterium (assembly GCA_963583215.1). Classification (GTDB taxonomy): domain Bacteria; phylum Campylobacterota; class Campylobacteria; order Campylobacterales; family Sulfurovaceae; genus Sulfurovum. The sequence continues at coordinate 13,298 of CAUZVG010000016.1, read as the reverse complement.
AATAATATTGCTATAATTGTAGCACAATAAAATAGGCGGGAATGCTGGAAAAGAATGGAAAAAGATGGAAAATATTGAAAAGTACCATATTGAATACGAAAAACCAAAAGTCACACTGCTTCAAGAGTCAGGTTTAGGCGTTGCAGAGATTGCTGCACGTACTTGTTATGACTCTTTTGAAAACTCAGAAAATGACTGCGTTAAACATGCCATGGCTGACAATGCAAAAGGCAGCATGGACACCGATGCCATTAACAGCATAGAAAACTCTGACTTGCTCTCTAACCTAGCTTGGGTACACCACCACCACTCCATCATTGAACATGCCACCCTCTCTTTTTTAATTGAAGGTACATCTCGTGGTGTGCTTCAAGAACATGCACGTCACAGACTACAAGCCATCTCTGTACGTTCCACACGTTACACCATGTCTTCAGTCATCAATGCTTTTGTCGCTTCACTGGCAAGTGAAGAAGGTTTTGACTTCTTTTTTAAAACCCTACTTCCACTCAATCTTTTTGTGATTAGCGATGAAGATTATTTGCAGATTGAAATACGTGCCATTTTTGACAAGTTTGGGTTTCAATATAAACGCAATGAAAACTTTTTACAAGATGCCGTAGCAAAGTCATCCCTTCCTTTTGTAGAAGAGTACAAAGATGATGCCCAAGCGCTATTTGATGCTTTACAAGCTGGTAAGAAAAAAAGAAATGTGGGAGATGGCTTTAAACACATTGTCTCAGACAATTGGAAAGTAGACATGGTAGTCACCTTTAACATCCGTTCACTCAAAAACTACTTTGACTTACGTGACTCTGGTGCTGCCTGGTTCCAAATACAATGGCTAGCAGAAGAGATGAAAAAGGTTACCCCTCTTAAATATCTCAAACTCATCGATAAAAACTACAAATAACATAAACACTTAGGAATTTTTTTGCGACTCTTTACATTCATACTTATCTCCAGCCTTTTTTCTCTTAACCTTTCTGCCAAAGCACTTACCATGGAAAATATTTCACTCTACATCCAAAAAGGTTTGCAGACACGTATTAAAGGTGAAAACAAAGCCATTATTCAAAATATTTATGCCAAAACAGGAAACAAACCTTTATGGATAGGCTCTAAAAATGCCAAAAAAACTGCGGAGCTCATCCAAGCACTAAATGACCCTCTTTTTAACTATAAAGACAAGTCTTTTGACCAAGCTTCCATTTCACATTTGTATTATATGTTAGACAATAACACCCTCTCTGCTTCCAAAAAAGCAGCTGTGTACGCAAGATTAGACCTTATCTTGAGCTCTTCTATGGTGCGCTTGGTACGTTTCATTGTGCAAGGGGATGTAGACTGGCCTTTGGTACAGAAAAAAATGGCAGCACTCAAAGAGAGTGATGACATACATGCAGAGTGGGAAATGTCACCTAAGTCCTTTCCTTCTCAGAAAAAACTCATTACAGCCATTCACTCTGGGAACATTTATGCCTACCTTAGCTCCCTTTTACCTATGGAGCAACGCTATAGAAAGTTGGTGAAGTTACTCAAAGACTACAGAGTCATGAATAAGTTTCCAAAAATTACCTATAAAAATGCTGTCTTAAAACGCGGTGATTCTGCCTCTCGCATTAGAGAAGTGAAAAAACGTTTACAAATTTCTGGAGACTACCCTAAGTCGGCAAAAATCAATAAAAAGTTTGATGCTAGGCTAGAAAAAGCCATACGTACTTACCAAAAACGTTATTTGCTCAAAGTCACCGGTACCATTGACAAAACAGTCACGTACTACTTAAATCAGCCAGCGTCAAACAACATTCAAGCCATTATTACCAACTTAGACAAAACCAAGCTCTACCCTAAAGCCTTTGAATCAGAACACATTGAAGTGAACATTCCTGACTTCAATTTACGTTATTATCGACAGGGAGAAATGTTAGATAAGATGGGACTAGTGGTAGGACGTATAGACAGACCTACCCCGCTGTTTTCAGACAAAATTGACTACATGGTGATTAACCCTACCTGGACGGTAACTGACAACCTCGTAAAAAGAGACCTTATCCCTGTGTTGGAGAAAGACCCAGACTACCTTGTGAACCATGATATGCATGTCTTTAGAGGAAACAAAGAAGTCAATGTCACTTATGATATGTTGGCAGAATACATTAACTCAGACAAAAAAGTACCTTACCGTTTTGTGCAATTCCCAGGAGAGAGTAATGCACTTGGGCGCGTGAAATTTATGTTTCCTAACAAATACGCCGTCTACTTACATGACACAGACAATAAATCCTTGCTTGAGAGACGTTATAAACTCTACTCTTCAGGCTGTATGAGAGTGAACAGACCTTTTGAGCTTTTAGACATACTTTTGAGCCATGCCAAAGGAAAATACAGCCCTGAGCGAATTGAAGCTATTTTGGCAACAAACAAGCCAAAAACCATTCGTATGAGAAAGTCTATTCCTGTACATATGATTTACTTTACAGTGTATGAAGAAGATGGTTTGGCTTACTTTAAACATGATATATACCTTTATGATAAAATCATTGAAGAGTCTGCAGAAGGCAATAAAAAGTCTAGCTTTAAAATACCTTCTAAACGTATGATTACCGTGAAAAAACAACATGCTAAGCAGTTGTCTAACTAAAGCACAAGCCTAAACTTTTTTTATAGAAATATCTTTGCTAGACGGTGTTTTAATAATAGGTGTTTTGCTTCTTAACTTTTTTGTAGATGCGTTCTTTCGCATCTTTACACGCTGAAGATGTGTCAGTGCTACGGCCATTGCATCAGTGATGTCTAAAGGCTTAATCTCTTTTTTAATGCCATACAATCTTTTCACCATAAACGCCACTTGTTCTTTGGTGGCTTTTCCATTTCCCGTGACTGCTTTTTTAACCTGTAGGGCTGTGTATTCATAGAAAAAACCCACTTCTTGAAGAATTTTGAGGCAGAGTGCGCCTCTAAATTGTGCGAGCTTTAAAACCGACTTTGGGTTAAAGGCAAAAAAGATGTCTTCAATGGCCACTTCATCCACATGGTGGTTCTTCAAAATGATGTCAATACCTTCTACAAGTTCTACCATTTGGGCTTGTAACTCTTTTTCTTTCATTTTGAGTAAACCAGCTTCAATAAGTGAAAACTTTTTTCCATCCCAATCTATGATGCAATAGCCTAAATTACGGCTTCCGGGGTCTATGCCTAAAATATTCATTCACACCTTTGTTCACAGTGTGAATAAAGTTATTCAACACTCGTTTCTAACGCTATTTTAGCAAAATTAGGATAAAATTCTAAAAGTTATTCACATACTTCTATAAAAGTAGTGAAACATGTGAAGAAAAGGAAAGAATACGATGAATATTGGTCAGAAAGTACTGTTTGAACTTAAAAAAGAGATCCCAGAAATAGAATACGAACGTTACATCAAAAAACTTGTCTACGATACCAAACATTCACGTTCTAACGTGGTTTACTTTTCTGCCCCCAATATGATTGTGGCAAAATGGATCAAAAGTAAATACACAGAAAAAATAATGCACCTTTTTGAACTCATGAATGAAGTGAAACCTGAGGTAAAAATTACTGTAGGTAAAATAACCAAAAAAACCACGGTAAAGACACCTGAACAAAATATTGATAAAATTAATGCCAAAAGTACCTATTTAAACCCCTCACTTACTTTTGAAAGTTTTATTGTGGGTGACTCTAACCAGTTTGCTTATACCACAGCAAAATCAGTAGCAGAAAAACCAGGGAAACAATACAACCCCCTTTTCATTTATGGTGGGGTGGGGCTTGGAAAAACCCACCTGCTTCATGCGATTGGAAATTACCACATTGACTTAGGTAAAACTGTCATTTACACTACGTTAGAGCAATTTATGAACTCTTTTACTTCACACCTTCGTTCACAAACCATGGACAGGTTTAGAGATAAGTTTAGAGAGTGTGATCTGCTGCTTATTGATGACATTCAATTTCTTTCACGTAAAGAACAAACCCAAGAAGAGTTTTTTCACACCTTTAATGAACTGCATAATAACAATAAACAAATTGTCATCACAGCAGACCGTGCACCCAATAAAATTGCAGGGCTTGTAGACAGACTTAAAACACGTTTTGAGTGGGGACTCATGGCAGATATTCAGCCTCCTGGACTTGAAACAAAAATTGCCATTATCCAGAAAAAATGTGAACTTGATGGGATAAGCCTAAATGCTGAAATTATCAATTACATAGCAACACATATGGGAGACAACATTCGTGAAATTGAAGGGACGATCATTAAACTTAATGCCCTTTCATCTATGCTTAACCAAGAGATTACCCTTGATTTTGCACAAAATGCCATTAAAGACCAACTTAAAGAGAAAAGAGAGAATGTTACCATAGATGATATTGTTAAAATCATCTCTAAAGAGCTTAACATTAAACCTTCAGACATTAAGTCTAAAAAACGTACGAAGAATGTGGTTAATGCCAGAAGAATTGCTATCTATTTGGCTAAAAATCTTACCCCAAATTCTATGCCACAAATGGCTGTCTATTTTGGTATGAAAGATCACTCTGCTATTTCCCATGCAATGAAAAAAATTAATGAGATCATAGACAATGATGAAAACTTCAAAGTACTTCTTGAAGAACTTTCAAATAAAGTCAATACAGATAGCTAAAACCCTGTCAAAAAGTACTATAGTAACTTGAATAAAAAAAAGATATAATTTTAGAAGTGAATAACTGTGAATGTTTTAAAAATGATTGACATGTCACAAACAACGGTTACAAGGGCAACAAAGTAGTTTTTCACACTTTCATGTCGAACTACTACTACGTACTAATATTATTAAAAATAAGGAAAGACGATGAAGATAAGAGCAAATAAGCAGATAATAGAATCTATACTTATTAATTTACAACCTTTTTTAGAAAAAAAAGATGCCAGTCAAATAACCTCTCATATACTTTTTAGCACGCATAATAATACCTGTGTAGTAAAAGCTACTGATTCTGAAATTGGTTTACAAATTATTACTGACAATATTACTATTGAAGAAGAAGGTTCATTTACTGCTAATGGGAAAAAACTTCTAGATATTGTTCGTATTTTAAAAGATGATGAAATCATACTCGAACTCTTAGACAGTACCCTCATCATTAAACAAAAACACTCTAAATTTAAACTTCCAACTTTTGATCCTAGCACTTTCCCAACTTTCCCAAGTTCAGAAGAAAAAGGAAAAATTACTTTAGATTCATTAAGCCTTATTCAAAATCTTAAAAAAATATCTCCTGCTATAGATTCAAATAACCCTAAATTTGAACTCAATGGTGCCCTTATCAACATATCTAGCACATCAACTGACTTAGTAGGTACAGATACTAGAAGACTAGCTATTGCAACCATTCCTGGTGACAATGGCACAGAACTCTCTTTAATCGTTCCTAAAAAAGCCATTTTAGAAATTCAAAAACTTTTTTTAGATGAAATAAATATTTATTTTGATGAAACCAATTTAATCATCACCAATGAAACATACTTTTTTTACACAAGATTGATCAATGGTAAATTCCCAGACTATCAACGTATTATCCCAACTTCTACAAAACATCAAATTACTTTGCCTAAAAGAGAGATGATTGATGCCATTAAAATGATCACAACAATTTCTCAAGAAATTAAAATGATTCTTTTATCTGACACTATCATCTTTGAATCACTTTCAGCAGACAATGTAGAAGCAAAAACAGAATTGGAAATGAATACAGGATTAAGTGAGAAGTTTGAACTTTCATTTAACTCAAAATACATTTTAGATTTTATTTCTCAAGTCTCTAAAAATGAATTTACCATTGAATTTAATGAACCATCATTGCCATTTATCGTGAAAGACGATAATTTTATTACAATAATTATGCCAATAGTTGCATAAGAAGGAAACGCGTTACATGAGTGAAAAACAAACAAAATACATTTTTGTTACGGGAGGAGTACTCTCCTCTTTAGGTAAAGGAATTACAGCTGCAAGTATTGGTACTTTGCTTAAACATACAGGACAACGTGTAGGTGTACTTAAATTAGACCCTTATATCAATGTTGACCCAGGAACCATGTCACCACTTGAACATGGAGAAGTTTTTGTTACCAAAGATGGTGCTGAGACAGACCTTGACTTAGGACACTACGAAAGATTTCTTGACACATCACTGACTCAAAAAAATAACTTTACAACAGGATTGGTTTACAAAACAGTCATTGAAAATGAACGTAAAGGGAAATACCTTGGAAAAACCATTCAAGTTGTACCCCACATTGTAAATGAAATCAAAGAACGTATTTACCGTGCAGGTGAGGATAGAGATATCCTAATTGTTGAACTAGGTGGAACAACGGGTGACATTGAAGGGTTACCATTTCTTGAAACCATTAGACAAATTAAACATGAATTACCACGTTCAAGAGTCATGAATGTGCATGTAACACTTCTGCCTTATATTAAAGCAGCAGGTGAGCTTAAAACAAAACCTACGCAACACTCCATTCAAGAACTTAGACGTATTGGTATTTCACCACATATGTTGGTTTTACGTGCAGAAGTACCTGTTTCTACAGAAATAAAAAGAAAAATCGCTTATGCTTGTGATGTAGAAAATGATTCAATTATTGTCGCTGAAGATGCAGCGACAATTTACAAAGTACCACTTAACTTTTTGGCCCAAGATATTTTAACGCCTATTTGTAAACACTTAGAGTTAGATAATTGTGAGCCAAAAATGGATGAGTGGTCAAACTTGGTGAATAAAATTCTTATGCCAAAAGATGAAATGAAAATTGCATTTGTCGGGAAATATTTGGAATTAAAAGAGTCATACAAATCATTGACTGAAGCACTGATTCACTGTGGTGCACATTTAGATGCAAGAGTCAATATAAAATGGATTGATTCAGAAAAAGTGTATGATGATGGTGCAGAAAAGTTTTTAAATGACTGTGATGGCATTTTAGTTGCTGGTGGATTTGGTGAACGTGGTACAGAAGGTAAAATCCTTGCCATTCAATATGCCAGAGAAAAGAAAATACCATTTTTAGGTATTTGTCTTGGTATGCAACTAGCAATGATTGAATTTGCTAGAAATGTACTTGGATTAAAAGAAGCAAACTCTGTTGAATTTAATGAAGATACACCAGATCCACTGATCTATCTTATTGATGAATTTATAGATGCTTCAGGTTCAAAACAAATTCGTACAAAAACATCTGCTATGGGTGGAACACTTAGACTAGGTGAGTATGAATGTGAAACGCTTGAGGGTTCAAAACTAAGAGAAGCGTATGATGCTAAGGTTATTTATGAAAGACATAGACACCGTTATGAAGCCAACCCTAAATACAGAGAAGCCTTAGAAGAAAAAGGCATGATCGTGACAGGTGAATCTCATGGTCTTATTGATGCGATGGAAATCGTAGATCATCCATGGTTCTTAGGGGTACAATTCCACCCTGAATTTACTTCAAGGTTACAAAATGCCAACCCAACAATATTGGCATTTGTGAAAGCTTCACTTAAGCAAAAAAACTTAGAAGCGTAATGAAAGATAAATTAACGCTACAAGCGTTAGATCTTTTACTTCAAAATCGTTTTAAAGAGGGTTTTCTCTCTTTAAAAGATTTACCCAACCCTTCAGAATTTAAAGATATGGACAAAGCGACAACACGTATCGTCTCAGCCATAAAAAACAAAGAAAAAATTACTATTATTGGCGACTATGATGTAGATGGTGTTACCTCTACCACACTCATGAAACTTTTCTTTGAAGAGATAGATTATCCTATAGAGTGGATTATCCCTAATAGGTTTAGAGATGGGTATGGACTCTCAGCCAATATCATTCCTCGTATTTTGGGTACAGATTTAGCCATTACCGTGGACAATGGTATTTCAGCGGTGTATGCTGCGAAACTTTGTAAAGAAGAGGGTATTGAACTCATAATTACCGACCACCATCTGCTTGCACCAGAGGTTCCAGAGTGTTTCGCCATCATTGACCAAAAACAAGAAGAATGTACTTTTCCCTATGCAGATGTGTGTGGGGCACAAATTGCTTGGTATTTGATTGCTTCACTCAAAAATGCTTTAGAGATAAAAATAAACATGATGTCTTACATGGAACTTACCGCCATTGCCATCATTGCAGACATGATGCCTCTGCAGCACATCAATAGAGCCATGGTAGAAGCAGGTATTGAGGCACTCAATAAAAGTAAACGTCCTGCGATACGAGCCTTTTTAGAACACAGCGGAAAAGAAGCGCTAAATGCAGAAGACATAGGATTTTTCTTGGCACCACTCTTAAATGCTGCTGGACGTATGGAAGATGCTTCTTTTGCTGTAGAATTTTTGACTTCTAGAAACATTTATGATGCAAGAGTCAGGCTCGAAAGGCTTATAGACTTTAACACTTCGCGTAAAGCCACAGAACAAGAGCTTACACAAAAAGCATTGGCACAGGTTAAACTTTCAGATGCAGTCATAGTGGTTGAGGGTGAAGGCTGGCATGAAGGTGTGGTAGGCATAGTTGCAGCACGTGTGGCGCGTCATCATGAAAAACCTTGTATTGTACTTTCTAACAATGGCGAAGGTACACTCAAAGGAAGTGGAAGAAGTTTTGGAGACTGTGATCTTTTTTCCATCACCAATGGCTGTAGAGAGCACCTAGAGAAGTTTGGTGGACATAACGCAGCCATTGGCCTCTCTATGAGAAAAGAGTGCTTAGAAGCCTTTAAAATGCAAATACAAAAAAACTACGCCACAGGAAACTACATACAAAATGTTGAAGACCCAGATATTGTAGGCACATTGGATTTTGCAGACATTTCTTTTGACTTAACAAAGATAGTAAAAAAGTACGCACCTTACGGCCAAGGCAACCCTACACCGAAGTTCATTTCAAAAAATGTAGAAATTTTGCAAGCTGACACTATGGGAAAAGAAGCTGAACACTTACGCTTCTCTTTTGCACAAGAGGGCATTGTCATGGCAGGGGTGCAGTTTAAAACGCGTGAGACTTATGAAGTAGGTTCAAGATGTTCTGTCGTTTATACAGTGAATGAAAACCATTTTAGAGCTAAGGTTACTTTACAGTTGATGGTTGAGAAGATAATTCTAGATTAAATAAAAAGTGTGATGAGCTTAGAGATGGCTACTTCATCTGTAAATATTTTCACAAAACGGATGTCATAACGCGAAAAGTGTGCGGCATTGACTTCATCATTCTCTTTGAGTTTTGCAAGGTATTTCTCAATGCTTGACTTGCCAAAAAAAGTTTCCATCTTTTTACCATTTTGAGGGTTTGAGAGAATAACTTCACCTAAACGTTTAGGATCTTCTTCTTCCCTGTCTCTAATGATGATGACCACTACTTCATGTTTTTGTGCCAAAATGGAAAGGTCTACTTTTTCTAAAAAATCCCCTAAAATAAAAATGAGTGAAGGTTTATACAGACGTTTAAAGAGATTTTGTAAAGAAAGCTTGCTGTTGTTCTCTGTCTCTAAAAGATCTGTTTCTAAAAGTATTTGTGAAAATTGTTCTATGTGGTAGAGTTGTTTGGTGGGTGGGGTTTCAAAAGTTTTGTCTTGGGTATACGTCAAGCCAGTAAAAAGATCGCCATTTTGTTCTGCTGCGTAAGCCAGTAAAGTTGCCACTTCGGCAAGCTTTGTTTGTTTGGCATTTCCCTCTCCAAAATAGAGGCTTCCATCCATTAAAGCACAGACAACCACTGAGAGTTCACGGTTGGCATGTAACTCTTTAATATAGGGCTTCCCAAGCTTTGCAGAAATCATCCAATTGATTTTCCTAATGTCATCTCCTGCTTGGTACTCTCTAAGTTCGGAAAAATCATAGCCCTCTCCATGTAGTTTTGAAAGATTATGTCCAGAGAGTAGGGTGTAGACTTGATGTCTGGCTTTGAGTTGTAAGGCCTTTAGTGCGGTAGTCATGGAATAGGTATCATCTCTACTATTTTAGAAATGATTTCATCTGAAGTAACACCTTTTGCACGTGCTTCATAAGAGAGCACAATACGGTGACGTAGTACATCATGTACCACATAGCCAATGTCTGCTGGGCTCACAAAGTCATTGCCTCGTAAAAAAGCTTTGGCTTTGGCTGCTTTATAGAGGTCAATGGTAGCTCTTGGGCTGGCCCCATACATCAGACACTTAGAGACTTCCTCGATCCCAAATTTTTCAGGATCTCTCGTAGCTGAGATGAGTTGTACAATATACTTCTCTAACTCAGGGTCAATGTGAATCGCTGCCAATTCTGTTTGTAAAATGTGTAACTCTTCTCTGCTTACAACAGCTTGTACTTTTTCAAAACTTTTGTTTGCCACTTTACGCATAATCTCTAACTCTTCTTCTTCATTGTTATGTGTGACAACGAGTTTCATCATAAATCGGTCTAGTTGTGCTTCAGGCAGAGTATAGACACCTTCTTGTTCTATGGGGTTTTGCGTGGCCATGACTAAAAAAGGAAGCTCAAGTTTAAAGGTTTCATCTCCTATGGTGACTTGTCTCTCTTGCATCACTTCAAGCAGGGCAGACTGTACTTTGGCTGGGGCACGGTTAATTTCATCTGCCAAAAGTAAGTGAGTAAAGAGTGGCCCTTTTTTAATGCTAAAAGAGTGGTTTTGAGGGTTATAAATCTCTGCGCCAATGATGTCTGAAGGCAAAAGGTCAGGCGTAAACTGTATACGTTTTGAGTCTAAACCTAGCGCTTGAGAAAGGGCATTAATGGTGGTGGTTTTTGCCAGTCCTGGTACCCCTTCTACTAAAATGTGCCCATTTGAAAGTAAACCAATGAGTAAACCCTCAATGAGGCCTTCTTGTCCGACAACCGCTTTAGCAAGTTCTGATTTGAGTGCTATAATTTTTTGATTCATTTTATTTTCTCCATTACTTCTTGTTTAATCTGCCTAAGACTTTTTGTCTCTTTTCCATACAGTAGTCCTTCTAGTGCATCAATCTCTTTTTGGAACTTTTTGACATCATGAGAGAGCAGCACCTGTAACAGGGCTTTGGCATCTTTACTCTGTTTTATTTTACGCATTAGTGCTGCTTGAGGATGGCTCTTCTTTGTTTTTTTCCACGTTTTGGCTTCTTTATAAATGTAAGCAGAGAAAAATCCTACCCCAAAGACAAAGAGATATTTTAAAAGACTCTGTAACCAAGACCAATCACTTTGTTTGACAATAGGTCTGTCTACTTTGTCAAGTAAAAGAGTCTGGTTGACATCTTCTATGTGAAAATGTTGTTCAGGGATTCGCAGGGTATAAGATTTTTCTGTTTTAGGGTTAAACGCTTGTATGTCAAGGGCTACAAGGGTAAAACTTTTCTCATGTGAAAGTGCCATAGGGTAAGTGACCGTACTCTGTGTGCCTTTTATGCTGGCAAGAGACTTGACATGTGGGGCTTCTGTAAAACGTGTAAAGTTCCCCTCTATGGGTAAAAGGTTTTCAAAAACAGGAGGGTAGCCTTTTCCTGTAATACTCACCTGTAAAGGCAGAGGCTCATAGGCTTTTCCTTTTAAAGTTTTCACGTGATAGTCCACAGAAAAGTCTCCGACTATTTCTGTGCCAAGGGGGAGGGCTTGTACCTCAAGTCTAAGTGGAGGCAGGTTTATGTGGCTGTCTTTAGTGACTAAAGTTTTAACATTGTCTCTGTCCCCTGAAAATGAGTAAGCGACAGAGTCATCACTTGTGGCTTTTTGTGTCAACGAAAAGAGAAGGTCTACTTTGCCTGTTTGAAGGGGGTAAATCAAATAAGTGTAACGTATTTGTGCGGCATGATAGGCATCAATCTCTTCAATGCCTATACGCTGAAAAGTGTAAGTCTTACTTTTTTGTAAATCAAAGTCAAACAGTAAAACAATGTCATGGTTGGTTTGATTGACATCTAAAGTAAGGATGACTGCTTCTTTGACATAAGGAGAGGCATTGTCAACATGAAAGGTATAGGTAAAATCTTCAGCCTTTAGAAAAGTGAAAGAGAAAAAGAGAGTGACAAAGAGGAGAAGGACTCTACCAAGGCTGTGTTTCACGTATGTATCCTTTATTGATAAGTTCATAAGCTTTAGAGCCTAGAGGTTGTTCTTCTTCTTTGGCATTTTCATCTAAAAGAAGTTTGCCTTTTTTCTTCTCTTTTTGTTTGTCAGAGCTCGAACTGGTTTCACCCTCACCCCCTGAACCAGAAGAGGGTTGGTCTTCTTGGTTCTTTTCATCATCCCCTTCGTCTTTCTCTTGCGCTTCGCTTTTAGAACTCTGCGAACTTTGAGACTTAGGATGGGCAATACCCAAAGAGGCGGCATCTTTGTTAGACAATAAAGCAATGGCAGCCAAATTATGTTTCGCAGCGCTGTCTTTGCCTAACTGTAAGGTTTTAGTATAGTAAATTTTGGCTTTATCATACGTTTCGAGCATAGCGTAGGCATTGGCAATGTTGTAGAAGACTTGTTGCTTGATGGCTCTTTTGGTAGATTTGATGCTTTTGTAACTTTGAATGGCTTTTTTAAAATCACCTAACTTATAATAACTACTTGCCAAAGCTATTTGACTCTCTAAAGAGCGTGTTTCTATCTGCTTTAAGTGCTTTTTTGCCGCTGTATAATCATTTTTCATATAAGCTTTGTACCCTTGTTGTAAATGGTAGTCATCTAAAAGGGAAGCTTGGGCTTGTAGACCAAAAAAGGTCGTTACTATAAACAAAACTTTGACGGCACGTGTATGTAAAAGAAGAAAAAGAAGCAGAGCCAATAGTAGAGGATACTGGTAACGTTCTAAGTGTTGGCTCTGCATTTTTTCAATGACTTGTGTTTCACTGTGGCTTTTTCTTAAAGCACTGTTTAGCTCAGAGGCTGTGGCTTCAGGGCTAGAAGAAGCGAGGAGATAGACCCCATTCATTACAGAAGCAAGTTTCTCGAGTAGAGGGTTAATACGTGAAATAACAAGGTTCCCTTCATTGTCTTTCAGTAGCATACCATTTTCTTTTTTTACAGCAACCCCTGCTTTACTTCCTAAAGCGAGTACCGTAAGGTTGATGTTGGCTTTTTCTAAGATTTCTTGTAAGACTTCAAGGTTCTCTTCTTCTCCTCCATCAGTAATGAGTACAAGGTTGCTACGCTGAAGTTCCATAGAAGCCAGCTTTTTAAAGAGTTTTTCTAAAGAAGTCCCTTTGGTTAAAATGTATTCAAGGTTTAAACTTTTGAGTGCCACAGCAATGAGGGCATGGTCCGTGGTAGGAGGTG
>CAUZVG010000015.1:0-19681 GCA_963583215.1 Campylobacterales bacterium | reverse complement strand
TGCGGTAGTTATGTTCATCTTTTCTTTTGGATTGTATGAACTTTTCATTTCAGATATTGAAGCAGCAACAGGGAAAAATGGCTCAAAACTATTGGCCATTGAAAGCTTAGACCAACTCAAAGACAAAATTGCAAAAGTCATTGTCATGGTCTTAGTAGTAAATTTCTTTCAGCGTGTGATTCACACAAACTTTACAACACCTTTAGAGATGTTGTACTTTGCAGGTTCCATTACATTGTTGGCTGCGGGATTGTATTTTTTAGGTAAGGTAGGTAAATAATGAGCAAAATATTTGTAGATGCCTGTTTAGGCAAAGAGACTCCATACACACCCGTATGGATGATGAGACAAGCAGGGCGTTACCTCCCAGAATATATGGCAGTACGTGCTGAAGCAGGGGACTTTTTAAGCCTTTGTCATGCACCTGAAAAAGCTGCAGCAGTAACCATTCAACCTTTAGACATTGTGGGAGTAGATGCTGCTATTTTGTTTTCAGACATCTTAGTAATTCCCGATGAAATGGGTATGGATTTATCGTTTGTCAAAGGTGAAGGTCCTAAGTTTTCTGACCCTCTTACGAGCCAAGCAGACTTGGACAGACTCATCGGTGGAGACGCGGCAGCATCTAAACTGACTTACGTTTTTGATACGATTAAACTGCTTCGTAAACAACTAGATGAGAGAGGTGATGAAATAGCTCTTATTGGTTTTACAGGCGCACCATGGACACTTGCAACTTACATGATAGAAGGTCAAGGTACTAAAACGTATAATCTTTGTAAAAAGATGATGTACTCAAACCCAGAACTTCTTCATAACATTCTTGCAAAAGTGACTGAAGTAGTTAAACTTTACATGGAAAAACAAATTGAAGCAGGCATTGATGTCGTGCAAATTTTCGACTCATGGGCTGCAGCCATTGAACCAGATAACTACGATGAGTTTTCATGGAAATACATGGTAGAAATTGCAGACTATCTTAAGTCTAAGTACCCTGATACGCCTATTATTATGTTCCCTAAAGGCGTGGCTTCTTTCATTGAAAGAGGACTTGTGTACGGAAACTTTGATGTCTTCGGTGTAGATTGGGGAACCCCTATAGAGATGGTTAAAGAAAAACTTGGAGACAAGTATGTACTTCAAGGAAACATGGAGCCATGTAGACTTTACAGTAAAGAAGCAACCACCGAATCTGTTGAAGCTATCCATAACATCATGGGTGGGAAAAGACACATCTTCAACTTAGGTCACGGCATCCTCCCTGACGTCCCTGTTGAAAACGCAAAACACTTTGTCTCAGAGTGTCAGAGAGTAAGCGGTAAAAAATAACCTACATGTTACGAAAACGCGTAGGCGGGGTACCCTTACCCCGACAAAGAGTAAAATATAAATCCAAACTTGCTTCTTCATCCCATCTATTTCTTATATGCATTTTTGTGTCAGCGTGCACCCCAAGGGCATTTCCGATGGGCAGGGCACCCCGACCTACACTTATGTGTTATAATGGTTACAGATAAAGGAATACAACAATGAACATCATTTTTGGCCCCATACATTCAAGACGTTTTGGAAAGTCCCTAGGGGTTGATTTGAGCCCAGGTAAAAAGCAGTGTAACTTTGACTGTCTGTATTGTGAGCTTGACCCTGCAAAGACGATGGATGCTTACGATGATGTGGTTTCAGTGGAAGAGATAGCTACTGCGTTAAAGTTGGCACTGAAAGAACATGATGACGTAGAGTTCATTACCCTCACAGCCAATGGTGAACCAACCCTTTACCCTTATCTTTCAGAACTCATAGATGAGATCAATACTTTTAAAGGGTCAACAAAAACACTCATACTTTCTAATGCTGCCAATATTGATGATGTAAAGATACAAGATGCTTTGCTTAAACTCGATGAAGTGAAGCTCTCTTTGGACTGTGCGACACAAAAATGTTTACAAAAACTTGACCGTTCTCACTCTGGCATTGAGGTTGAAAACATAAAAGAGGGTATGTTGGCTTTTAAAGCACGATACAAAGGACCTTTGGTCATAGAGATACTCATTGTAAAAACACTCAATGACTCCAAAGAAGAGATAGCCAAACTCAATGCCTTCCTACTAAAGTTAGAACCCACACGTATAGACATCGGAACCATAGACAGACCACCGGCATTTGATGTAAAACCTGTAAGTTACGAAGAATTACTCGAAATCAGCCATCTTTTTGATGCCTCTTTACCTATTTATATTGCTTCACGCAAAAAAGCAGATATCAAAGCTGCGAGTTATAGTGAAGAACAATTACTTGAAACACTTTCTAAAAGACCACTCACTCCTGAAGATATTGAAGCTTTATGTGACGCGGAGAGTCAAAAAAGAGTGAAAAACCTGTTAAATCAAGGAAAAATCAAAGCAGTTTTTACAAATGGTGTAGAATTTTACAAAAAAGCCTAAAAAACCCTTGACATCAAAGGTCTTTTTGTCTATAATCTCACCCACGAAACAAGCACTCAGCTTTTTCAAAACGTTCCGGCATAGCTCAGCGGTAGAGTAGATGACTGTTAATCATTTGGTCCGAGGTTCGAATCCTCGTGCCGGAGCCATTTCCAAAATTTCCCATAAAATCACACAATAACGAGACACTCAGCATATTGATTGGCTATAATACTATCAATCTCATTACAAAGTATTCATGACCCATGCAATCCCTCATAACAGACCTCACAGAAAAAACAAATCTCAAAGCACAAGCCATCAGTAACATTCTAAAACTCTTAGAAGAAGGGGCAACTATTCCTTTTATTGCGCGTTATCGTAAAGAGATGACGGGTGGAGCCTCTGATGATGTGCTTCGTGACTTTCATGAAGTGTATATGCGTGCCAATAGACTTTTGGAGCGAAAAGAAGAGATTATTGCTATTCTTACTCAAAAAGAACTTCTCACTTCGCAACTTCAGAGTGACATCGCTTCTGCTGACTCTATGACAGAACTTGAAGATATCTATAGACCTTATAAAGAGAAAAAGAATACCAGAGCATCTGTGGCCATTAAAAATGGCTTAGAACCACTTGCTAACGTACTTCAGTCTGCAAAGTTGAGTAAAGCTGAGTTTGAAATGAAGGCAAAGGGCTTTGCGCGAGGTAATGTTAAAAATGTCGGGGAAGCCATTAAAGGTGCACAAGACATTATTGCTGAGCGTTTTTCAGACGTTGCAAAAGAACGTACCATTGTGCGTGACCTTTTACTTAAACATGGAATGTTAGAAGTAAAAGCAGGTAAAAGTTTTGACACGCAGGGTGTGTACAAAAACTACAAAGCCCACAGTGAAAGAGTAGCATTTGTACCTTCACACCGTTACTTGGCTATTAAAAGAGGTGAAAAAGAGAAACAACTCTCTGTAAAACTCACCATGGATGTAGACAGATACATGGATACGCTTAAACGATACAAGCTTAGAGAGCATATGGGGTCTTCGAAGACTTTACTCTTGAGCGCTTATAAAGATGGTTTCAAACGGCTTCTTTTCCCTTCTATTGAGAGAGAAGTGTTTGCTGTACTTAAAGATAAGTCAGACTTAGCGGCCATTGGGGTTTTTGGTAAAAACCTCACCCAACTCCTTATGACACCACCGGTGACTAAAAAAGTATTGCTTGGTGCAGACCCTGCATATAAGACTGGATGTAAACTGGCAGTACTTGATGAAAACGGAACCTATCTTGACAATGCACTCATCTTTCCGGCACCTCCAAGATCTGACTATGAAGGTGCAAGAAAAGTGGTTTTAGACCTTGTTAAGAAGTACAAGATACAAGGTGTTGCCATAGGCAATGGTACGGCATCCAAAGAGACGCAAGAATTCTTCTCTAAAATCAACAAAGAGTTAAACGGTGCGTTAAAATACACGGTGGTATCTGAAGCAGGTGCTTCAGTCTATTCTGCTTCTAAAGTAGCAGCAGAAGAGTACCCTGACCTTGATGTCACAGTGCGTGGTGCCATTTCCATAGCTGGACGTGTACGTGACCCTATGGCGGCATTGGTGAAGATAGACCCAAAATCTTTAGGCATTGGACAGTACCAGCACGATGTAGAGCAAAAATTGCTTGAACGAAAACTACATGTTGGTGTGGAAGACTTAGTAAACAGAGTTGGGGTTGACGTAAACTCTGCTTCTGCTTCACTCTTGTCTTTTGTAGCAGGTGTTGGACCAAAGCTTGCCAAGAGTATCGTTGAGTACAGAGAAGAAAATGGCGCTTTTAAAAGTAAAAAAGAACTTCTCAAAGTCAAAGGGCTAGGAGTAAAAGCTTATGAACAACTTGCAGGGTTTATACGTATACGTGAAGGGAAAAGTATCTTTGACAATACTGGCATTCACCCTGAGAGTTATGCTGTGGCAAAAGCACTAGAAAAGATAGGTTCGGAAGTAGATACCAAAGCCTTAGCCCAAAAGTTAAACGTGGGAGAAGAGACACTGGGAGACATCATAAAAGAGTTAGCTAAACCAGGTTTTGACCCCAGAGAAGAGTTACCGGCCATTCCTTTTAAAGATGACATGACCGATATTTCCATGTTAAGAGAAGGAAGCATCGTCTCTGGAGTGGTGAGAAACATTGCTGACTTTGGTGCCTTCGTAGACATAGGCCTGAAAAACGACGGCATGATCCACATTTCACAAATGAGCCAAAAGCGTATTTCTCACCCCTTAGAAGTCCTCTCTGTCAATCAATACTTACATCAAATAGAAGTGATTTCTGTAGATTCTGAGAAAGGAAAAGTAGGTCTAAGTTTGAAAGGACTTTAAACTTTATATGTCAATATGAGATATTTTTAAGACATAATAATTTTTTATATTACACTACTTCTGTATCATTATTAACCATAGAAAGTACAGTGGTGGCTTTGGGTAAGAGACTTAGTATTCAGATAGTGTGAATCTATATACTACTTCTCCAGCTCCATCTTCAACGCCATATATTCAAGTAAGTCTTTGAGGGTGATGATGCCTACAACTTTTTTCTGTTCTACTACCAGTAATCTGATGAGCCCTGTTTCGCTCATTCTGTTCAGGGCATCATTGATGGAGATATTTGAAGCGATCGTATTGTCAGCACTTTGCAGCTGCATGACTTTGTCAACAAGAAGGTGTTTCCATTCTTGCTGTGGATGTGATTTTAGCATCTGCAGCGTGATGAATCCTGAGATCTTAGTATCTTTCACTACAGGAAACATCTTGTAGTGATAGTGGTACAGATACTTATCTACAAACTCCTGCAGTGTGATGCGGGAAGGAACAGTCACGGGGTTTGGGTTCATGAAATCACGTACGGTTTTCCCTTCAACTGATTGTTTCATCAGCAGTCTTTGGTATGAAACATTGGCAGCAGTAAAGAGAAAGATCCAATGAGTATCCACCACAGTCCCCCTATGAGATTGCCTTCTATCATGTTCATAAATCCAATGAATATAATGGCTATGGCAAATATCAGGCTGATACGTGAAGCAACTTGAGTTGCCCAGCGGATATCACCTTTTATCCACCACAGAAGAGAACGAAGTATGCGTCCGCCATCTGTGGGGAATGCCGGTATCATATTGAACACTGCAAGCAGCATATTGATAGCAGAGAGATACCCCAGGGTGCCTATGATCGGTATCGGCAACTCCAAGATGTTCGCGACTTGATAAAGGGCATAAAAGAGGATAGAAAGCATGAAACTGGCTATGGGTCCTGCGATGGCCATAAAGAATTCTGTTTTAGGACTGTTTGGCTCATCCTTCATCTCGGCTACACCACCAAAGATAAAAAGTGTGATGCCTTTTATCTCCAGTCCGTACTTACGGGCTACGAGTGAGTGGGAAAACTCATGGATGATGATGGAGACAAAAAGCCCCAGTGCTCCGAAAAGTCCCATAAGCCAATAGGTTTGGGTGCTAAGATCCGGTAAATAATATGGAAAAAGCCCCTTAGAAAGCGACCACACCACCAAAAAGAGGATAATCACCCAACTCGCATCAAGCGATACTGTAAAACCAAGCAGTTTAAATAGTGTCATTTTTCTTTTTAACATTTTGTACCTCTATCAAATTTCTACGATTATCTTTATTATAGCAAATTGAGTATTGTATTTGTGAGTTTGGGTGTGGAGAGGTATAAAAGTAGCTTGTCTCCATGTATCATGGATGAGGATGAATGATACTATCCCTATCATCTGACCCCTATCCCTTGGCTGATATAGTAGGACTAACGTATGATGATAATGCGCTCTATATGGTGAGTGACAAAAAAGAAACGTGTTCAGAAAGTAAAATTAGCCAAAGGTGCATGGGAAGGTATTGCTTTTGACAGAAAAGGTCATGTTTATCTTGCAGATGATGATGGACGGGTTTTAAAATATAAGAAAAAAGCACTGGGACTGTAAATCTAAAAAGAGCATCATACTCTTTTTGAGAGCCATAAATGCTTATAGTTTTGATAAAAAGAGATATTGATCAAAGCACCTATCATTGCAGATATGGTGTCTTTTTGTGCATCCCATACATCTCCCTGTGTTCCCAAAAATGCCATACCAAGTTCTGGATGAAGGATGACTGCTGCGAGCCACTCAAGCACTTCATAAAATGTTGAGATAGAAAGAATCATCGTAAAAGTAAAGAGTAAAGCTACTTTAACAGTGGCAACACTAGGAGTGATCATTTCAAATATCATTCTAAAGGTAAGTAGTCCAAAGAGGAAATGTACCAAGCGGTCAAAATGGTTCCTCTCGAAGCCAAAAAACTGTGTGATAGTATTAAAATGTTCCATTTCAGCATAGGTATAATGTGATCCTAGAGAATGTAAAGAGGCAAATATGAGAAGTAAAATGATGCTTAAAAGACTGTAGGTATGTTTTTTATCCATCCATACGATAAGAGGAAAAACGAGGAATACCAGCACATTTTCAAGAAGCCAATCCTGAGGATATTTGGGATTGATCGCCATTATGATCCAAACAACTACATAAATAGCATAGACTAACTTGTGTGATTGTGGCATAGCTACTCCTTTGTTCCTTGTATTATAGCACTAAGAAATATAACGTAAGCTAATGGTTAATGCGTAATTGAAATCTCTTAAGAGAGAAACAATTATGTAACATTTTTAAAGATTACTTTGCAGTATACTAAACTGTTTTTCCCATATGAAACGTAATACGTGCTATATGATGACTCACGCGTATAAGCCACCTTGATGCTTCAAGCTTACTGGTTCCTAATGTTATATTGATTTCATTTTTAGCCATCTTCTCTGCTATCATATTTCTATAGGGCTCCATAGATTGAAGGATGATTTTTTTGTTTTTCTGGGCATAGTTTTTAGCATCTGAAAATCTTTTGGAAGAAATGGCCTTGATAATCTCATTGTTAGTAGTGATTAAATGTTGATGTTCACTGTATAAATCCGGAGATTTTTGTACAAGTCTGGCTCTGTATTCTTCCTCTTCACAACGTTCATGAAGGCGTTGTGCATGATCGAGTATATGTATCAATGATATCAATTCTTTCCATTTTGCATCTTTTTCCCGCTTTGGATTAATCTGATCTATATAGTGAAGTGTTTTATCTAGGGCTGATTGAAGTAAGGTCAGATCATATTTTTTACCATATTTTACATCTCCCAGGATAAAGTTGATATGCTGTAAAAGTGCAATGAACTCATCCTGTGCCGAAATACGTGCAACTTCCAGTGCCAAATTTGGCTCTTCGAGCAATCTCTTATCCAGTTTTTCAGTAAATGTTGGTTCTTTGTATGGGATGATCTTTTCTATTAGATGTGCAAATTGATGGGTAAAGGGCAGAACGATCATGACACCCAGTATATTAAAAGAAGTATGAAAAGCAACGAGGGCTATTTCTGCATTTTGCATCAAAGCACCCGGTGCCAAAGTATCCCATATGTAGATATAGGGTGTAATCAGGAAGAGAGCCATCGCTCCGGTAAACAGATTGTAGATAACGTGGGAGAATCCTGTTCTGCGAACATTTTCGGACCCCCCGATCGAAGCCATTAGAGCAGTCACTGTGGTTCCGACATCCATACCGATGACCAGTGCTGCTGCCTGCTCAAAATTGATCGCATTGGCATAAAGTGCTGTCAATGTTACGGCAACACCGGCACTTGAAGCTTGAGTGATGAGTGTCGAGAGGATACCCAGTACGACCAGTTTCAATCTTCCTATCAATGTATCTGAGGGCAGGTCCTCCGGAGTGATCATCCCCTCAAAACCGCTCATACCCTCCTGCATCATGGAGATCCCTACAAAGATCAGACCAAAACCGGCCAAAGCATAGCCAAAGGCAGAAATCTTGCCATGAAAAATAAGCTTCAGTATCACACCGAGAAGTATAAGAGGCAGGAGGATCGTGCCAAGATCGAGTTTGAATCCAAACAATGCAACCATCCAGCCGGTCATAGTCGAACCTATATTGGCACCAAATATGATCCCTAATGACTGGGGAAAGGTCATGAATCCGGCACCGACAAACCCGACAGCCATCACTGTTGTGGCACTGGAAGATTGTAGCAGTGCAGTGCTAATTGCACCTGTAGCTGCACCTGAATAAGGGCTCTTTGTAAAACGCATCAAAGTATTTCTTATAGTGTCGCCAGCTAAGGATCGTAACCCTTCTGTCATAATAAGCATTCCTAGTAGAAAAAGACCCAATCCACCAGAAGATTTAAGTATGGTTAGAATAGTTAGATTTTCCATAGGTTTCCTTATATTCCTTATAGTGTCATGATATCAGAAGTTTCATTATCTAAAAAACTTACCAAAGAGATAAAACAGAAGCGATAAAACGATAATTCACTTTTCTTTTTATGATATTATAGGATAAATATTTCTTAAAGGCAAAATGATGGATAAGATCGTCATTAAAACAGGAGAATAGTATGTATCTTTTCGCTTCCGAAGCTGTTTCAGCTGGTCATCCTGATAAATGTGCTGATATCATCGCAGATTCTATCGTGGATACATTGCTCCAACTTGATCCTGATTCTAAAGTGGCAACTGAAGTATTTATAAGCGGTAAGCATATCATCATAGGCGGTGAAGTGAAAACCAAAGTCCTTCTTGATGATGCTTTTTATGAAGATATCGCCAAAAAAACATTAAAACAGATCGGGTATCCTGAAATTGGGTTTGAAAGAGGTGAAACCCTTTTTTCTGACGAGACAGATATACATATCTATGTCAGCAGACAGTCTCCTGATATAACAATGGGTGTGGTTAAAGCAGATAATGAGCTCCTGTGCTAAACATTTCAAATAATGTTTCTCTGGATGAGAATGAAATTACCTTTGAAGCTATCCGAGCACAGGGTTCCGGCGGTCAGAAGGTCAACAAAACCTCTGTAGCGATGCACCTGCGTTTTGATATTGCTGCCTCGTCACTGCCGGATTTTTACAAGGAGAAGCTTCTCGTGCTTAAAGATAAGCGCATTACGAAAGAAGGTATCATTGTCATCAAATCACAACAGCATCGTAGCCAGGAGCAAAACAGAAATAAGGCGCTTGAGCGCTTGGTAGAGCTCATTAAAAGTGTTAATGTCATTCAAAAAAAGCGTATTGCGACCAAACCTACGAAAGGTTCTGTCAATCGACGATTGCAATCAAAGAAAAAACATGCCGGAAAGAAACGCTTGCGGGGGAAGGTAGATGAGGAATAGATGCCTACCAAACCTTATCACATCAACAAGAGGCATTGATCTTATACTCTCCAGGATGTTTGCCCTTGATATATATAATATGCACTGCACAGGCAAGACAGGGGTCAAAGGAATGTGGCACTTTTAAAACTTCAGGAGGCCAGGAAGGATCATTAGGTTTTATCCCTATGAGGGTTTCTTCATAAGGAGCTCTTTGAGTTTTGCTACCTTTGGGAGAGGTGTTCCACGTGCTTGGAGCTATGCGCAAGTAACAAGTGCCACACACATCCTTTACAATAACGATAATATTGATATAATATCTAAAAAGCGAGATAAAAATATATGACATTCGCATTTATACAAACACTTTCTGGTTTAGGAATGTTTTTATTCGGCATGTTGTACATGGAACTGGCACTTAAAGAGTCGGTAGGTATCCGCTTCAAAACCTGGGTTAAAAACTCAACATCCACTAGGATGAAATCTCTCCTGACTGGGGCTGTTGCAACTGCACTGCTTCAAAGCTCTTCAGTCGTAACATTAATGACACTGTCGTTTGTCAGTGCTTCGCTGATTTCACTGCATTCGGCTATTGCCGTTATTTTTGGTTCGAATGTCGGGACAACGGTTACTGCATGGATCGTGGCTACCCTTGGTTTCAAAGTTAACATTGAGGCTTTCGCACTTCCCATGATAGGTGCGGGAGGACTGCTGCTCATTTTTGGCGCCTCTCATAAGAAAGTAAGTACTGTTGCCAAAGTGCTTGTCGGATTTGGTCTCTTGTTTCTCGGTCTGGAGTTTATGAAAACCGCCATCGAGTCTGTTGCAGGAACGATCGATCTTGCAAAATTTTCAAACTTTCCATTGATTGCTTTTATAGGGATTGGCTTTGTTCTAACTGCACTAATTCAGTCTAGTTCAGCTGCAACAGCAATTGTGTTAAGTGCATTGTATGTGCATATACTCAGCTTTGAACAATCCGCTGCCATGGTAATCGGCACCAACATCGGTACAACAGCTACAGTACTTCTTGGAGCTATCGGCGGTATTCCCGATAAAAAACGTGTTGCGTTGGCCCATTTTATCTTCAATCTTATCACTGCGGCGGTAGCATTCATGCTCTTGCCCATTTTAACGCAGTTCATAATGCATGTTGTTGGACTGAAAGATGATCCTATAACAGCGTTGGCACTGTTTCATACTTTGTTTAATGTACTAGGTGTTGTGATACTACTGCCCTTCATCTCCTTGATGGCTAAGTATCTGAAGCGTATCTTTGTGCATGTTGAAACGGTGCCTACTCGATATATACATATGGTCGATCCGAAATTTCCCGAGACAGCATTTGTCTCCTTACGGAACGAAGTGAACAACTTGTTTGTTAAAACAATGAAGTTTGCACTGTTACTGGCCAATATCAGGCCCAACGATGTGTTTGGACGAGAACTCGATGTGAAGGAAGTAGTCGAGCTCAACCAGGAGCAGATTGAGTTCAACCATAAAAAGGCCTACCTGAGGATCAAAGAGATCGAGATCAAAATCGTCGAATTCGTTACGGTATTGAATCAGCAGGATCTCGCACCAGAAAAGAGACAAAGCCTCGAAATCCTTTTAACATCGGTACGAGAGAGTGTCTATGCAGCAAAAATCCTTAAAGATGTTAAAAACAATATGAACGAATTCTCTGAAAGTGATAACGAGACGATTCACAGTATTTATGATTCGATTCGAAAAAACCTTACCTATGCGATACTTATCTATATTAATTATATGGAAGAAGAGTGGTCTGCCGAGAAATGCGTGGAGAAATTCGCCAAAGCAGAAGAAGAGAATCACCGGATTATGAAAGAAGCGACCTTCTCGATCAGCAAAAAAGGAATAAACGAGAAAAAGATTGTATCTTTGTTAAATACAAATCGTACTGTATCCATTGCATCTCAGGCTCTTTTCGAAGCATCAAAATCAGTGTCATTGCATTTCCCACTTGAAGATTAAAAATCAAAATATTAGAAAATTTTTTTGTGTCTGTCAAACTAAGTATACTCTTTTTCGCAAATGATTTTGAGACAATTGAGTGGTCTTTCTTCTTTAATGAATGTATTTAAGTTTTCTAAGGAGATTTGCATAATGCGATCTAATGCTTCATGGGTATAATAGGCCATATGCGGAGTATGAAGAATATTGTCTTTATGTGAAAGAGAAATATCGTTGTCAATATCGCAGGCAATAGTATTTGGAAGGGTATGATAAAGTGATTTTTTTATAACATCATTTCTAGCTATATTGATGATGATGCAATCTGTTTTTATCAACTTACTGTTTGTGAGATTAATAAGGTTTTGAGTTGAAGGTGATAATGGCACTGCAAGCATAAGGATATTTGAATCTTTTAAAATTTCTTCCAAAGAAACAAAATGTATATCAAGTGTACGAAATATCGGTTTATGGGTTCGTGAGTATCCTAAAATCTGCATACCGAAACCTTTTGCTATCTTCGCCATATGAAGTCCTATCGTACCTAACCCAATGATACCTATGGTCTTCCCAAAAAGTTCTATGCCTTTTAGATCAAGGTAATCGTAATTACCTTGTTTAGTTCTTTTTAGAGCGGTATGTGTTTTACGGGTAGCATTGAGTAAGAGTGAAAATGCAAATTCTGCTACTGTAGGACCTGCATAACCTGTAACATTACTTGCTTTCAAACCTCTTTCATAAATTTGAGTACATTTGAGGTGGTCAAAACCTGTAGATCGTGTTTGCAAATACTTAACTTGTGGGAGTTTGTCTAAGATCTCATTGCTTATGCGTGAATGTACAAACACGGAGATGATTTCATATGTTTCACTTTTTGATAAAACCTCTTGAATCGTTTTTTCAAAAAAGAAAAGTTCATGACCTTGTAACTGTACGTTAAAAAAATCTTTTTCATCCTCTTTTATCTCAAAAAATGCTATCTTCATGACATCTTCTTTTCTTTTCGTAGTGTAAACCATTTATCTGCTTCCATAACAACAACCAGACCAATTGCAATAATTGCGAGTTCCAACCAGATATCAAAAGAGACAGGTTGAGCAGAAAGTACGTTTTGCATAAAAGGGATATGCATGGATGTGATATGTAAAATCTGAGTGAAGATAACCAGCGAGATAAGTACTATACTATTTTTATATTTCATTTTATACAAGTAATTGATCTCTGTTCTACTGTTAAAGACATGTACATTCTCAAACAGTACCATCAGAAGCAGTATGATGTTTCTGGCACTCTCCACACTCTCTCCGCTTTGCAGTAAAAAGTAAAAGAGTACAAAAGAGACGATACCGATATACAGACCACCTACCACGATACGTCTAAGCATCAGTTTGTTGAATATAGGTTCTTGAGGTGATCTGGGTTTTCTTTTTAAAAGTCCTGGTTCTGCAGACTCTAATCCAAGCATTACATCCTGTATACCGTTGGTTACAAGATTGAGCCATAATAGCTGCACAGGGAGTAGGGGTAAAGGCAGTCCAGTGATAAAAGAGAGCATCACTAAGACTAACTCTGCAAAGCCTGTCGATATGAGCAAGTAGATTACTTTTCGGATGTTGTCATGTGCCCGTCTTCCTTCTTCGATGCCACTGACGATAGAAACGAAATTGTCATCGGTGAGTATGAGATCACTGGAAGCTTTGGCGATGTCTGTACCACTTTTACCCATAGCCACACCGATGTTTGCATGTCTGAGGGCGGGGGCATCGTTTACGCCATCTCCTGTCACTGCAACATAATGTCCCAGTGTTTGGTATGCCATAACAATCTTCATCTTTTGTTCAGGTGTTACGCGTGAAAAAACGGTTTTACCCTTTAGATCCTCAGCTTTAGCACCGTTCTTTTCCCATGCAAGCAACTCTTTGTCGCCCATCACTGATTCTTTAGAAGAGGCGATACCAAGCTCTTGTGCGATGGAAAGCGCGGTGTTGGGGTGATCTCCCGTGATCATAACGACTTTGATACCAGCTTCTTGTGCTTTTTTTATGGCATCAGGACTTTCTTCTCTTACCGGGTCGATGATGGCTACAAAACCAAGATACGTAAAGTTATTAAGACTGATAGTAGATTCATCTACAGACTCTTTATGCGCAAGGGCGATGGTTCTGTACCCTTTCAGTGCCCACTCATCCACATCTGCCAAGATATCTTTTTTTTCTTCTTGCGTAACATTACAATGTTCAAGTACCGTTTCAGGAGAGCCCTTGCTAAACTGATATACCCTATCATCTTGTTCCATCATCACTGCAGAAAACCTATTGACCGGTTCATAAGGTATCTCATCTATCTTTCTATATGACTTTGAGCTTGTCACATAAGATTCATCTGCATTTGCAGCAAACCGTGCCAGTGCAATATCTACCTGATCCCCAAAAAAATC
Source organism: Campylobacterales bacterium (assembly GCA_963583215.1). Taxonomy (GTDB): domain Bacteria; phylum Campylobacterota; class Campylobacteria; order Campylobacterales; family Sulfurovaceae; genus Sulfurovum. The sequence continues at coordinate 5,601 of CAUZVG010000015.1, read as the reverse complement.
TACGCCACCTTCTTTAGACTCTTCATAATGCATCTCATTACACAAAATTGAAGCCAGATACACTTTATCATGTGCTTCATGCATTGTATCGGTATCATAAATCTTATGTGGTGATATAAAATACTCCACAGAGAGTTTATTTTGTGTGAGTGTACCTGTCTTGTCACTGGCTATGAGAGTACAAGCTCCCAGTCCCTCTATGGCAGCTAACTTGCGTACGATGACATTGCGTTTAGACATAGCCAAAGAAGCAGAGGTAAGCGCTACTGTAATGGCTACAGGCAGTCCTTCCGGAATGGTAGAAACTGCAAGTGCAACAGAAAAAAGAAAGAGAGCGTAAAAGGTCATCCCTTTGAGTAGCCCTATCGCAAAAAGAATAAGTACCATAATACCAATAACGATGGAGATAGTAAATGAAAGCTTTTCCATTTTTTCAAGTAAAGGAATTTTAGCTTTACTTTCTTTATCAAGCAGTTGTGCTATCTTTCCCGCTTCAGTATCTTTCCCAATCGCCGATACCACACCTCTACCTCTACCACTTGAAATATATGTACCTGCAAAGAGCATATTTTTTCTCTCGGGGAGCAGAAGATCGTTGTTATCGCTTAAAAAGAGTGCATCTTTATTTACATCAAGGGATTCTCCTGTCAGTAATGATTCATCTACCATAAGGTTTTTAGTTTCAGTCATCCTGATATCTGCAGCTACTTTAGTGCCTGGTTCAAACATCACTATGTCTCCAGGAACAATATACGGGCTATCAATTTCTTCTATGCCATCATCCCGTAACACCATAGCATAGGTTTTGATAAGGTTTTCAAGTAGTTTAGCTTTTTGAGATGCTGAATACTCCTGATAGGTACCAATCACTGCATTAAGAAATAAAACTGCAAGAATAAAGCCTGCATCCGTGTATTCTTGAATGATAAGAGCCATAAATGCTGCCAAGAGCAAGATATAGATTATAGGACTTTTAAACTGTTGCAAAAAGTGTGCAAAAAATGTCTTTTCAGGTTTTGAAGGGAGGATATTTGGACCGTATTGTTCTTGTCTTCTCTGTACTTCTTTACTTGTTAAACCAGAAGTACTTGTTTCCAAAATTGAGAATGTTTGTTCAATATTTTTTGTATGAAAATAGATGCTCAACCTCTTTTTTATGATTATTCTACTCTCTTAATTTTGACATGTTCATTAATATGTGTGAGTTATAGTATTAAGTTTTTTAATACTAGAATATAGAATAGGTAGTGAGAAGTTAAGATTCTAAAATTTTAAAAAAGGTAGTTAATAATGAAAAAGTTAAAAAGAATTATTGTAGGGTTAGATGTTTTTGAAAAATCAGATAATGTTTTAAAAAGAGCATTGATTTTAGCCAATGAGAACAAAGCTGAATTGTTTATCGTTCATGCGATACCAACACCTTGGTTAGCCATACCAAGTTATTTTGGTTCTAAAGATATAGTCATTGACAAAAAGAGTATCACAAAAAAATAGAAAAAAAGATAAAAGCATTGAATAAAGATACCAAAGTATCTTGTTTTGTCTTTGTGAAAGAAGGTGATGCAGATGAAATCATACTCTATGAATCAAAATTATATAAAGCAGATATGATTGTCATCGGTGCACATAGCAAGGAAAAAGGTAGAAAAAGATTCTTGGGTACAACAGCGCAAAAAGTGGCACACAAAAGTCATTTACCTGTCTTGGTTGTTAAAAACACTGCAAAAAAATCATATAAAAATATTATAGCACCAACAGACTTTCATAAACAATCAAAACAAAGCGTTTTATTTGCAAAAAATATTTTTCCAACTTCAAAAATAAACATAGTTCATGCCTCTGAAATTATTTATATAATAGAAGGACCGTACGCTGCAGTAGGGCGAGATCTTTCTGAGTACAATAAAGTGGCAAAATCTTGTGCCAAAAAAGATTTGAAAAAATTTATGCAAGATGTTTCTGTGAAAAATGGAAAAGTAATTGACGGAGAATTAGACAATAAAGCAGCACTACTTAAATATATTAAAAAAGACTCATATGACCTTGTAGTTATAGGTTCTCGAGGTACTGCAGGCTTTAACGCATTACTGGGAAGTGTCGCAAATTATATTTTAAGAGAAACAACAAGTGATGTTCTTGTGTATGTACCGTAGTTTGATTTTATCAAAGTCTAAGATGAAGTAAGAAAAGGAATGAATCATGAAAAAAAGAGATGACCTGGATTTTAAAGAATTTGAAAAGATACTAAAAGAGAAATTAGTCCATATCGAAGACAATATTGAACAGCTTCGATCAGAGTTAGACAGTGTAGGCAGTGATGACGGGATCAATGATATGAAAGATCTTGCATCTCTTAATAGTCTTAGCAGAAAAGATAATACTATTTTGGCTCAGCAGGAAAATGAGCTTAAAGAGACTATTCATGCACTAGGAAAAATAAAAAATGGAACATTCGGTATATGCGAAAAAAGTGCAAAACCGATACCTGTTGAAAGATTAAGAGTGAATCCTATAGCAAGAACTAACGTTGGACTAGAGGATTAAAGAATAGTATTATAAAACTATGATTTCTCTTCAATGGAATAGTCTTCTGTATGAGAAATTTTTATAGGGATTTACTTAACTAAAAGGATATTTTCAAATGAAAATCGGTATTCCAAAAGAGATAAAAACTAAGGAATATAGGGTTGGTATTATGGGGGGTTGCCCAGATTTCAGAAGCACTGTATGATGAAGTCACATTATATTGATAAAATTTAACACTTCTTCATCACTTACATCATACCAGTTTTCATAGACTTGAGCTACAGCATAAAAATTAATAGGAGATTCAAGTACAATAACTTCATCAACAATTTTGGAAAATTTTTCTATCGTTCTTCTTCCTGCTACAGGTACGGCTAAAATGATCTTTTTTGCTCCTTCTCTCTTACACAATTCTATCGCTACATGCATGGTAGAGCCCATAGCAATACCATCATCTACTAAAATAATTGTTCGTTCTTTTATAGAGGGGAGAGGCTTTCCTTCTCTTAGTGTTTGAATACGTCTTTTTATTTCAAGGCTTTGCTCTGCAATAATTTTCTCAATTTCTTTAGGAGATACTGATGCAGCTGACATTTCATTGATATAGAGTGAACCATCCTCTGCCATTGCTCCAAAGCCACTCTCTGGATTCAAGGGAAAAGGGAGTTTCCGGCAGATAAGTAGTGAAAAATCGGTATTAAGCATTTTAGAAACCTCATATGCTAACTCTACTCCACCTCGGGGTATAGCAAAAATCAAAGGGTTTTCTTCTTTATATATTTCTAGTGCAACTGCCAGCTTTTGACCGGCATCTTTACGATCTTTAAACATCTTGTATCCTTTTCATATATTATACCAAAGAGAGAAAAACTTGATACAATATACCTATGATCATCTGTAACTGCATACTCCATATTGACTTACCCTATGTCCACTCACTCAAAGGACGTAGATCTGTCACCAACAGCATGAAAGAGAAGCTTAAAGCCTTTAATCTCTCCGTACTTGACCTCAGTGGGGAGTATGCCAAAGAGGCTGATATTGCTTTTGTTTTTCTCTCTCCAAATTCTCTTAGATCAGCACAATATCGAGAGAAGATAGATAAGATGCTTGAGAGTAATTTTTCAGAATATAATTTTGACCTGGAGTATGAAGAGATGTGAATTGCTAAAATACTAAACCTCGTTCAATATTTGCTCCAAAAATTCCATCATATGTCTGCAGTGATCTCCCTTCCAGTAGATGCGGTCGCAGGTAGGGCAGTATTCGAAAAAGTCAAAATACTTTTTGACTTTTTCGAATATGCTGTCTATAATTTTTTCTTTTTCAATGACCTGCAGCGGGGTGTTACAGACAATACAGTGACTGAAGAGAGCAGAGTGTTTTTTAGGTTATAGTAGTCAATAAGTGTTTTGAGCTGCGCCTTGGTACCTGTAGGCTCCAGAAAAAAACAGGGGCATTTTTACGCTGTGACAGAAGACGGTCACGAGTCAGAATGATACGGTATTCTTCGTTAGCGATAGTGATGAGTTTGTTGTCTTCTATGTGGGGGAAAAAGAGCATGTCAACTCCCATCAGTCTCAGGTACTTTGCAAGCTTTCCCAAATGGCAGTCAGCGATGAACTTTTGGGTATCATTTTTACCGATGGTGACGGAAGACTTCATCACTTGCGAGGTGCATCCTCTGCAACGGTGGCCCACTTAGCAAGATTGGCTGGAACATTTCTGAGTTCATTTTCGAGTTTGTCCCATTCAACGTAGTCGGTATCAAATCCGGCGACATCTTCGGCAGCCAGTTCCGCACTTGCATATTCACCAAGCAGTTCTTCTTCTATCCAGAGCTGATAACGCAAATGACCGGTCTGTCGGATCTCGAATGTTCCGATGTCGGAATTATAAATATATCTTTTCATCTAGTACCTCCATAACTTTATATAATAAAGGTCTCCTCTAAAGAGATGTAGGGTTTTTAGAAGTACCTTAAATCTATTTTAGCACAAACATAATACATTACACTAAAAGGTCGGTAAAAATACGATTGACACCCCTGTCAAATAACTTCTTTTTTCGATTTGTTTTATTGACCGTAAACACATTGACAAAAAAACCGGCTTCTCTTAAATTGACTACTGTTTTTTGGTTAATGATCTTATCTTGAGGATGATAGGCATTCACTTGTAAAGTATGAAGATAATTGATGAGATTGCTTGGGTGTTTGTACATTTGTAAAGCAGCTGTAGGTGTCTTTGGAGAGCGTTTTTTACACAGCGGAAGATAAGGGTGGTAAAAGGATGAAAGCAGTAGTAAATGTTCAGCATGCTTTTTTTGGATTATATCGATGATAATCTGAACGACTATCTCATCTCTAAAAGTTTTGGACATGTTTTTGATCTCTACATTTAAAAACAGATGCTGTTCTTTTGCAAATGAGAGTGCTTGTTCCAGGGTAAGAACGGGTTCATATTGATGATTAAACCAAGAGCCGAAATCAAGGCTTTGAAGTTCTTCCTCTGTGAAATCATAGATTTTCCATGGAGTTCGCTCCTTGAACCTTTCTATGTTTGAGACATTAGAGGTTCGACTAAGCGTATCATCATGAATGATCACAGGCACCAGATCTTTAGTAAGCTGTACATCGATCTCAATAAAGTCACATTTTCCGACACTGGATGCAAGAGCACTTAAGGTGTTTTCTGGTTTTTGTGAGCGATCACCTCTATGGGCGGCGACAAGGTTTGGTTTTTTAAAAAGTTCTAAAAAGTTCTAAAAAGTTCATAATCTCTATTTTATCCAAAATAGGTCATTATGTAACTATGAAAAATTGGAAAAACAGAAGCATCTACTCATGGGCATTTTATGATTGGGCAAACTCTGCATATGTCACAACGGTGATAGCAGGATTTTTTCCTATTTTTTTCAAAGAGTATTTTTCTGCTAATGTTGATGTCACCGTCAGTACGGCACAGCTTGGTTTTGCAAATTCGATATCAAGTCTGATCATTGTACTACTGGCTCCTTTGCTTGGTGCTATCGCTGATGTGGGTGGACTAAAAAAGAGATTTCTGTTTCTCTTTG
>CAUZVG010000014.1:0-20566 GCA_963583215.1 Campylobacterales bacterium | reverse complement strand
ACGATGTCACAGCACTTATTTATGCACCTCCTAGCTTTACCAAAGAGATTGAAATACGTTCAAAATTAGGGATTACTCCGTATGATTTATCGGTCATTTTAGTGGTGGAAGAGATACCAAGTAAAAAGATAGAAATTCTTTGTCAAAGTAAAACCTACTCGGATGTTAAAGAGGTCCTTATAGAACTCTAAACCACCTTTTACCAACTCTTAGGTAAAATAAGTAAAATTGAATCCTATGAGTGCCTTAGGTTACTCAGAGGATTCACATAATTATTACAAAGGTTTTTTAATGCTTTATAACATCGTTGAAATTCAAAAAATATTACCCCATAGGTTCCCTTTTCTTTTAGTTGACAGAGTCACCGCGCTTCAAGCTGGTGAATCTATAGAGGCATATAAAAATGTCTCTATCTCTGAGCCTGTCTTTCAAGGGCACTTCCCTGATCATCCTATCTATCCTGGTGTGATGATACTAGAAGGTATGGCACAAGCAGGTGGTGTACTTGCTTTTAAAAGTATGGGTGACATATCAGAAGAAGAGATGGAAAAAAAAGTCGTTTACTTTATGAGTATTGACAAAGCAAAGTTTCGTATCCCTGTTACTCCTGGTGATAAGCTCGTCTACAAAATTTCCGTTATGAAACAAAAAGGCCCTGTTTGGCAACTTGAGGCCAAAGCCTATGTCGATGATAAAGTTGTGGCACAGGCTGAACTTAAAGCCATGATTGTGGATAAGTAGGTCCTTATGTCTCTTATACATCCATCAGCCGTCATTGAAGACGGTGCCATTTTAGGTGACAATGTTTCTGTAGGGCCGTTTACTTACATTGGCTCTAAAGTCAGCATTGGAGACAACACAACGGTTGCTTCCCATGTTGTGATAGAAGGCAAAACCACCATTGGTAAAAACAACCGTATTTTCCCTCACGCTGCAGTGGGAACTATTCCTCAAGATTTAAAGTTCAACGGAGAAGATGTTGAACTCATTATTGGGGATAACAATACCATTAGAGAGTTCACCCTACTCAACCCAGGTACAAAAGGTGGAGGTTCTGTGACTAAAATTGGCAATGGAAACTTGCTTATGGGTTACGTACATCTTGGACATGATGTGATTATTGCTGACAACTGTATCTTGGCAAATGGCGCCACACTTGCAGGACATGTAGAACTTGGTAACCATGTGGTCATTGGTGGGCTTACACCTATACATCAATTTGTACGTGTAGGAGACTATGCCATGGTAGGTGGTGCTTCTGCTTTGGCACAAGACATCCCTCCTTTTTGTTTGGCAGAAGGAAACAGAGCAAGCTTACGTGGTCTAAACTTAACAGGACTTCGTAGAAATATGCCAAGAGAAGAGATCAATACTCTAAAGTCTGCCTATAGAGAACTTTTTGAACAGGGAAATCCCTTACAAGAAGTGGCACAGAAACTTTTTGAAACAAGTGATTCTGGAGCCGTAAAAAAACTATGTGAATTTATTAAAACTTCTAAAAGAGGTATCCCATTCACAAGAATTAAAACTGAGGATAAATCATGAGTACTAAAGCATGTAGCTTTTGTGAAACCATAGAGAGTGAAGAAAACCCTCTTATCGCAGGTGAATCTGCCTATATCTGTTCTAACTGTGTGATCTCTGCCTATAAAATTTTATTTGGTGAAGAAGAGCAAGAGAATGTCAATGCAGAAGATAGAACACAAACCCTCTACACACCAAAAGAGATCAATGCCATGCTTTCTGAGTATGTTATTGGTCAAGAGAAAGCTAAAAAGACACTCTCAGTGGCTGTCTACAACCATTATAAACGTCTATTTAAAGACAATCTTGCAGATGACACACAAATATCTAAATCCAATGTGCTTCTTATTGGGCCTACAGGTTCAGGGAAAACACTCTTAGCCCAAACCATTGCTAGATTTTTAGATGTGCCTATTGCGATTGCCGATGCAACAAACCTCACAGAAGCCGGCTATGTGGGTGAAGATGTAGAAAATATTTTAACCAAACTTCTCATGGCTGCAGATGGTGACCCTCAGCGTGCAGAGCAAGGTATTGTGTTTATCGATGAAGTAGATAAAATTGCAAGAATGGGTGAAAACCGTTCTATTACCCGTGATGTTTCTGGTGAAGGTGTACAACAAGCCCTCCTCAAACTCATTGAAGGTTCTGTGGTAAACATTCCACCAAAAGGTGGACGTAAACACCCTAACCAAGACTTCATTCAAATTGACACTTCAAACATCCTCTTTATCTGTGGTGGTGCTTTTGATGGTCTTAATGACATACTTAAAAGAAGACTGGGTGCAAACACACTAGGTTTTGGACAAGCGAAACGTTCTAAAAAAGAAGAAGAGAACCTTTTACACATGGTAGAAGCAGATGACTTAGTCTCTTATGGACTCATCCCTGAACTGATTGGTCGTTTACATGTTTTAGCTACACTAGGTGAAATTTCAAAAGAGGACATGGTACGTATTTTGGTTGAGCCTAAAAACGCTCTACTTAAACAGTACCAAAAACTTTTTGAGATTGATGATGTGACTTTAACGTTTGAAGACGAAGCACTCAAACTTATTGCCCAAAAAGCACTTGACAGAAAAACGGGTGCAAGAGGATTACGTTCAATACTTGAAGAGATACTGCTTGACATCATGTATGAACTGCCTGAACTTGCAGGGTACGAAGTAATCATCACTGAGGATGTTGTGCTCACCGGTGCAAAACCTCTTTATATAAAAGATAAAAAAACAGCGTAAACGCGTAGTAGATAAAAGGATAAAATATGTTTAAGAAATTTTTAGGAATGTTTTCCAATGATTTAGCAATTGACTTAGGAACTGCCAATACTTTGGTCCTTGTCAAAGGTCAAGGAATCTGTATCAACGAACCTTCAGTGGTTGCCATTCAATATGACAAACATGGTCGAGAGCGTATCTTGGCTGTTGGTCAAGAAGCCAAAAACATGGTGGGTAAAACACCAGGGAACATCAAAGCCATTCGTCCTATGAAAGATGGCGTTATTGCTGACTTTGAAGTCACAGAAATGATGATCCGTTATTTCATTGAAAAAGCCCATAAAAGAAAAGGTTTTTTCTCTCCACGTATTATCATCTGTGTACCTTACGGTTTAACACAGGTGGAGAGACGTGCAGTGAAAGACTCTGCGGAAAATGCGGGGGCACGTTTCGTCTACCTTATTGAAGAGCCAATGGCAGCAGCTATTGGTGCAGGAATCCCGGTAAAAGACCCCAATGGAAACCTTGTGGTTGACATTGGTGGAGGAACCACTGAAATCGGTGTAATTTCTTTGGGTGGACTTGTGATTTCTAAGTCTATACGTGTGGCTGGTGATAGCCTTGACCAAGCCATTATTGACTACATCAAAAAGAACTTTAACCTTCTCATTGGTGAAAGAGTAGCAGAAGAGCTAAAAATCAAAATTGGTACAGCCATTCCACTTGAAGAAGAGCTCTCAACAACAGTCAGAGGTAGAGACCAAGTAGAAGGATGCCTCGCTTCTATGGAAGTCACTTCAGAACACATGAGAGCAGCGATGAAAGACTCTTTAGAAGAGATTGCTGAAGCACTAAAATCGGTACTTGAAGAGACACCACCAGAACTTGCAGGAGACATCGTTGAAAATGGTATTGTCCTTACCGGTGGTGGTGCACTCATTAGAGGACTTGACAAATACCTCTCTGATATTGTAAAACTTCCTGTCTATATTGCAGAAGATCCACTCCTTGCTGTGGCAAAAGGTACAGGTATAGCACTTGATGAAATAGATTTATTACAGCAAATGGCATATGAAGACTAGACTAATCATCATTGCCATACTGTTAATGATGTTAACAGTACTACTATCTAGGAATGATGCACGTATTACAGATACACTTCTTGCTGCCATCAATCCTATTAAACAAAACTACAAAAACTTTACACAAAACTTGGAAGACAAAAGCCATAGCTACATCTTCCAAAAAGAGTCTATACAAAAGCTTAGCCGTGAAAATCGTATCTTGCGTAAACGTCTGTTAGAGCAGATGCATTACATTAAACAGGTCAAAGATGTCTATGACATTTTACCAACGCTTACACACTTACCTCTCGCTTCTGTTTCTATTGTAGAAACTATTTCTTATGTAAAACTCAACTCATTTTCACAAATCATTCTGACCAAACCAAAAGGTTTAAAAGAAGACAAACTTTATGGTATTATTCAAGACCGTGTGGTAGCAGGAATTGCAAAAGTAAAGCATCAGCAACTCTACGGCTACCTCACTTCTGACAAACAGTGTCGATTTTCTGTTTTTATTGGTAAAAGTAAAGCACCTGGGATTGCGTTAGGGCATGAAAAAAATGAAATGCTTGTGAAATTTATACCAAAATGGCATGATATCAAAGAAGGTGATAAAGTCATCACTTCTGGTTTAGACAACATTTTCTTTGCAGATATCCCTGTGGGAATTGTGACAAAAATTGAAGTCCAAAGTTCTTACACTGTTGCCTACATTAAAACCTACAATAACATTTTTCAACCGAAAACTTTTTTTCTCATTAACAATGCACAAGCCACACTTTTAGAAGGTTTTGATTCTAATAAAACCACAAAAATAATACAGTCAAACCCGATACCATCACTTCCTGACTTTAATGCAACTATGATGCTTAGTATCCCTGCGACTAACATGACCACTAACCCTATTACAAGTTTTCCTTCGCGTATAGACCAAACACAAGAAGATGCTCTACATCCTGAAACAGTGGAAGAAGAACCTGTCATTAAAAAACCAAAGCCAAAGAGAAAAAAACGTAAGCCAAAAAGAAAACCAAGTACCTTAGACCTCTTTTAAACTTCCTAAAAGTCCCTTTTTTTAAGGGATTTCATGGTCATCTTTCTGTATAATATCAAACTAAAAATCAAGGTGATCTTTCCATGCCAAAACGCAATGACATCAAAACTATTTTACTTATCGGTTCAGGACCAATTGTTATTGGTCAAGCTTGTGAATTTGACTACTCTGGTACTCAAGCAGCTAAAACACTTAAAGAGCTAGGCTACAGAGTTGTACTCATTAACTCAAACCCTGCAACTATTATGACAGACCCAGAGTTTGCCGATAGAACCTATATTGAGCCTATCACACCAGAAATCATTTCTAAAATCATCAAAAAAGAAAATGTTGATGCTATCTTACCAACAATGGGTGGACAAACCGCACTCAATGTTGCTATGGATATGAATGATGCTGGCATGCTTGATGGTATTGAATTCTTAGGTGCAAGTCCTGCAGCCATTAAAAAAGGTGAAGACAGACAAGAATTTAAAGAGGCCATGATTAAAATTGGTATGGATTTACCTATTTCTCAATATGCTTACAACATGGATGAAGCCTTAGATGCTGCAAAAAACATTGGTTTCCCACTGATTATCCGTGCTTCATTTACTATGGCTGGTGGGGGCTCAGGTGTGGCATACAATATGGATGAGTATAAAGATATTGTACGTGGTGGGCTTGAAGCTTCACCTATCTCAGAAATCCTTATTGAAGAGTCTTTACTTGGTTGGAAAGAGTATGAGATGGAAGTTATTCGTGACAAAGAGGATAACTGTATCATCATATGTTCCATTGAAAACTTTGACCCAATGGGTGTACATACGGGTGATTCAATTACCATTGCCCCTGCACTTACGCTTACAGACAAAGAGTACCAACATATGAGAGATGCCTCTTTTAAAATCTTACGTGAAGTAGGTGTAGATACGGGTGGCTCTAACGTACAATTTTCCATCGACCCTGATACAGGGCGTATGATTGTTATTGAGATGAACCCAAGAGTAAGCCGTTCTTCTGCACTGGCATCTAAAGCAACTGGTTATCCTATTGCCAAAGTGGCTACCCTTCTTGCTGTTGGATTTACCCTAGACGAAATCACCAATGACATTACAGGGACACCTGCATCTTTTGAACCAGTAATTGACTACATCGTTACAAAACTTCCACGTTTCACCTTCGAGAAGTTCCCACTTGCAAACTCAACACTGACTACAGCGATGAAGTCTGTAGGTGAAGCTATGGCTATTGGTCGTACCTTTAAAGAGTCTTTCCAAAAAGCACTTTGTTCACTTGAAACAGGACTCATAGGTTTTAACCCTATTGTCTGTGATGGTGAAGAACTTGTACGTGAAATACGCCGTTCCAATGAAAACCGTATGCTTTACGTTTTTGAAGCACTTAGACGTGGCATGAGCGTAGATGCGATCTTTGATCTATGTAAAATTGACAGATGGTTCCTGTACCAACTTGAAGAACTTGCCCAGACAGAAAAAGAGATGGACATTGCCCTACTCTCAGATGCTACAAGACTACGTGAAGTCAAAGCAGATGGTTTCTCAGATCTAATGATTGCCCAAGTCATTAACAAAAAAGAGGGTCTTAGCCTTACTGAAAATGACATTTATACTGCCAGAGAAAAAACAGGTGTGCAACTTGAATACAATGAAGTAGATACCTGTTCCGCAGAGTTTAAAGCCTTAACACCTTACCTCTACTCAACAACAAATATCAGCAAAGTACCACAAACACCAAGAGCAGAATCAAAAGAGAAAAAAGTACTTGTAATTGGTGGAGGACCTAACCGTATTGGTCAAGGAATTGAATTTGACTACTGTTGTGTACATGCTTCTTTTGCACTAGCAGACATGGGTGTGAAATCTATTATGTATAACTGTAACCCTGAAACGGTTTCTACAGATTATGATACTTCTGACATTCTTTACTTTGAACCCATTGACTTTGAACATGTAAGAAATGTGATTGAACTTGAAAAACCAGATGGTGTGATTGTACACTTTGGTGGTCAAACACCACTCAAACTGGCTAAAAACCTCACAGCTATTGGTGCCAAGATCTCTGGAACCACAGCAAAAGTCATAGACCTTGCAGAAGACAGAAAACTATTTTCTGCTTTCATCAATGATCTGGGTCTTAAGCAACCAGAAAATGGTACCGTTGTTGCCAAAGATGAAGCACTTGTGGTGGCTAACCGTATTGGTTACCCTGTCCTTGTACGTCCTTCCTTTGTACTCGGTGGTCGTGGTATGAAAACGGTTTATTCTGACGATGAACTGAAGCAATACATGGATGAAGCCGTCGCTGTTTCCAATGATGCCCCTGTACTTATTGACAGATTCCTTGACAATGCCATTGAACTAGACGTTGATGCCATTTGTGATGGGACAGATGTTTACATCGGTTCTGTGATGCAACACATTGAAGAAGCAGGGATTCACTCTGGTGACTCAGCCTGTTCACTTCCTCCAATGTCCATCTCTATGGAACTTCAAGAAGAAGTCAAAGAGCAAACAGCCAAAATTGCACTAGGACTTGGTGTGGTTGGACTCATGAACATTCAATATGCCATTCATAAAGGTGAAATTTACCTCATTGAAGTAAATCCTCGTGCTTCACGTACCGTGCCATTTGTTTCAAAAGCAACAGGTGTACCTTTGGCAAAAGTAGCCACAAGAGTCATGATTCAAGGGGACTTAAAAGAAGCTTTGAAGTTCTATGACACCTTTAATGTTGTGAACTTTGACAAAAAAATCATGGAGCCTAATCTTAAAGGACATGTTGCCGTGAAAGAAGCGGTTTTCCCTTTCAACAAACTTCCAGGTTCTGACCTTATCTTAGGCCCTGAAATGAAGTCAACAGGTGAAGTTATGGGGATTTCTGACAACTTTGGTATGTCTTTTGCCAAGTCTCAGTTTGCTTCTCACAACAACATCCCACTTGAAGGTAAAATCTTCATCTCTTTAACAGAATCAGACAAAGAAGATGCCGGTGAAATAGGTAAAATGTTTTCTGATCTTGGCTTTGAAATTGTTGCCACAGCAGGCACACATATGGCACTTGAAGCTGCTGGTGTAAAAGCCGCAAAAGTACTCAAAATTTCTGAGGGACGTCCAAATATTGATGATATGATTAAAAATGAAGAAATTGCCCTTGCAATTAATACTTCAGATAATTCATCAAGCAAAACAGATGCAAAAACCATTAGACAATCTGTACTTTCAAATCATGTAGCCTACTTTACTACCATTGCAGCAGCAAAAGCTACAGCAATGGCGATTAAAGAACTTAAAGCTACCTCTGGTGAACTAGAGCCTAAAGCTTTACAAGATTATTTGGCATAAAACAGTTTTAGCACATCTTTTCGATGTGCTAAAACTCTCCCTATCTCTTCCCTTTCTATGCACTCCATAAAACAAAAAGCACCATTACGCTATAATCGCGACAATATATGAGCTAAGCGTTTAGCGTTCAGCATTTAGAAGGATTGCGATGAGTGAAGAGACACAAAAAAAAGCAACATATGACCCTAAAGAAGTAGAAGATACTTACTATGCACTCTGTGAAGCGCGTGGATACTTTGAGATAGATGGAAATAAGGCTATTCAAGAAGAGGGTAAAAACTTCTCTATTATGATGCCTCCACCTAACGTCACAGGTTCATTGCATATTGGTCATGCCCTCACCTTTACACTTCAAGATATCATCACACGTTACAAACGTATGGATGGTTTTAAAACACTTTGGCAACCGGGGACTGACCACGCAGGTATTGCCACACAAAATATTGTTGAAAAACAACTTTTAGCGGAGGGTACAAGCAAAGAAGAACTCGGTCGTGAAAAGTTTTTAGAACGTGCTTGGCTACAGAAAAAGATATCTGGTGGAAAGATTGTTCACCAAATGCGTAAACTTGGTGTTACACCTGCATGGAAACGTGAACGTTTTACGATGGATGAGGGTTTAAAAGAAGCAGTTAAAGAAGCTTTTGTTTCACTTTTTAATGAAGGGCAAATTACACAAAACACTTACATGGTAAACTGGTGTACCCATGATGGTGCACTTTCTGACATTGAAGTAGAACATGAAGAAGTGAATGGTAAGTTTTATACGATGGTCTATAAGTTTGCTGATGGTTCAGGTGAACTGGAAGTTGCTACTACAAGACCAGAGACTTACTTTGGAGATACGGCTATTATGGTACATCCTGATGATGCTCGTTATGCTGATATCGTTGGTAAAGAAGTACTGCTTCCTTTAACAGACAGAAAAATAAAAGTCATTACAGACAGCCATGTAGATATGGATTTTGGTACAGGTGTGGTAAAAGTTACGCCTGCCCATGACCAAAATGACTACGCTGTAGGGAAAAGACATGATTTAGAGTTCATTAAAGTCTTTGATGAAAAAGGCATCCTCAATGACTACTGTGGAGAGTTTGAAGGACTTGAACGTCTTGAAGCACGTCCGGTCATTGTCAAAGCACTAGAAGAGGCTGGGTACATTGTTAAAATTGAAGAGCATGTACACCAAGTGGGTCACTGTTACCGTTGTAAAAACATTGTAGAACCTTTTATCTCTACACAGTGGTTCTTGAGTAACGAAATGGCACAAAATTCTATTGATAAAACCAAAGAAGAGACCAAAGAGAGAGCAAAAGAAAACAGAAGCCTTTTCCACCCTCCTCACTGGATTAACTCTTACACAGCTTGGATGGATGAGCTTAGACCTTGGTGTATCTCTCGTCAACTTTGGTGGGGACATAGAATTCCTGTCTTTACCTGTGATGACTGTGGCCATACTTGGGCAGACAAAGCAGATGAGCCAGAGGCTTGTCCAAAGTGTGCCTCTAAGAAAATGACGCAAGATCCTGATGTTTTAGATACGTGGTTCTCTTCAGCACTTTGGGCTATGTCTCCTCTTGGTTGGGGAAATAATGGAAAACTTTCTGAACTTTACAATGACAGTGATATGGAAGATTTCTACCCGAACTCTCTGCTCATTACCGGTTTTGACATTATGTTCTTCTGGGTTGCACGTATGATGATGATGGGTGAACACTTCCAAGGGAAACTTCCTTTTAAAGACATCTATATGCATGCACTGGTTCGTGATGAGCATGGTGCTAAAATGTCTAAGTCAAAAGGAAACGTTATTGACCCTCTTGACATGGTTGAAGAGCACTCTGCAGACATCATTCGCTTTACCCTCGCCTACTTGGCAGTTCAAGGGCGTGACATTAAGCTTGGTGCTAAAAACCTTGATCAGTTTAGAAACTTTACTAACAAGCTTTATAATGCAACGAACTACCTACAACTTAATCACCCTACGTTTAAAGACTTGAGTGAAATTGAAGTAAAAACACCACTTGGACGTTACATGCAAAGTAGACTCTCAGTGGCTGTAGAAAAAGTAAGAGTAAGTTTGGACACTTACAACTTCTCTGACGCAGCAAAAGCACTTTACAACTTTGTATGGAATGAATTTTGTGACTGGGGTATTGAGTACTCTAAAGCAGACAGAGCAAGTATCGCAGAACTGGGAGCCATCTTTAAAGAGACACTTAGAATGGTTTCACCTTTTATGCCTTTCATTTCAGACTTTCTCTACCACAAACTCTCAGGCACAAGCCTTGAAGAGGGAGAGTCACTCATGATTATGAATTTCCCTAAAGCCATAAGTAGAGATGATGAGGCAGAGAAGATGTTTGCCATCATTGAAGAGTCTATTACCGCCCTACGTCGTACCAAAGTCATCATAGACATGGGGAACTCGAAAATAGACAAAGCCTACATCAAACTTGATGCAAAACTGGCTTCTAGTATTGATACAGAAATGGCAAAACCATTTATAGAAAAATTGGGAAAAGTGCTAAGCATTGAGTTTGTAGATGCAAAAGTGCCTGACTCAATTACTGATGTTTCAGACAATCTTGAAGTCTATTTACCAACAGGTGAGATAGACATGACAGCTATTATCACAAAACTTACCCGTCAAAAAGAGAAGCTTGAAAAAGAGATTCAAAAACTAAACGGTATGTTAAACAATGAACGTTTTGTTGCCAATGCACCTGAAGCGGTCATTGCTGAGAATAAACAAGCCTTAGAAGATGCGACAAATAAAATAACAAAAGTTTCTGCTGAATTAGAAAACTTTCTCTAAGAAATAATTTGGTGGATAAATCCACCCTACGCCTAAATCAATTTTATTGGTTCGCGTAGTGTGGGATTTCCCACCTATACAAGGAAAATACATGCAAGAACTCGTTAAATCTGCTTATGAAGCACTACTCGCAAAAGAGTATGATAAAGCCTTAGAACTTTATACTGCCCTGGTAGAACAAAAAGAAGCCACCTCTTTTTACTACTTAGGTTTTTTATATTTTCATGGTCATGCAGTGC
This sequence comes from Campylobacterales bacterium, assembly GCA_963583215.1. GTDB lineage: Bacteria > Campylobacterota > Campylobacteria > Campylobacterales > Sulfurovaceae > Sulfurovum. Next base: position 9,306 of record CAUZVG010000014.1, on the reverse strand, counting down.
CACAAAATACAAAGAAAGCTTTTAACCTCTACCTAGAGTCAGCCACAAGAGAAGTGCCTTTGGCACAGTTTGAAGTTGCCCTCATGTTAGAAAATGGTGAAGGTTGTGAGAAAAATGAATCAGAAGCTGCCTTCTGGTATGAAGAATCCGCCAAACGTGGCAATATGGATGCCTTTAACAACTTAGGTGCTATGTTTAAAGAGGGTCGTGGTGTCACGCAAGACTTCAAAAAAGCCTTTATACTCTTTAGCAAAGCAGCCAATGCTAACAATGCAAAAGCACAGTTTAACTTAGGTGCTCTCTATGACACAGGTATGGGCTGTGAAGAAGACAAAGAGAAGTCTATTGAATACTGTAGAAAAGCTGCATACCAAGGTCACGAAATGGCCAAAGGTATTATCAAGCGTATGCAAGATGAGGAAAAAATAGTTTTCTAACGTACGATATAATACGCGTGAGCCCTCTGCTGAAGAGAACTTAGCGTTTAGCGTAGCATAAAATGAACTTTGTTCATTTGCGTTATCAATAATAAGCAAGATGAAGAAAAAATAGTTTTCTAACGTACGATAATACGCGTGAGCCCTCTGCTGAAGAGAACTTAGCGTTTAGCGTAGCATAAAAGGGACTTCGTTCATTTGCGTTATCAATGATAAGAAAGATGAGGAAAAAATAGTTTTCTAGGCTATTCCCCCACTTTATTTTTTAAATATCTCTCTCTAAACAAATCTGCATGCAGTGGTTTAGAGAAGTAAAACCCTTGATAACTCAAATCTTCATCTAAACCTAATAGCAGTTCTTTTTGCTCTTTGTTTTCTATCCCTTCAATCACAATGTTATAGTCAAACTGTCTACCAATTTGTAAAATGGTAGAAGCCAGTAAAAGTTCTTTAGGGTTACCTACAATGTCTTTGACAAACTCTCTGTCAATTTTAAGTGTATGAAAAGAGAGACGTTTTAAGTAAGACAAAGAGGAGTACCCTACTCCAAAGTCATCAATAGCACAACGTACACCTTCTTTTCTCAATGCTGAAATGACCTCTTGGGTATTCTCAAAGTTATCGATTAAAGAACGTTCTGTAATTTCAACAATGATATCTTTAGTCTCCAAATCATACTTTTTTAAAGTGGCTAAAAATTCTATAGCAAAGTTTTCTTCTATAAGTTGTTGTGAGTTTACATTGATAGAGACATAATCCATATCCCATAAATTCTCTTTTTTCCATTTTGAAATTTCTTCACAAATATTGTTCAATATCCACCATGTAATTTTGGAGAGTAATCCTGCTTTGATGGCTAAAGGTATAAAGGCATCTGGAAAGAGAAGTCCTTTTTCTGGGTGTTCCCATCTAATGAGTGCTTCTGCTGAACGTAAGATCTCATCTTTCATCGTCACAATAGGTTGAAAAAAGATTTTTAATTGCCCTTCTTCTACGGCGTATGCCAAGTCATGTTGCAAGGAAAACAACTCTTTTTGTTTTTCATCTAAAGCTTCATTGTAGTAAGAAATGTGCCCTTCTGATTTTTTTGCCTGATACATGGTCAAGTCTGCATGACGAATAATCTCTTCTATATTGTTATTTTGTGGTTCAATCACAATGATACCAATACTTGCAGTGATACGTAAATGTAAATCTTCAATTAAAAAAGGATCAGCAAAAATCTCTTGTATCTTTTCAGCATATAGACTTGACTGCGCTTTTGAAGTGTCTAAGTTATCAGCAACATTAGGTATGGTCAAAATGAACTCATCTCCACCTAAACGACTTATTTGAGAGCGGTGATCTAAGGCATAGGTTAAACGATTAGCCACAGTAACGAGCACTGCATCCCCTACAGAGTGTCCCAAAGAGTCATTAATCCCTTTAAACTGATCTAGGTCCAAGTAAAATAACAGAGAATACTGTGTTTTATGTCCTTCACATGAAAGGAATTCTTCCATTTTTGCATAAAATCCCCGTCTGTTGAGCAAACCAGTCAGTACATCATGTTCCGCCACATACTGTAGCTCTTTTTGAATTTGATGTTCTTTTGTCTCATCTTTAATCAGGGCAATTCCACCTATGGTTTCATGGGCTTTATTGTTGTAAGGAAAAATTTTCATATCAATCCAAAATTCATTACCCACAACAGAAGTATAGGTACCTTTATAATACTGTGTGCCAGAAGTAAGTGTCTCTTTGAGTGCATTTAAGGGTCTTTTATCAGGAATATTTTGGATGTCAAAGCCTATCACATCATCTTTAGGCATGCCTATCAAATGTAAAAAGATATTATTACACTCTACTACTTTTAATTGTTTATCAAACATAAAAATACCATAAGGAGCTTCTTCAAACACATGATGTAAAATTTTTTTCTCTGAACGTAGTTCAGAAAACTCTACTTCATGTTCATAGTTTCGGAGTATCACACCCACCAGTCCAACCAAGTAAAGCGCCACAATGAGAAAGAGATAATTATAATGCAATAGTGCCAAGTAGAGTAAGAGTGGAGAGAGCGTCACGACTAAGTACATAATACCTAAACGATAATTTGTCGGAAAAGCTGTAGTGGCCCCGGAGGAGAGCGCCATGGTCACCACCACAATAAATAGTTGAGAGGAGAGATCTAAATCATATAAAAATAAAATACTCAGAGAAGAGACAAACAGGGCAATTAGAAAAGCAAAAAGTACATAAATCACATACCATTCATGTAAAGTAAAAGAATCATTATTTGATTGATATTTATAGGCAGAAAAGAGGCGTGCGAGAAGTACAAGCCATAACAGTGCACACCAATAGATTATCTTCTCTTCTAATGCCGGATAGAGAGCCAAAGTAAAGGCAGTGGTCGACATCATCATGATAATGACAATTTTTTGTGTAAAACGGTACAAGCCATCAAGCATAGTTTGGTTGATAGTTTCTAAATCTTTTAGTTTTTTAAATAAGTTTTTACATAACATGACATTATTATACTCAAACTATTCTATAGAATACGTACATTAAAGTTCATTTCCAGTTTTTATAATATCTAAACCAAAACGTGTACGTAAATCATGTATATTTTTATGCAGTTCTAAGTCTTTAGAGTCTTCATAAAAGTCTAAAAGAGAGAGTGTTTTATGCTTTGAAGCTGAGAAGTTTGATACGTTTAAGGAGAGTTTTATAGCTCTTTTTTGAGGATGGGAAATTGCCGTATACATTTCAGAAAGTAAAGTCTTATACACCCTCTCTGAAAACACCCTATCTACTGTGAGTGTTTTTTTTACTTTAATCCCATACTCATAGTTTATTTTCAAATAATACGAAGTAGGATTGACCTCAATATCCATCACCATATAGATAATATGCCTTGCCATTATCATCACCCGTCTTTTCACTTCATCAGAACCTTCAATGGCATCAAAAGTACGAGAAATTCCCATGGACTTTCGTGCACCTTTACTTTCAATCTGCTCATTGTCTGTTCCTGTCACTCTAGCATAGAGTTGAATACCTGGTTTTTTCCATGATTCAAAGAGAGATTTCTTTCGGCGGATGTCCCCTAAAGTCTTAATATAATACCCCTCTAAGCGTGTTTGAAAGCCTTTACCTATGCCTGGAAAATCTTTAATGGGCATGTCTTCAATGTAGGCATTAATGTCTTTCACTTCAAAGACCCCATACGGTTTGGCAGATTCTGTGGCGAGTTTGGCTATCCATTTGGCTTTTGAAATACCTATAGAGACAGGAATGTCAAAATGTTTAAGTATTTTTTCTTGTAACATTTTGGCAAAAGCATACACTTCTTCATCTGACTTCCACCCCCTAACATCTGCAAAGAACTCATCAATACTATACTGTTCTACTTTAGGGATATGTGCACGCATAAAAGCATGCATTTTAGTAGAGAGAGTATGATAAAGCGGATAATTGGAAGGGATGACTTTCATCTCCGGGCAAAGTTGCAAGGCTTGGGCTATGGGCATTGCTGTCTTTACACCTTTTTTTCTAGCTTCATATGAAGCGGTGGTCACAATGCCTCGTATTTTCTTCCTACCGTCTATCTCATCTACAAAATAGTTTTCAAAGGTTTTCTTTTTATTGGAGTAAAATACAGGTGTCACAAAAGCACCTGAATTGTTATTTATGAGCTTAATATTGGTACGTTTTTTGTTAAATATCTCTAAATTTGAGCGTGAACCTACACAGATAGGTATGCCTTTGAGTTTAGGATTTACAGAGCGCTCCGCAGAGGCAAAAAAGCTATCAATATCTATATGAAGAAACATACAAGAAGTATAGTATAAAATCTTTTTTTAGCTCAAAAGTATGTCAAATAGACATACTTTTAAGCCTTTAGAGGTCCCCTTTATAATTCCAAGACTAAACGAAACCCTATAAAATAATTTTTTCCAGATGAACCAAGGTTAATGCGTGAGGTCGAGGTACATTTATCGGCACTCCCATTGTAAGAACCCCCACGCAATACTCTACCCTTTTCAGAAGCAACACCATAGGCAGCACCATTGGTGGGTGTATCAGAATAATCATCGGCATAACGGTCTACACACCACTCCCAAACATTTCCATGCATGTCGAACAAACCCCAGGCATTGGGTTTTTTTGTCCCAACATCATGTGTAAAACCTTCAGAATTCTCAGAGTACCAAGCATAGTCAGCAAGTTCTGAGACATCATCTCCAAAACAGTACTTTGTTGTTGAATCTGCTCTACAAGCATACTCCCACTCAGCTTCTGTAGGTAACCTGTAGCTTTTCCCCTCACGTTCAGACTTCCATTGGGCATAAGCTTTTGCCTCGGTCCAACGTACACGACGAAGAGGTACATCAAATCCCAAATGTTCATGACGTTCATCAGGTACTTCCACACCTGTAGCTTGCGCGTACAACATATAGTCTTCCACCGTGACCAAATGTTTTGCCATGGCAATGTCATAGTCTATAGTCACTTCATGTCTTGGTTTCTCTTTATCTTGTGCAGATGAATCATCTGTTCCCATAAAAAAACTTCCACGAGGTAGTTGTATGTAGTTTTCGTTTTCCATTATCATCCTATATTTATTTTAAATCACTGAAGCGTTTATCAAAGTCAGAAGCATAATTTTTATCTTCAATCACACTATACTTTTCATATTCACTTTCTGCTTTTAGTTTAGCTTCTAAAGCTGAGATTTTACCTTTACTTTCCAAAACTGGGTAGAAATTTATTTGGTATATTTTATTATCTTGAGCAGTATGTTCCATAATGGAACTAACTGATTTTTCTTCAAGCTCACTCTCAACTATTCACTTAAAAACCTGTCAAATTGTCATACTTTTTCATCGTGGGTTAGAAAACCCACTCTACAATACTTTTACTAAAAACCACGAAACACCTTAGGTACAAAAGCGCTCTCACCTACATCCAAAGCTACTGCCAATTCTTGAACCAACCTAGCCTTATCTCGTGGTAAAGTCCCGGCCAAGTGCAAAGCATTTGAAGCATGATTTGAGCGAAATATAATCTTATGACTTGTATTTAACAGTGCTATAAATCTCTTCTGCTCATGAAGTATCTCATGGTCATCAAGCATAGTAAAATCAGAGAAGTTTTTATAGAACTTCTCTTTGCTATCTTCTTCTAAACCTAACTGTAGCGTGGATAGATAAGTGACCTTTGTTTCATTTATGATCTTTGCACTTTCTCTTATATGCTCATCTGTATATTTAGAACCACCTATACCCAAAATGACTGTTGCAGATATTTTCATACCGGCATCTGATGCCTTATTGAGAGACGCTATGATCTCACTTTGGTTTACACCCTTGGTGATCTTTTTCAATACCATATCAGAGCCACTCTCAACACCATAATAAATCAGATTCAATCCATTGGCATAAAGGAGTTCCAGATCATCACTAGATTTATTTATAATGTTTTGCGCAGAGGCATACAGTGATACCCTTCTTAGTTTTGCAAATGACTTTTTTAGATATTCTAGTAATGCTAAAAGATATTCTGTATCTAAGGAAAGTGCGTCTCCATCTGCTAAAAATACTTTTCTGCTTTGAGGATAATCCCTGGAGAGTTCATCTATCTCTTTATAGACCTCTTCTATGTCTCTTACCTCATAACTTTTACTTTGATACATAGAACAGAAAGTACAGTGATTATAACTACACCCATAGGTAGCTTGAATAATGATATTGTCCGCTTCTGCTGGTGGTCTGTAGAGTGGGTATGAATAGGTTATTTCAACTCACCCCAGCTATCACCAACAGAGACTGAACACTCTAAAGGTACGTCAAGCTCTAAGACATTTACCATGGTATGTACAAAACGTTTGCTTATCTCTTCTACTTTTTCCTCTTTGACTTCGAAGATGAGTTCATCGTGGATTTGTAGGAGCATAAAGGCATCTAACCCTTCTTTCTGTATCATGGAGTCAATTTGGTTCATTGAGAGCTTTATAAGGTCAGCAGCAGAGCCTTGAAAGACTGTATTGACTGACTCACGCATAAAGGCTGCTTTTTGCATACCGTTGGCTGATTCATAGTCAAAAATACGTCTGCGTTTTAAGATGGTTTCTACATAGCCGTCTATCTTGACACGTTCTTGTATGCCTTCTAAAAAGTTTTTAACAGTAGGAAAAGAAGCAAAGTAGTTTGTGATGATCTCTTTGGCTTCTCCTGTGGTAATACCCAACTCTTCAGAGAGTTTTTTAGGTCCCATTCCGTAAAGTAGTCCAAAGTTCACAGACTTAGCAAAAGAACGTTTCTCTTTGGCATTTTCTTCACCAAACAATATAGTAGAAGTAGCTAAGTGAATGTCTACACCATTTTTAAAGGCTTCTAGCAATGCTGCATCTTGAGAGAAGTGTGCAAGCAGACGTAACTCAATTTGAGAGTAGTCAATAGAGACCAGTTTGTAACCCTCTTTTGCCACAAAAGCTTCACGGACAGAACGGCCAAGTTTTGAGCGTACAGGAATGTTTTGCAAGTTAGGGTCACGTGAGCTTAAACGCCCTGTGGCTGTACCTGTTTGTCCAAATGAAGTGTAGATACGTGAGTTTTCGTCTGCAAGGGCTAGTTTAAGCAGTGGCTCTACATAGGTAGAGAGGATCTTTTGATACTCACGGTACTCAAGAACTTTAGGAATGACTTCATGTTCATTGAGCAGGGAAGAGAGTACTGATTCATTGGTAGAGTACCCTGTCTTGGTTTTTTTACCACCTTTGAGACCTAAGTGTTGAAAGAGTACTTCACCCAACTGTTTAGGTGACTTAATGTTAAACTCAGAACCTGAAAGTGAATGTATCTCTTTAGTAAGAAGTATTAAATCCTCACTCAATGTTTTTTGTAAAGCAATCAGTTTTTCAGGGTTTATTTTAATCCCCAAACGCTCCATACGTAAAAGTACATTCATAAAAGGATACTCTACATCTTTAGCTTCTTTTAAAAGATGTGTTAAAGAAGAGAGTTCCATTTTTTTCTTAATGGCTCCGTAGAGTAAAAAAGTCATCCATGCATCTTCTGCTGCATAGAAAGTAGCATCAACTATGGCCACAGCAGAAAAGTCTTCCCCTTTTTTCACCATCTCTTTAAAAGGTTTCATCTCATACTTATAATACTGTTTTGCCAACGTGTCTAAACCTACTTTAGAACCAGGGTTTGAAAGCCAAGCCATAATCATTGTATCAGCATAAGGCACCACAGGATCCATATTATATTGGTTAGAGAGTAAAGAGAAGTCAAATTTTAAATTTTGTCCTACAATGTTATAGGTCATGAGTTTTTTTAAGGCTTCTAAAGCATCTTCTAAAGAGACTTGATCTTCCACACCTAAGTAGCTATGTCCTACAGGCACATAATAGGCTTTTGTTTTTTCCACACAAAAAGAGAACCCTACCATTTTTGCTACTTTTGTGTCGAGTCCCGTGGTTTCTGTGTCAAAAGCCACAATGGCATCCTTGTCTAAACTAGCAATGACTGCGTCAAGTTTTTCTTTGCTGTCTAAGGTAATGGCTTCAAAGCTAAGACTTGGCTTGCTCATTGCAGGTGTCACATATGCACGTTCACAGTTGACCAATTCATCTTCATGCATACCTACTTTGGCTCTTCTAATGGCTTGTTTCATCTCATAATGTTCAAACTCATCTAAGAGACAAGAGAGGTAGTTTTTGTCTTCAAAGACAAAAGACTCTACATCTACATCTTTAAAGACATCCGTAGACATGGTTACCAATTCACGTGACATAAATGCAGACTCTTTACTCTCTAACATCAATTTTTGGATACGTGGCGTACCACAGTTTTCTATGTCTTCATAAATGGCTTCAAGGGTATGGTACTGGTTGATGAGTTTAGATGCCCCTACTTTTCCTATGCCTTTAACACCAGGGACATTGTCTGAAGAGTCTCCAAGGATGGCTTGAAAGTTTATAAAATCTCTTGGATGCACGCCAAACTTGTCTAAACAAGTTTGTTCATTGACCACAGATCGTTTCACGGCATCATACATCTCAACTTTGCCATCTTCAATCATTTGGTATAAATCTTTATCGTGAGACACAATGCGCACATGCATGTTTTTCTCTCTAGCAAATTTAGTCACAGTGGTAATGATATCATCTGCTTCGTAACCTTCACGCATCAAGTTTGCAAAACCCATCTGTGTTATCCAGTCTATGGCCACGGGAAGTTGTTTGACCAAGTCATCAGGCGCGGGGTCACGGTTGGCTTTGTAGTCTGGGAAAATGTCATTACGAAAAGTTCTACCTTTGGCATCAAGTGCAAAGACTAAGTAGTCTGTAGAGTGGTCACGGTGTAAAGAGTCTACAAGGTTTGCAAACCCTGTGAGTAAGCCTGTAGGGAAACCTTCAGCGTTACGCAAAGGTGGCAGTGCAAAATATGAGCGAAAGAAGAAGCCAAAAGTGTCGATGATAGTAATAGTTTTCAAAAAGGGTGCCTCTTTTTTTTCTGTATTTTAGCCTATTAAGTGTTAGAAGTGAGTGACATTCATGTGGCTTCGTTTAATCTTTTCAAGTTAATTTGGGAAATCATGTTTATTGTTAAAATGGGTATAAACTTTTCACAAAATGACTTAAAGCCAAATGTACAAAAAGATTTATACTATAAATTGACTTTTTAAGTTCTTTCTACTATCATAGTCTTAATGATAAAACATAAGCAAGGACAATAAGTATGCAAATCATCGTTGACAAAGCAAGAGAAGCAGAAGTAAAAGAAGAAGCTGTAGTAAAAGTACTACTACAGCAGATAGTTTCAGCAGGGATACATAAAAAATTTCCTACTTGTACACTCAAAGAGGTATTATTCCA
>CAUZVG010000013.1:0-20743 GCA_963583215.1 Campylobacterales bacterium | reverse complement strand
ATAGGAAAATGAAAGAACTGCATTTGAGTATTTAAGCATAGCCATCATTCCATAGATGCTTGAATCAAGCTCTGAATTCAATGATTTTCCAACATCATCTTCTTTTATGTATTGAAATTTTAATGTACCTAGCATAGATGAAGAATGCTTATAAGTAAAGATGATATAATCCGAGTTATGAAAAATCCTCAATTCTTTGCCCTCATCATTGGAACCGAAATCCTTAACCGTCGACGCACCGATGCCCACTTTGACTTTGTCACCAAAGCTTTAAAAGACAAAGGGCATAAACTTACAGGCTCTTTCATCATTGAAGATGACCCTGCACTTATTATAAAATCCATTCAATTTATTGCTTCACAAGAGAATGCTGTACTGTTTTCTTTTGGTGGTATTGGTTCTACACCTGATGATTATACACGTAAATGTGCAGCGTTAGCACTTAGAGATGGCACCCTTCCCGTGCATGAAGAAGCCAAAGAGATCATTTTGGAAAGACTTGGAGAGAAAGCCTACCCTCATCCCATAAAACTGGCAGAACTTCCAAGAGGTGCAGCACTCTTAGACAACCCCGTTAACAAGATGCCCGCCTTTTCACTTGATGAACGTTACTTTTTCATGCCAGGCTTTCCTGCAATGAGCCACCCTATGGTCGAGAAGATTTTAAAAAAACTCATTCCTCACAAAAAAGCACATTATAGACACACACTCACTGCGTTGTGTAAAGAAAATGAACTCATTGAAGTCATGGAACAAATGCCCAAAGGTGTAGAGTTTTCCTCTTTGCCAAAACTTTACGCTGATGGATGGAAAGTTTCTATTTCTGTGGCTTCAGACGAGCAAGACTTAGCCAAAAAAGCATTTAAGATGTATACTGATACCCTAGAACAAAAGAACATCCCTTATGCCCTTATAGACGAAGATTAGAATGACTTACTTAGATACACTCAAACACCCCGTCATCAAAAGACTTTCACTGATACAGTTTATCTCTTACTTTGGAACCTGGTTTTCTCAAGTAGCTATTTTTTCTATGCTAGTCTCTTTTGGTGCAGATGAAATTACCATTGCCATAACGGCAACCATGGCCATGTTACCAGCAGTGCTACTCGCTCCTCTTATAGGTTTGATTGTAGACCGTATAGACTTTAAAAAACTGATGTCCATACTCTTAGTGGTTGAAATCTCTATGACCCTTGGCTTTATATTTATCAACTCTTTGGAGTATGTGTGGGTACTGATGATACTCATCTTCATACGCTCCTCTGCTGCCTCTATGTTGTTTTCTGCTGAAATGTCACTTTTCCCTAAGCTGGTTTCTGGTGAAATGCTTAAAAACACCAATGAAATACACTCAGTCATTTGGTCATTCTGCTATGCCTTAGGTATGGCTGTAGGTGGCATTGTGACTTATTATGTAGGGTTTGACTTAGCCTTTAGCATTGATGCGCTTCTTTACTGTGTTGCAATACTCCTACTCATAGGGTTGAAACTCTCACTAGAAAAAATAGAACACAACGAATCTAACTTTGAAATGTTAAAGTCTGGTTTTAACTACCTCAAGTCACAAAAAAAGATTTTACATCTCATTTTACTGCATGCTTCTATTGGGTTGACCTCATTTGATGCACTCGTTACCCTGCTTTCTGACTTTCAATACAAAGAGTTCATAGCAGTACCCCTTGCAATCGGATGGATGAATGCCACCAGAGCTTTAGGGCTTATGATTGGTCCATTTTTTATCTCAAAGATTATCTCAAAAGAGAACTTACATTACTTCTTCATCTTTCAAGGATTGGCCATTATGCTTTGGTCTATGCTGGAGTACAACTTCTATTTGGCACTCATTGGGCTTTTTATTACCGGTTTCTTCATCACCACACTCTGGTCTTATACCTATTTACTGATACAAGAAGAGACTGAGAATAGATTTATGGGAAGGGTCATCTCTTACAATGATATGTTCTTTATGCTCTCCAATGTAGCTACGGCACTTTTCGTTGGCTATGCTTCTAAATGGGGACTTTCCCTTGAAGCCATTACCTTTACCCTTGGGTTTGGTTTTTTTGTGGTGGCGGGGTATTATTATTGGTTTAAAAAAGTCTATCTTGATGTCTAATACAAGCAGGGCTATCTGTTATAGCTGTTACCGTCCGAAAAGCTCTTGCATGTGTGCCTACATCACTGCCATAGACACAAACACACGTTTTGTCTTGCTCATGCACCCCAAAGAGTTTAGAAAAACCAAAAATGGCACAGGGCACTTTACAAATCTCTCTTTAAAACATTGTGAAATACATGTTGGGATTGATTTTTCTACACACAAAGAGATTAATGCTATGATCGATGATGAGAACAATGCCTGTTATGTACTCTACCCCTCAGAAACAAGCATTAACCTCAATGAAAGTGCTATTGGAAGAGAAAAAAAGAACACGGTACTCTTTCTCATTGACTCTACTTGGCCTTGTTCTCGTGCTATCTTACGTGCCAGTGATAATTTAGATAAACTCGAAAAAGTCAGTTTTACTCACTCTAAAAGTTCTAGTTTTACCTTTAAAGAGCAACCACAAGACTATTGCTTGAGTACTATGGAGTCTACGCTATGTGTACTTGAGCTACTCAATGTCCATAAAAGTGAACAGATAGACAAAAAAGTTTTAGAGAACTTTTTACTGCCTTTTGAAAAGATGGTAGCGTACCAACTCTCTTGTAATCTATAGGTTTTCTTCAATCAAAGTAAGGGCTTGTTTTATCTCTTTGGCTGACATTTTTCCAAACTTTTTATAAATGAGTTTTCCTTCTATAGCCATTAAAGACCCCAAAGACAATAATAAACTCAACATAATTTTTCGCATTACAAGCTCATCTTGTATAGTTATACTACGTGAATGGTACCATATTTATGGTATTATCAGAGTAAATTTACAATGGAGAAATTCCCATGGATATTAGTAAAATTGGAGTTGGTGAAAACCCAGATGCAGTCAAAGCAATCATTGAAGTACCGCTAAATTCAGCTATCAAATATGAAATTGACAAAGACTCAGGTGCTGTTGAAGTTGACCGAGTACTCTACTCATCCATGCACTACCCTGCCAACTACGGATTTGTTGCGAACACGCTCTCAGATGATGGTGACCCTGCAGACATTCTTGTACTCTGTGACTACCCACTTCAAGCCGGTTCAGTCATCACCTGTAGACTTGTGGCAGTACTCATGACTGAAGATGAATCAGGGGGAGATGAAAAGCTCATTGCCGTACCTACGGTTAAGATCGACCCAACCTATGCCAATATCAATGATCTTTCTGATATTCCAGAACACACACTCAACCGTATTAAAAACTTCTTTGAAACTTACAAAATGCTTGAGCCTAACAAATGGGTAAAAGTAGCAGGATTTGAAGACAAAGCAGCAGCCACTGCCGTCTTAGACAAAGCCATTAATAACTACAAATAAACAGCTAGAAACTTAGAGATTAATCTCTTTTTTTCTATTGTCCATATAGTTCCCTACACCTCTCACTATGCCGTCAACAATCTTCTCTTGATAGCCAGAAGTAAACAGTCTTTCACGCTCTTTTGGGTTGGTGATGTAACCTACTTCTACGAGTATCGAAGGACGAGAAGCCCCAACTAAAATATAAAAAGGTGCAGGTCTTACCCCACCATCTTTGACTCCTGAGTAAGAGCCTTTTAATTTTTTAAGCATATTTCTCTGAACATCAATGGCCAGTTTATGTGACTCAATGATTTTAGGACCATTGAGTACTGCGTCAATAATCACATTTTGACTTAATGCGTCTGTCCCTTGAAGCACAGAGGCATTTTCCCTTGCTGCTATACGTTGAGACCTGGCATCACGTGTTTTTTGTAAAAAATACGTCTCCACACCTTCCACTTCAGAAAATTTACATTTATTAGCAATCGCATTGGCATGAATAGAAATAAAGACTTTCGCCTCTTTTTTGTCTGCCATACGTGTACGTTGTCCCAACTTCAAAAACTTGTCACTGCCTCGTGTCACATACACTTCATACCCTTGTGAACGAAACTCTTTATAGAGTTTTTTAGTAATTTGAAGTACTAAATCTTTTTCGTACTTAGAACCAACACAGGCACCTGTGTCATGCCCACCATGCCCTGCGTCAATGACCACCACGGAGTCAGATCTGTCTACACCTGGTCCTACACATCCTGTCATAAAAAATAACGCTGCTACTGCCCATAATACTTTCATCTTCCCTCCTAAAACTATCTCTTTCTAAAAATCTATCTCTTGTTTACGCTGGTTCAAATAATTGTCTACACCCTCTGCAATACCCCTAGCAAGAAGCTTTTGATACGCCGGAGAAAAGAGTCTCTTGCGTTCTTTAGGATGAGAAATATACCCAACCTCCACTAAGATGGAAGGTCTAGATGCACCCACAAGTACCCAGAAAGGTGCATGACGTACCCCACCATCTTTGACCCCTTTGTATTTAAATTTTAAATTGGCCATCATACGTCGTTGTACATCTATGGCTAATTTATTGGACTGTACAATTTTAGGTCCAGTAAGCACAGAGTCTATAATCACATTTTGACTTAATTTGGTTGTCCCTTTCAGTACCGACTTGTTTTCTCTTGCAGCAATTCTTTGTGACCTGGCATCTCTGGTTTTTTGTAAGAAAAAAGTCTCTATACCGTGTATACGGTGTTGTTTACTTTTAGGCACAGAGTTTGCATGTATGGAGATGAAGACCACCGCCTTTTTTTTATCGGCAATTTTTGTACGTTGTGGCAACTTTAAAAAACGGTCATTTTTTCGTGTCATATACACAGGGTGACCACGTCTTTTTAACTCTTTTTCTAAACGTTTTGAAATTTGTAAAACCACATCTTTTTCACGTTTACCCCCACTTATAGCACCAGAGTCATGACCACCATGTCCTGCGTCAATCACAATGAGCTCGTATTTGTGGCTATGTTTTTTGGCTTTTGGGTAGTAGACAGGTTCTACTTTTTTTACATTTTTCCCTGTAGCGTTAGGCTTTTTGCTAATATGTTTTTTCGCTACAGGTTTTTTTGTCACGCTTTTTTTTGTAGTACTTTTGGGTAATTTTCCTTTGGGTAAAACAATCTTATACGTTCTACTTGCAAACAATGATTGATATGCTTTGGCTTTATACCCTTTGGTCCCTCTAATAACAATACGTACCGTATTGGTTTTATACTGTGCCATTCTGACATACGTGCCTAAACCATTTGGCACACGACAGTGTGACAAACGGGTATTTTTTAAGTCATAAATCTCTCTGTAGGGATTATGTAAAGTAAAGTGTTTAACCTCAGAGGGTGCAAAACGTTTTTTAAAAGAAAGGGAGAGTTCCCCTTTTTTCACCAGAGCTTTTTGAAGTGTATTGGTGAGTGAAAAAAGAAAACTTGTAGATAAAAGTAAGAAGAGTAGAATCCCAGTAAATCTTGGCATGATTTACTTGTCTTCTCCATTCATGAGTTTATCTATCAACTCTTTGACAGTGATAATCTCCTCTAAACGATACCCATTGGCTCCGGTAAAGAAAAGTCCTGTTTCTGCAATGCCATCATAAGCATCTGAGAGTCTATCTGCAATACAATAACCTACAATTTTAGCCTCTTCACCACGGTTACATGGTGCTACACAGTTGGAGATACATGCCACTTTCGGTGCTGTACCTTTTTCTATGTCTTCGTGTAGTTGTGTTTTTACGCCACGTGCAGGGTAACCTACAGGTGATTTAAAGAGTTTAATGTCATCTTCTCCAGCTTCAATAATAATGTCTTTCATCACTTGAGAAGCATCACACTCTACAGTCCCAATAAAACGTGTTCCCATCTGCACGGCGACTGCACCCAGTTCCATCATTTTAACAATGTCATCATGGTCCCAAACACCACCTGCAGCAATAACAGGCATTGAACCCCAATTTTTGGCTTCTTCCACGACAGGGCCTAAAATATTTTCAAGCTGATTCTCTTCTAAGAAACAGTCCTCATACTTAAAGCCTTGGTGACCACCAGAAAGCGGTCCTTCCACAATGACTGCATCAGGCAGTCTGTTGTGTGTTTTTTTCCAACGTTTACATAAAATACGTAAAGCTTTTGCCGTAGAGACAATAGGTATAAGTGCCACATCCGGGTAGTTTTTTGTGGCTTCAGGCATGGTAAGAGGAAGTCCAGCCCCTGTAATAATCATGTCTGCTCCAGCTTTACAGGCGTCTTCTACCACACGGTTGTACTCACTTTGTGCGTAAAGTACATTGGCAGCTAAAGGTGCATCCCCACAAATCTTTCTGGCATTGTCAAAGATTTTTTGTAGTGCCGGATAAGAGTAGAAATTGAGTGCATCAAGTGGTCTTTCATCTTTACCTACTGTCTTTTCAACATACGCTCTTTTTTTATAAACGCCTGTCCCAACTGCAGAGATGACACCAAGTCCACCCTCTTTTGAAACAGTTCCAGCAAGTTGATCCCATGAAATACCTACACCCATACCACCTTGAATAATAGGTTTTTCAATTGTATATTTTCCAATTTTAAAAGATTTAAATTTCATTACTTTACCTTCACTTTTGCAAATCTCTTTTTCCCTACTTGCAAAATGTATTCGCCAATTTCCAAATTGAGTTTCTCATCAGAAATTTTTTCTTGGCTAATGCTTACAGCATTTTGCTTAATGTCACGTCTTGCTTGAGAAGTAGATGGCTCAAGTCCTGCATCTAAAAGTGCCTGACAAATCCAAATCCCCTCTTGCATTTCAAACTCAGGCATCTCCGTAGGGATGTTCTTTGCCTTAAATACAGAGTTAAACTCTTCTTTTGCTAGTGTAGCCAACTCTTCATTATAAAACCTTGTGGTTAACTCAAGAGCGAGGTTTTCTTTGGCTGTTTTAGGGTGCACAGTACGAGTTGACACATCCTCTTTTAGTTGTGCGATGTCAGATAAAGACATTTCACTCAATAGTTCATAATAACGCCACATCAATTCATCTGAAATAGAAAGTACTTTTCCATAAATATCTTTAGGCTCATCCGTCACACCAATGTAGTTTCCTAAAGATTTTGACATCTTATTAACCCCATCAAGCCCTTCTAAAATAGGCATCATCAGTACAGCTTGTTGTTTTTTAACTGCGTAAGCTTTTTGCAACTGTCTTCCCATAAGCAAGTTAAACTTTTGGTCTGTTCCACCTATCTCAATGTCGGACTTGAGGTGTACAGAGTCATAGCCTTGTAACAAAGGATACATAAACTCACTCACTGCAATAGGTGTCTGAGAAGCATAACGTTTAGAAAAGTCATCACGTTCTAACATTCTTGCCACCGTTAAGTTTGATGCCAGTTGTAACATACCCGCTGCACCTAAACCTTCTAACCAGTCATTGTTGTAGACAATTTCTGTCTTAGACTCATCTAAAATTTTAAACGCTTGTTGTGTGTAAGAAGTAATATTTTTAACAATCTCTTCTTTTGTCAAGACTTTTCTAGTAGCACTTTTTCCTGTAGGATCACCAATCATCGCAGTAAAATCACCAATTAAAAATTGCACACGTCCGCCATACTTTTGGAAGGTGGCAAGTTTTTGTAACAGTACCGTATGTCCAAGGTGCAAGTCTGGTGCTGTAGGGTCAAAACCAGCTTTTACCGTATAAGTAGTCCCATCATCATAATACTTTGTTACGAGCTTCTCTATGCGCTCCATGTCTATGATTTCTGCTGTACCTCTTGCTATCTCTTCTAATGCTTCTTGTATCATTTTAACCTGTCCCTCTATTTATTTCTGTATTTATTTATTGTACGCATCGTCTAAACTTATGATCTCTATAAGTTTAAACTTTTGCCCTATTTTATCTGCTAAAACTTGCTTTTTAGACTCAGCACTTTCTACTTCAATTTGACAATACTCTGCCTGTTCTGGATTTCTAATCCCTAGCTCTATACTCAAAATATTGAGGTTAAGACCTGAGAGTTTAGCCAGTAAGTCAGCCAACATACCTTTTTGGTTTTGTAGACTAATAATCAGTCTATACCGTGAATGTTTTGAACCTGACCATGCGACAAATATCATAGGCTCTTGTTCCAAAATTTTCACATAGGCTTTCTTGCACAATTTATGGTGTATAATAGCCTTTGTACCTTTATAAAACGCAACAATTTGGTCCCCAACTTTAGGATGGCAACAGTAGTCAAATTCTACACCATCTAAAGGTTTATTGGTGAAAAATTGAAAGTGTTCCAATGCTTTAACTTTAGGTAGTTTGTAGCCTTTTTTCAGTACTTCCCAAAAACGTACCTCTTTGGTTCCCAAATATTCTGCCACTTGATGAATCACTTCTTTATAATAATCTAACTGTATCGGTAATTTGAACAAACTGTCTTCTAAACCCAACTTATGCATGAGCTTTTTCACATCGTCATTTTTTTGTACAAAAAGTGTTGCAATAATGATATAGGCAGAAAGTGTATCTGACTCTTTTATGCGCGCTCTACAAGCAGAACGTATGCCGTCTTGGGCTTTAGATGTTTTTACAGTATCTAACCAAGAACAATACAAATGTGCTACATCATCTTTTATAATGTTTACAATGTCACCATTTTTCAAGACAGACAAAAGAGAAGTTTTTTGTTTATTGACCAGTGCTTCTAAGGCATTCGCTCCCACTTCAGAGTGAATAGCATAGGCAAAGTCAAGTGCCACAGAGTCTTTTGGCAAAGTATAAAAATCCCCTTTAGGAGAGAAGATAGTAATGTCTTCAGAAAATAAATCAGATTTAGCCAATTCATAAAACTCTTCAATAGATTCATTTTGATAATGCAGACTCTCTAACCAAGTTAAGTTTACTGCATTGTCTCCACCTTTGTACTTCCAGTGTGCAGCAACCCCATACTCAGCAAGTTGGTGCATCTCTTCTGTACGAATTTGGGCTTCAACAATGCCTTCTTCATTAAAAAGTGTGGTGTGAATGGTTTTATAACCATTTTCTTTAGGTACAGCTATATAATCTTTAAAGCGTGAAATAAGCGGTGTAAAACCTAAGTGCATCAAACCTAAAACCCTATAACATTCAATGGGGTCTTTGACAATAATACGGATAGCAAGTAAATCTAACACTTCTTCAATACTCACACCTTTACGGTGCATCTTCATATAAATCGAATAATAGTGTTTTACCCTTCCTAAAATTTCAAATTCATCTTTTTGGAAACCATCTTTTTCCATGGCATCTGTCACCTTTTGAATAAAGGCATTGAGTTTAAATTGTAGGTTTTGGGAGTTAGATTGTATGTATTTATCTATCTTTTCATAATCATCAGGATAAATATAACGAAAACTCAAATCTTCCAAATGGTTTTTAAGTGTTGAAATTCCTAGTCTGTGGGCAATAGGTGCATACACAACGAGCGTCTCTTCTGAGATACGTTTTTGCTTCTCTTTTGAAAGGGCTTCTAAGGTCAACATATTGTGTAGTCTGTCACAAAGTTTGATGACCAACACACGCACATCTTTAATGGATGCTACAAGCATTTTCCTAAAACTGAGTGCAGAGTGTATAAGCCTTTCATCTGAGCCAGAAGGGACAAGCTCTTCATCACGAATCTCAACGATTTTGGTTAAACCCTCAACCATATGGGCCACATCATCTCCAAAAATTTCTACTAACTCTTCTATGGTAAAAGTGGTGTCTTCAACCACATCATGTAGAAGTGCGGCCTGCACCATCATTTCATCGTTAGAAATTTTAGCGGTAATCGCAGCCACGAGTATGGGGTGTACAATATAGGGTTCACCACTTTTACGTGTTTGTCCATTATGGGCTGTAAGAGAGAGTTCCAGTGCCTTGAGTGTTTCAGGCTGAGGAGAGGGAACGAGTTCCCAGAGAAGGGCTTTTGCCTCTTCTATCGTGTGTATGTCTTTCGCTTTATTGAGAAAAGCTTCCAAAGGATTTAACCTTCTAAACTTACTATGATTTTACCTTCTGCAATTTCTTGCAATGCAATGTCTGCAAATTTCATTTCACTGGTATCCATATCTAAGACTGATGGTGCACCATTGGCAATAGCTTCTGCTCTTTTGCCTACGGCGTTTGCAAGAAGGTACTTGTCAAAATCTACTTTTTCTAATGCTAATGCTGTTAATTGTTCTGTTCTCATACTGTTTCCTTTAAAATGTGTTTAGTCGGTTTATTTTACAATTGAGCATAAGCTCATATCGCCTTGAACGATAGCCAACAAATTGCCTTTTTCAAACATGTTACATACTGCAATAGGTAACTTATTCTCTTTGGCTTGAGCAATGGCTGTATCGTCCATTACTTTAATATCGTCTGTTAAAGCTTGGTCATAAGTCAAAGAGTCAAGTTTGACAGCGTCGTCAAATTTATTGGGGTCTTTGTCATACACACCATCCACTTTTGTGGCTTTAATAAGTAACTCCGCACCAATTTCTGACGCTCTTAATGTTGCAGCTGTGTCTGTAGTGAAGAAAGGGTTACCTGTCCCCCCTGCAAAAACAACTACTCTTCCTTTTTCAAGGTGTCTTCTGGCACGACGTACAATAAAAGCTTCACCTATCTCTTGCATGTCAATAGCAGATTGAAGTCTTGCTTCAAGCCCACAATACTCCAAAGCTTCTTGAATAGCCACACCGTTGATGACAGTTGCCAACATACCCATGTAGTCACCAGAAGTACGTGTGATAATACCATCTGCCGCAGCAGATACACCACGAATGATGTTTCCCCCACCTACAACAATGGCGACTTCAATGCCTGCATTTACCAATTCTTTTATTTCAGATGCAATATAATTAAGGATTTTTGTATCAATACCGTAACCTGCTTCACCTGCCAAAGCTTCACCAGAAAATTTTACTAAAACACGTTTAATCACAGAAAGCCTTTATATATTATTCAGCTGTAGCAATAATTATTTATGCCTACAGTTATGTATTCGCGATTATATCTAAAAATTGGTTAGGAGGGGGTTAAGTGTGTAAAATGAGGGAGAAATAGAACTACCTTTGAAAGGTAGTTCTATAGATGTTGCTTATTAAGCAGGTACTACTGAAACTTTCTTTTGAGTAGCTGTTCTGTTATCAAACTTTACAACGCCTTCAATAAGTGCAAAAATTGTGTGGTCTTTACCCATACCAACACCATTTCCTGGGTGAACTTTAGTTCCTCTTTGTCTGATGATAATGTTACCTGGGATAACTGCTTCACCACCAAATTTCTTAACGCCTAAACGACGCCCAGCTGAATCACGGTTATTCTGAGTAGATCCTTGACCTTTCTTATGTGCCATAGTGTGCTCCTTCTATATTTTAATTTTTCTTCTTGAAAATTGTTGAAAACAATCTTTCAATAACCTAGCTTACGCTATTTTAGTAATTCTTACTCTTGTAAAGCTTCTTCTGAAACCACGTTTGAGTTTTGAATCTTTTCTTCTTCTTTTCTTGAAAATGATAACTTTTTTATCTCTACCTTCATTGATCACTTCACCTTTAACTACTGCACCCTCTACGAATGGAGTACCAACTGTTAAGTCACCGTTGTCTAATGCTAGAACTTCTTTAAATTCTACTGCTGCTTTTGGCTCAAGACCCATGTTGTCAAAACAGATGATATCACCCTCTTGAACTTTGAATTGTTGACCACTTGCTTTAATGATTGCGTACATTGCAAACCCTTTGTTATTCTATGTTTTTTAATAAGTTTGAGATTATACCCAAAATACATTTAAATTAATTTGAAAGTAAAAACACTTGTTCCATAATTTCTCTTTAATAGTTATAATCTGCACCTGCAATGGCAATACATTCCACTTCTACCAGTGCATTTTTAGGCAAAGTTCTCACGGCTATAGTGGATCTTGCTGGTTTATGTGTACCAAAATAATGCGCATAGACTTTGTTTACCATATCGAAGTCATTCATGTCTGCTAAATAAATGGTTGTCTTAATCACATCATTAAAATGAGCCCCAGCTGCTTCAAGTACATAAAAAAGATTTTTCATCACTTGATGTGTTTGCTCTTCTACACCTCTTATCTCCATACTGCCATCTGGCTTTAAAGCAATTTGACCTGAAGTATAAATAAGCCCATTGGCTTCTATTGCTTGTGAGTAAGGTCCTATAGCCTGTGGTGCTTCTTTGGTTGATATAAACTTCAT
Source organism: Campylobacterales bacterium (assembly GCA_963583215.1). Classification (GTDB taxonomy): domain Bacteria; phylum Campylobacterota; class Campylobacteria; order Campylobacterales; family Sulfurovaceae; genus Sulfurovum. The sequence goes on along the minus strand of CAUZVG010000013.1, from coordinate 8,548 downwards.
CTTCAATCCTTTTTAATTGGTATTTCTTTCATAAAATATATATGAGGTAGAGTAATCAGAAAATTCAAAATAAACTTTCTTTTCATCTTTATCTCTTGTGAAATTAAAATTGACATCATCATAACCATAACCATAACGGTAAGGTCTCATCGCCCCATCATTACTTCCGTGTGCAGTGGAGAGTTTATCAATTTTAAGAAAACGGTGTACGAGTTTGTCACCTGCATAAACATCTAAGACACCATTGGTTCCTGTCCAATTCTGTAAAGAACGGCTCAAAGAGTTTTGTGTCTCTTGTGTACACCCTGCAAATAATAAGAGTACAGATACAGATAATAATTTCAATTTCATAGTATCCCTTTTACTTATTTTAGCACTATTATTTAAAAACCCTCTGAATAATCTAAGAATACTTTAAGCTTCAGGGGACCTCTAATTATAGGCCCACTTTAGGCATGCCAAACTTTTGGGTAATGAGTTCACCCTCATCAGAAAAATACAGATAATACAATTTGTCTTTTACCACAGGAAGCCCTGCCAAATAACGTAAAGCAAGGTTAGCCTGTAAAGACCCAATATGCATCACAATAGGTGCAGCAATGCCACCTGGTTTATGGTCAGAAATGTTAAAAACTTGGAAGTTTGCTTCCTCAAAAAAGCAGACTTGTCCGTTAAACTCTTCTACAGAAGCATAAATCCATGGGGTCTTTGTGGCTTTAGCGTGTGCATCTATGGCAGAACGTACAGGCAAGTTATCTGTGGCATCTAAAATCAAATCATAGGTGTTACCCATCTCTTTAAACTCATCAAAAGTCATATCAAATGCCACAGCTTTGACAAAAGGATTTTTAGACTCAATGACTTGACAGACTGCTTTAGATTTACTTTTCCCTTCATCATCAAGGGTAAAAGCTATTTGTCTATGGATATTGTGTGAAGAGACGCTGTCAAAGTCCACCATATGAATTTCACCAATGCCTGAAGTACCCAAAGCCATTGCAAGTGTACAACCCAAACCACCAGAACCAATAACAGCAATCTTTTTCTTCTCTAAACTCTGCTGTACGTTTGAACCCCAAAGTTGTATCTGTCTGTTAAAATATTCTTCTTGTGTCATACCAAACCTTCTCTTACTTTTAATTCTTTCTCAAATCCCCATGCTTTACGATGCTCTAGGACTTCTGTTTTGTCAATGACTTCAATGAGCATTGACTCTTTGTCTTCTAACATCATTTCTACTTCCCCCTCAGGAGAAACCAACATCGTGTCCCCATAAAATTTCCATTTTACTTCAGCGTCAGAGTACTCTCCCAAACGGTTTGCACGTAAGATGTAACACCCATGTAAAAAAGCTTTGGTTTTAATGATCTCTCGCCATCTGTTGTGTGAACCAAAGGTGGAAGCTGTTGGTAAAAGAAGTAAGTCGACTTTTTTACGTGTCACTTGTTCCCAAAATGGATCAAAGTGCAACTCAAAACCAGCCATGACCATCACTTTAAAACCTTTTAAATTAAAGGTCATGGCATCTTTAATACTTTCTACTTTGTTGGAAAAAAACTTCTTTTCATTCCAATGCTCATAGGGTAAAAGAATTTGCTGTTCATAATAACGTGTATTTTTGGCACTTATTTTGACAATAGTTTTATAATAACCATCTTTTTTAGAGATGATAATAGGTGCCACAAAAACAATGTCATATTTTATAGCCAATGTTTTTAAAAGTTCCAAATGTTTTTTTGTTTGCGCTTTGACCATTGTTACAGACATCGTAGCAAACTCTTTGAAAAAGTGGTTAAGTACATACTCGCCAAGAAGAATAAGGTCTGCATCTCTTTGTTTGGCTTGCTTAAGGTAAAACTCTAAACGTGTAGCATTCATACCCAATGTGGGCAATTGTAGTGCTGCTACAACAAGTTGTGCCATCTAAGATATCTCCACATTTTGATTGGCTTGTTCGATGACGGTTATTTTTGTTTTGGCCTCTTCAATGAGTGTTTGTGCCTCTTTAATGTTTTTTAAACCCTCTTCATAGAGTTTTACCGACTCTTCTAAAGTAATTTCTGGATTCATAAGCTTTTCTAACAATGCTTTTGAGTGTTCTAACTTTTCTTCAAAACTTTGTGTTTTCATATTAATACCTTTCTTATATGATCTTCAAATTTTTCCAACTCTACCAAAAAGGCATCATGACCATAGTTACTCTCTACTTCCAAATAAGTATGTTTTTGTCCATTTTTTTCCATCATCTTAGCAATGTGTTCCATCTCAGAAGGAAAAAAGAGATAATCAGAAGAAAAAGAGATCAAATGCACGGAAGCTTTAATGCGTAAAATGGCCTCTTCTAAAGAGTCATATCCACGGCTTAAATTAAAAGTATTAATTGCTTTGACTATATATAGGTAAGAGAGTGGGTCAAAAATACGTGAAAAATTGTTCGTATTGTACTCCATGTAACGCTCAACTTCATAACGTCCAAAAAGTTCAAAGAGACCATCATTATTGACATAGTTACGTCCAAATTTATCATCCATTGAATCTGGAGAAAGATAAGAAATATGCCCCGCAATACGCCCTATAGCCAAACCATCTAAGCCTTCTTCTTTAAAAGCATCTATTTCATAGTTTCCATGTTTAAAACGTGGGTCTCTACGTATGGCTTCTACGGCTACCTTGTTAAAACCTATGGTCCAAGGGCGTGTGGCATAGGTGGCTGCCAAAGAGATAATCTCATCTGCAAAGTTTGGATAATCTACTGCAAACTGTAAGGCTTGCATACCACCCATAGAGCCTCCCACAACGGCTTTGACATGGTGAATACCAAGGCTTGAGAGCAGGTGCATCTGTGCTCTTGTTATATCTTTAATAGTCACCACGGGAAATTTAAGTCTATAAGGTGCTTGAGTGGAGTAGTTGTTTGACATTGGACCAGAAGTCCCAAAACATGAACCAATAACATTGGTACAAATGACAAAGTACTTTTTCGTGTCTATGGCTTTGCCATCTCCAATGAGTCCATCCCACCAACCAGCTTTTTGCTCACCCTCGTACGTTCCTGCAGCGTGGTGTGAACCAGAGAGTGCATGACAAACCAAAACAACATTAGACTTGTCAACATTGAGTTCACCATACGTTTCATAAGTAATCTCATACGGTTCTAAGATACGCCCAGATTCTAAGTAAAGAGCTGCACTAAACTGTGCTGTTTTGGTTTCGATTTTCATTGGGTTCTTTTACACTTAAATTTAATTGTAATATTTTATCGTATTTGTGCTTTGCTTTGTAGATGATTTTTGGTCTTGTAGGGTGTTGTGCCATCACAACACCAAATCTTTAAAATATAAAATTACCCAAGTGCTTTGGCTAAATCATCAATCAAATCTTGTGTATCTTCCAATCCTACAGAGAGTCTAACCAAAGCTGCAGGTACACCTGCTTCTTCTAACTCTTGTTCTGAGAGCTGTTGGTGTGTGGTACTCGCAGGATGCGTGATGATAGACTTAGAGTCTCCAATGTTCACCACCACTGCAAAAATTTCAGTGCTATCCGCTATCTTCTGCGCTGTCTCTTTGTCTGCTACTTCAAAAGAGAGTAAACCAGAATGTCCACCTTTAAAATACTTTTGCCCTAAGTCATATCCCGCATCAGATTTTAATCCTGGGTAATTTACTTTATTTACTTTAGGATGTGCTTCAAGGTATTGGGCGATAATAAGTGCCGAGGAGGAGTGTTGTTTCATACGCAGTGACAAAGTCTCAAGCCCTTGAATGTGTAACCATGAGTTAAAAGGTGCTGGTGTTGCACCCAAGTCACGCATGAGTGACAGTCTTACTCTCAGGGTAAAGGGTGGCAAAGGTAAGTCCGAATACACTAGTCCATGGTACGATTCGTCTGGCTCATTAAAGTGACTGTAGCGTGCATTGCCTTTTATCATTTCTACAAGACCCTTACGCTCTATCAATATACCACCCAAAGCAAGCCCCTGCCCTGTGGTGTATTTACTGGTAGAGTGTACGACAATGTCTACCCCGTACTCAAAAGCTTTACATAAAATTGGCGTGCCAACTGTATTGTCCACGCAGGTCATAATATTGTGTTTTTTAGCAATCTCAACAATGGCATCAAAGTCTGCCACATCAATACTTGGATTTGTGATACTTTCAAAAAGTATGATTTTGGTCTTCTCATCCACAAGTGCTTCAATTTCTGAAGGATTATTGACATTAAAATAACGTGTTTCAATACCAAAACGTTTAAGGGTATGTCCCGTTAAGGTTGTTGTCCCACCATACACTTGCTTAGCAACAATGATGTTGTCTCCCACTTCAGCCACATTGGCAATGGCATAAAAAATTGAAGCCATACCAGAAGCTGTAGCAATCGCTGCTTCCCCACCTTCAAGGGCGGCAAAACGCTTTTCAAAGACATCAGAAGTGGGGTTCATCAAACGTGTATAAATGTTCCCAAGTTCTTTCAATGCAAAAAGATTTGCTGCGTGTTCTGTATCTCTAAATTCATACGCTGTTGTTTGGTAAATAGGTACTGCCATAGTCCCCATAACATCTTTGTCATATCCTGCATGTATAGCGATTGTTTGATCGTGCATTATTTCCCCTTATTGAATTACATTTCTAAGTATATCTTGTGGGTACTTGTGTAGAGGTCTTGGAGATTAAAGGAAAGAAAGATTAGTCACTTGATGTAGCCTTTTGGCCAAAGTGTGAGATTATGCGAATTAACTACGGGTGGATTAAAACCCACCCTACAATAGCTTATCCGTGATAGTTTGGAGACTCTTTTGTGATAGTCACATCATGCACATGAGATTCTTTTAAGCCTGCTGCTGTAATTTCAACAAATTCTGCTTTTTCCCAAAATACTTTAATGCTTTCAGAACCACAGTAACCCATAGATGAACGAAGCCCACCGATCATTTGGTGTACTACGTCTGCTATTTTACCTCTGTAAGGTACACGACCTTCAATTCCTTCAGGTACCAGCTTGTCTGCTGCAGTTCCTTCTTGGAAATAACGGTCTGTACTTCCTTTAGTCATAGCGCCAATACTTCCCATTCCACGGTACTCTTTAAACTGTCTACCGTTAAAAAGTATCATTTCACCTGGTGCTTCGTAGGTACCTGCAAGTGCAGAACCTAACATCACACAAGAGCCACCTACTGCCAAAGCTTTAGCCACATCACCAGAGTACTTAATCCCGCCATCAGCGATAACAGGAACGCCTGCTTTGTTTGCTACAAGTGCCACTTCATCAATCGCAGACATCTGGGGTACACCTACACCTGCAACAATACGCGTCGTACAGATAGACCCTGGTCCAATCCCTACTTTTACACCATCCGCACCCGCATCAATGAGCGCTTGTGCAGCTTCAGCTGTAGCAATATTACCTGCGACTACATCAACATCAAGCTCAGACTTAATCAGTTTAACTGTATCTAGAATACCCTGAGAGTGTCCATGTGCAGAGTCAAGTACAATAACATCTACACCAGCCTCAACCAATGCTTTTGCACGGTCAAGTTGTCCTACTCCAATGGCAGCTGCAACTCTAAGACGACCACGCTCATCTTTGTTTGCATTAGGATGTTTCTCTTTTTTCTCAATATCTTTAATGGTAATAAGACCTTTAAGTTTCCCTTCATCATCCACAATAGGAAGTTTTTCAATCTTATGTTTTTGCATCTCTTTGGCAGCATCTTCAAGGGTTGTTCCTTCTATGCCAGTTACAAGAGGTGCAGCGGTCATCACTTCAGAAACCTTTAGAGACATATCTGAGATAAAACGCATGTCACGGTTGGTGATAATACCTATAAGAGTGTGCTCTGAATCTACGACAGGTACACCAGAAATATGGTACTCAACCATCAGTTCATCTGCTTGACCTACTGAAGCATCAGGCCCAATAAAAATAGGGTCAATAATGATGCCAGAAGTAGATTTTTTTACTTTAGTCACTTGAAAAGCTTGGGTTGCAATATCCATATTTTTATGAATCACACCAATACCACCAAGTCTAGCCATAGCAATGGCTGCTTTAAATTCAGTTACTGTATCCATTGCCGCTGAGACAATAGGAATATTTAATGAAACTCTTTTAGAGAATTGTGTCGTTACGTTTACTTCTTTTGGAAGGACAATTGAATGTTGTGGTACAAGTAGTACATCTTCAAATGTAAGTGCTCTTTTTTTAATGTTCATGTTTTAGTCCTTTGGGTTTATTTCTTATAATTTACAACTTTTTCAAGGCTAGCAGCGCCATCAAAAAGTACTTTTTCGTTAAATGCTTTGGCAATAAGTTGTAGTCCAACTGGCATGCCTTCAGCGTTTTTGCCTACAGGTACAGAGATACCTGGAAGTCCTGCTAGGTTTACACCCAGTGTGTACATATCTGACTTATACATCTCCAAAGCAGACTCTGTTGCATGCATTTTAGGCGCAACAGCTGGTGCAACTGGAGAAAGTATAAGGTCTGCCTCTTCAAAGATGGCATTAAACTCATCACGAATGAGGTGTCTTACTTTTTGTGCTTTCACATAATACGCATCATAATACCCTGATGAAAGTACAAAGTTACCAAGCATAATACGTCTTTTTACCTCTTCACCAAAACCTTCGCTTCGTGAATTGTAAAACATCTCTTCAGTATTTTTAGACTCAGCTCTTGTTCCATAACGTACACCATCATAACGTGCCAAGTTGGTTGCCGCTTCTGCAGTAGCCAAAACATAATACGTTGCAATGTCATACTTTGTATTTGAAAGCTCTTTTTTTACTATGGTATGTCCTGCTGCTTCAAGTTTAGCCACTGTCTCTGCAAATGCTTTTTGAATGTCATCATCTGCTGCTTCCACATACGAGTCAATGACTGCAATGGTCAGTTTAACATCTGGGTTAAGGTTATTTGCAATGTCTTCTATCTCAAAATCTGCAGACGTTGAGTCTTTATCATCGTGCCCTTTAATGGCATCATACAAAATAGCAGCATCTTCAACGTTTTGCGTGATAGGTCCAATTTGGTCAAGACTTGAAGCATACGCACCCAAACCAAAACGACTCACACGCCCATAGGTTGGCTTCATCCCTACACAACCACAGTACGCAGCAGGTTGTCTGATGGATCCACCCGTGTCAGAACCCAATGCTGCAATGGCAATGCCACCTGCAACAGCAGCAGCAGAACCTCCTGAAGATCCTCCTGGTACTCTGTCAGGTGCATGTGGGTTCTTAGTCGGACCATAAAAAGAACTCTCAGTGGTTGATCCCATTGCAAATTCATCCATGTTGGCACGACCAAAAGCCATCATACCTTTTGACTTCAAGTTTTTAATCACAGTGGCTTCATAAGGTGCAATGTACCCTTGAAGGATTTTAGAACCAGCAGTTACTGGCCAATCTTTGACTTGAATGTTGTCTTTAATCAAAATAGGAACACCCTCACCTGAAGACTCAAACCCTACATAGGCATTGAGATCAGAAGCTTTGGCTTTTACTTCGAGGTCTGCCCTGAGAACTTCAAGTTCTTCATTTGATTTTGTTAATGCTTCTTTTAATGTAATCAACGTTTTTCCTTATTTGATATCTAATTTCTTTTTATAATACGCTACAAGCGCCAAACCAAGACCCACCACCGCTAAGATAATACCAATAGAACCAACTATCACTTCCATCCCCACAGCTTGAGTCATGTCAAACATTAAGCAACAACCTTGGCACAACGTACACAGGCACAGTCCTCTGAAGTGGAAGTAAATCTCCAACATCTTGGACATTTAGCAGCAGTAGCTTTATGTACAGTAAACGTTTTTTCTTCTACCTCAAATGAAGCCACTTGCTCACTCTCCGAGCTTGACTTCATAGCTGAAACTACAAACCAATCTTCCAAATCTTTTGAATCCTTGATAGCAAATATACTTGTATCACCTGCTATCTCTACTTCAAGTGTAGACTTCATAAGCTTCTCTTTTTTAAGCTTATCTACTGCTTCTGAAAACTTCACTCTTGCTTCCATTAGTACGGTATCATCAAATGAAGCTTCAACTTTTGGAACTTCAACATAGAGAAGATCAAATACATTTTCCATGCCATCTTTAAAGAGTGCAGGAGCATATTCAAGTATTTCATCTGCAGTATACGTAAGTACTGGCGCAATAATTCCAAGCATTGCCTTAGAGATGTGTGCCATAGCTGACTGAGTGGCACGTCTGACTGGATCATTTTTATCTTCACAATAGAGTCTGTCTTTGGTGATATCCATATAGATACCTGAAAGCTCATTCGTGATGAAGTGGTTTAATGTGGCAAAACCTCTTAAGAAGTCATAGACATCAAAGCTAGCTTTCACAGAGGTAAATACTTCTGAAGATTTATTTAAAATCCATCTATCTAGTTCCCCATACGCATCGTTAGCAACATAGGCATCTAAGTCATCTACGTTTGCAAGTAAAAACCTAAAAGTGTTACGTATTTTTCTGTATTGCTCTGCTGTCTGCTTTAAAATAGGATCAGAAATTTTCAAGTCTGACTGGTAGTCT
>CAUZVG010000012.1:0-22876 GCA_963583215.1 Campylobacterales bacterium | reverse complement strand
AAGATGTATTTGTAAGATTATAACACAAGTAAAGTAGGCGACGATTATCTAAGTAATTGCAATGTCACTGCAATATTCTTTTAGTATAATGATGCTATACTAGAGAACTAAATATATTTACAGGGAAGAAATGCACAACAACAATGAGATAGAAGAAGATGAAATAGATCTTAAAGAGGTGTTTCGTACCCTGAACCGGTATAAGAAAATGATTTTTCTTGTGTTGATTGTTTTTGCTGTATTGAGCAGTTATTTTGCTTACTTTAAAGTGAATGTTTATAAAGCAACTGCTACCGTGGAAGTTGGCTTAAATCAACGTGGTCTTGGTTCCCAAGATATGCTTTCGATGGCAATAGACCCTGGTTCCCAGAATCCCGATACTGAAATGGAAATTATAAAGTCAAGAAACTTGGCAACACGTATCGCCAAAAAAGTGGATTTTTCTCATAAATATTATACGACAAGAAGATTTAAAGAGATAGAACTCTATACGAGCAGTCCTTTTCGTGTAGGTATGAACAAGGGATACAATATCTCTTTTGACTTTTATCCTGTAGATAAAAAGACTTATCGTTTAGTGGTAGAAGATGCAGAAGATGAAAATCATTTGACCTGGTCTTTTGATGAAGTGTTAAAGTATGATAAAGAAATAGTCAGAGAACACTTTCATTTAAACATATCTAGACTAAAAGAAGCATCAGACGAACAATACCGTTTTGTGATTTATGACCCTAAAATGATTGGTTTGTTTATTCAAGAGGGTGTTTCGGTGAGTCAAACATCTAAATATTCTACCATTCTTCAAATTTCTTATGAAGACAATGTTGCTCTGCGTGCACAAGAAGCAGCCAATGCTTTGGCCAAATCATACATTGCCCAAAGTATTGAGAAAAAAACAAAAGAGGCCACACGTAAACTGGCATTTGTAGATAAACAATTAACACGCATTACAGAAAACCTTAAAGGTTCTGCTATTAAACTTGAAGAGTTTAAAAAAAGTTCTAATACCGTTAATTTAAGTGCCAAAGCGGAAAATATCATTCGTAAAATGAGTGAACAAGAAGCAAAGTTATCTGAAATTGGCATACAGCAAGAGCTTTTAACAGGACTTCTAAAAAAGATTGAAAAAAACAGACACTTAGAAAGTTTAGCGCTTATTGGGTTTGATAAATCTACTTCAGGTCTTGGTGATATGGTGAAAGAACTTCAAAAAGCCATCATTAAAAAACAAGTACTTCGTGAAGATTATACTGAGTTGTATCCAGAGGTTGTAAAGTTACGAAAAACCATTACACAACTTAAAAGAGTGATTGTCTCTAGCATAGAAAACATGGAACAATCTATGAAAGAAAGAAAAGTTTTACTGCAACAATCACTAGCAGAACAACAAAAACTTCTTAATACACTGCCTGCAGATGAGCGAATGTTTGGACAATTACAACGTAAGTTTGCCGTGAATGAAAAAATATACTCTTATCTTTTGGAAAAACGTTCAGAAACAGCCATTATAAAAGCATCGACAGTGAGTAAAAATAGAATTATAGATGAAGCATTAACCCCTGTATTTTCTATTAAGCCTAAACGTAAACTCATTGTTTTAGTAGGGATTATTTTAGGTCTTATTTTAGGAATTGCTTTGGCATTTTTACGGGCATTTTTAGATGACCGTATTAAAGGGGAATCAGATATTAGAGATATCCTTGATGTACCTTTACTTGGAACCATCCCACTCATTGTTAAGGATGTAGAAAGTATAAAAGTATTTGACTCACCTAAGTCCTCCGTGGCTGAAGCCTTTAGGAACTTACGAACCAACTTACAGTTTATGTCTGAAGAGAAAGAGGTGCATACCATTGCAGTTACGTCAACTGTTGGTGGTGAAGGTAAAACCACCATTTGTATTAACTTAGGGGCTATCATGAGTATGGCAGGTATCAAGACTGTTATCTTAAACCTCGATATGAGAAAACCCACTTTACATAAGAAGTTTAAGCTCTCAAATGTGAAAGGTATGAGTACCTATTTATCTGGGCGTTCAACCCTCTCTGATGTGATTCAACACAGTGAACATGAACATTTAGACATTATTACTTCGGGACCAGTACCTCCAAACCCTAGTGAACTCATACAGAGTGCCTATATGGAAAAAATTCTGCTTGAACTTAAAGAGATTTATGATGTGATCATTTTGGATACTCCACCTGTAGGTCTTGTGACAGATGCAAGAACACTGATGCATTTTTGTGATACAAGTATTTATGTCTTAAGGGCTGAGTATTCTAAAAAAGAGTATTTACGAAAAGTAAAAGAGCTCTCTTCTTTTAAAGAGATTGGCTCATTAAGTATGTTACTTAATGCTGTACCACTGGGAAAAGATGGTTATGGCTATGGCTACGGCTATGGTTATTATGAAGATGACAAATAATGTTCTCTTTTTTTAAGAAAAAAGAAACAATCAAAAGAGAGATTCCAAAATTAAAGGTAGATTTACATTCTCACCTGATTCCCGGTATTGATGATGGCTCAAAAAGCATGGAAGAGAGTTTAGCTCTGCTTAAAGCTTTAGAAGCTTTGGGGTATGAAAAAGTGATTACTACCCCACATATTATGGCAGATGCTTACCGAAATACACCAAAGCGTATAAAGGCAGGTTTAGATGACTTACGTAAAGCGGCTTTATCTGAGGGCATAGCGCTTAAGATTGAAGCTGCTGCTGAGTATTATTTGGATGATGGTTTTGAAAAACTTGTAGCGCAAGGTGATATGCTTTGTATTGAGGGAAAATACCTTTTGTTTGAGACATCATATTATGCCAAACCTCTTCAACTTGAAGAGATGATTTTCACGATGACTTCTGCTGGATATATTCCACTGATGGCTCATCCTGAACGTTGCCGTTATGTGAAAAACCCTCTAGAAGAGTATAGGCGTTTTAAAGAGCTTGGTGTACTTTTTCAAGTAAATCTTAACTCTTTTGCTGGACATTATGGTAAAGATGCCAAGATAAAAGCCGGTTTTTTATCTGAGCATGGCATGATTGACTTTTTAGGTTCAGATACCCATCATAAAAAACAAGTGCAAACCTTAGGGGAGGTTTTGATTTCAAATGACTATGTGGACATTTTTGAGTCCAATACCATTCAAAACAATAGGCTTTTATAAAGCTGAGAAAATGACATTAGAAGAAAGAGGAAGAGAAATGAAACAAATCAAAATGATAGTGGCAACAGCCGTAACTTTACTTATTGCAGGTTGTACCGGTACATCAGATTATGCACTTTTACAATCACAAAATACAGTGAATAAGCCGGTATACATGACAGATAGAAGTATAGAATATCGTATCTTAGTACAAGATAGATTGGCTATTTCTCTCTATAAAGACCCTTCTCAAGGTTCAGACCAATCTTCACAAAATGAATTGGGACAAGCAATGAATCAAAATGGTATATTGGTAGATACAGCAGGTCAAGTCTCTCTGCCACTCATTGGTAAAGTAAAAGTAGCTGGTTTGACTCAAACACAAGCAGCAGACCGTATTACTTCGAGGTATAAAAAATACCTCAATACCCCGTCAGTGTATCTTGAAGTGATGAACAAACGCCTTTTTGTTTTAGGTGAAGTGAAAAAACCAGGTGTGGTAGCCATAGATAAAGAAAAAATGACACTTTTTGAAGCTTTAGCCACAGCAGGTGACTTAACAGATGCAGCAGTGAGAAATGAGATTGTGATTTTATCAAACTCTCCAACAAAAGGGATGCAGATGCGTACAGTTGACTTGACACACTTTGAGACTATGAATTATGCCTCTTTGATGTTAAGACCTAACGATATTGTTTATGTTAAACCAAATTCATGGAAAGAGTTTAGGGTATCTTCTGACAACTTTACTGCACCATTTGAAACCATTACAAAAATTGCTGCGCCTTTTGTAACACTCAAGTACTTGACAGACTAATGATGACATTTCTTTTAGCTTGTGGGCTCATTTTTATACTTTCTTTGGGATTAATTTTCATGATACGTAACAATGCTGTATCTTTAGGATTAATAGACAGCCCCAATGAACGTAGTACACATAAAAAAGATATTGCAAGAGGGGCTGGCATAGGCTTTTTTCTTTCAGTGGTTATCATTTTTCCTTTTTTCTATTTGGAACTTTTAGAGACAAATTTTTTGACCTTTCTTGCTATTTTAATGATTTTTATTATTGGTACCTTAGATGACCACCGTGATGCTTCACCCAATATGAAGTTTTTTGTTATTATATTTGCCACGACCTTATTGTATTTTGACAATATCGTGATTCGTGATTTAGGTACTTTTTTCGGATTTGAACTCTCTTTAGGGTGGTTTGCTCTGCCTTTTACCATTTTTGCTGTGGTGGGCTTTACCAATGCTTTAAATCTCATTGATGGCTTGGATGGTTTAGCTGCGGGTATGAGTATTATTATTTTCTCTGCTTTTCTTGTAGTGGGAGTGATGCATGATGACCTTATGATGGTGGCGCTCTCTTCAACCTTTATCGCAACACTGTTAGCTTTTCTCGTGTTTAACTGGCATCCTGCTTCCATCTTTATGGGAGACAGTGGCTCTTTGACTTTAGGTTTTGTTATCTCTTTGCTTGCCATTAAATCTTTGGCTTATCTTCCCACAGTCAGTATACTCTTTATTGCAGCCATTCCCATCTTAGATACGGTGGTGGTGATGAGTAGACGAAAACTCAATGGACGCTCTATGTTCTCAGCAGACTCTTGTCATATACACCATGTCTTAAAAAAGTTTTTTGCAGAAGATACAGCAAAAGTAGTACTTTTTTTACTGATATTCCAAAGTATTTATACTCTCACAGGTTTCCAATTTCGACAACATGAAGATGAAGGTTCTTTACTTCTAATCTTTATTTTTAATATCATATTACTCTATATGTTCTTAGCTGCGATGATTAAACGACAGAAAAGAAAATGTTAAACGTATGGAGAAGTGTGTTTATAGGGCTTATGCTCTTCTCTTGTTCTTGGGCAGAAAAACCTTATATCATGGTAGATCTTTCCCAACAAAGAGCTTATGCGATGCAAGATGGGTATGTACTTTTTGAAGGACGTATCTCTTCGGGAGTACCTGGTCGTGAAACACCTGAAGGTGAATTTAGTGTTCTCCAAAAAAAGCGTTATCATACCTCAAACATGTGGCCTAGACCCAATGGTGGGGCTAAAATGCCTTATATGTTGAGATTGACCAATACCGGTATTGCGATGCACTTGGGACATGTACCCAAAAGAGCAGCTTCACATGGCTGTATACGTATGACGAATGGTTTTGCCCAAGAGATGTTTAAGTGGGCTAAAGTAGGTATGAAAGTTTACGTAGAAGGGGATGCCACATATTTTGGTGAAAATGCAAGAGACAATGACTATGCAATCATTGAGATACACTAAGCCTTAAGAAGATTTTTTAAAACTTTTTACTATCAAAATAATCACTAACACTTCAAGTGATATCAAGACAAAATGTAACATATATACTTGCTCTTGAGCCTCTGTTATTCCATACTCTGCCAGCACTTTATAGAACAGATAAGAAAAACCCATACCAAAAAGATAACCCAATTGTTTGGCTGTATCGACTTTGGTAAGTAGGGTATCAGTTTGCAGTAAAAGGGTTTCAACCCTCACAAGGTAAGATCCGAAGACAAAGGTCACCTGATAGCCTATATAGAGTATAAGGGCCGTTTGGTAACTGTAGGAGGTCAACATAAAGTAGAGCATGGCCAAGAGTAAAACCACTTCTACAAGCAAAGAGATTTTAAAAAACCAATTAGCATTGAGTATATAGTGGTAAAAACGTGCCACAATGAGCATAGCGGTGGCAAGCAATACGCCTCCTAAAGAGTAGACAGAGGGTTCTAAAGGTGCATAGAGTGTAAAAATGGCTCCCACAGACAATCCAAGAAATAGAGAATTGAAAAACTTGTATCGTATAAACCAGTCTGGGAGTAATATTAACATGATGTATTATAACTTAAAAAGAGTATTTCACTGTGGCATAAAGTGAAGCACCTTCTGTAGCATACGCATAAACAGACTGATACTCTTTGTCAAAAATATTTCTTGCATTGATGATAAGGTCAAGGTCTTGAGCAATTTTAGCGCCAAAATTCAAGTTCCATACCGTGTAGTTTCCTGTGGGTACATCTGAAGCTATAGGGTATCCACCATCTGTGTCTAGTCGGTCACCAATGTATTGTGCAGTCACACCAAAGTGTATGTCATTCTCTGTGTAATAACTCAAAGATGCATTGACTGTGTCTTTGGCACGTCTTGGAAGGTCAGAACCATCTTCTTTCTCAAAATCAATAAGGTGTGTGTAGTTTGCAGAGAAGATAAGGTTAGAGAGTAAGGCATAGATACTAGATATTTCTAGACCAGAAAATTTAGACTCACCATCAACATTGTAATAGCCATAATTAACATTGTCATAGTCCACAAAGTCTTCTACTTGGTTATTGAAGTAAGTAAGGGTGAAGTAGTTTTTGTATCCTGCACTAATGTCAAAACCTCTTGTGTAGCTTGGTGTTAAAAAAGTACCAAAAACGGTATTGGCAAGTTGGTAAGCACTTGGTGCATCATAAGATGTGTAGTAGTTTGCAGAAGTCTCGAAACCTTTTAAGAAGTCATGAGCATGTTTAATACCTACTTTGTAAGTGGTTTTATTTTCAAATTCATCATAGTTATCATAACGTAGATTTGTCTCTAAAAGTGTGTTTTCTGAGAGCGTATAAATGTTGGCTAAATAAATGGCTTTATTGGTATAGGCTGCTTTGCTTGCCGCATAATGATTAAACTGGTTAAAGCCATCAATATCTTTATACTCAAGACCTAAAACCACTTTTCCCACAGAGTAGTCATATTTGTTAATGAGTGCGTACTCTTTGAGTGTTGCATTGTAAACATTCACACCATCACCAAAGAATCCAGTGGTAAAGTATTCTCTTTCATACTCACCTTTACTAGCATGAAAAAGTGCGCTGTAGTTTGCCTGTGAAAAGTCATAATCTAAAGCAATGTTTGACTGATCTGCCGTGGCATGGGAAAAATCATCTTCCGCCTGTGCAAAAGAGAAGTTGTCATCATAGTCAGTTTTCGTTTTGTATGTATTGTAAGAGAGTTTTACTTTGTTGTTTTCATTAAAAGCGTAACCCACTTTTAGATTGGCATTTTTATTTTCATAGCCATCTGCTTCAGCAGATCTTGGGGCTAAAGCAGAAAAGCCATCCGTCTTTATATAAGAACCCAAAAGTTGTGCGCTGAACTTCTCATCTTTGTAAGAGATGTCCGCATCAGTACTTCGGGTATTGTAAGAACCATAAGCGAGTCCCAATGAACCGTGTACACCCTCTTTAGCTTCTTTGGTAATGATGTTAATCACTCCTGCTGAGGCATTAGAACCCCAAATAGAACTTGCACCCCCTTTGAGGATTTCTATTTGTGCAATGTTGTGGGTGGTAAGCGTGTCAAGAAGTGCAGTACCATTAGTTGTACTTGGGTCATTTAAACGCATGCCATCTAGTAAAACCAGCACCGAACCTGAGTCAAACCCTCTTAGAAAAAATGAAGTTGGTTGTCCTAGACCACCTGAAGTAGCAACTTGAATACCTGCTTGTGTAGCAATGGCTTGAGCCACTGTCTGGTAGCCTTTCTCTTCAATCTCTTCAGCGGTAATAACACTGATATTGGCTGTAGTCTCTTTGATGGATTGTAGGGTTTTATTGCTAGAGACAATTTGAATGTCTTCTAGTGTTGTGTCTGCAAATGATGTTGTATTTAAAAGTAGTGTAATCGTGAATAGGCTCATTGATGTTTGTGTCATGGTGTCTTCCTTGTCCGTAGGTCGGAGTGTTTACCCCCGACAGTTTTCTTGTTTTATATGACTATAAATGTAATTTGTAGGGTCGCAGCTAAAGGTATTTCCTTTGGGCATATATCGACCATATTTTTTTGTTCTGTTAAAAGGTTAGGTATGTGAATGGTCGGCAAAGCGACCTACAGTTAGATAGTAGGAGGAGCTGTTTTTAGTGGGAGAAGTGAAAAGGCAAGTTTATGGTACTGAAAACTGCTGTCAAGTCGTGTCAATTTGTGCAAAGTAGAGTACATTGCAATGACAGCGAGTGAAAAGTAAAGTTTATTGTGACCACGTAAATATTTTTTCATGCGCGCATTGTACTGCAAAATACTTTAGATGTCCCCCTTTATGTTATACTCAGCCTTACTTTAACACTGAGGCAAAAATGACATATATTGAGTGGTTTGAATCACATGGCAAGAAACATCAAAACATTATGAAAAGGCTAGAAGCGTTAAGTGATGAAGAGGTACTTAGATATTTTAGATTTGAAAATATGGTGGAAAAAGAAGTAGACTTTTGTCACTTATATGCCACAAACAAAAAATGTCATGAAATGAAAGACTTAAACTGTTATATGTGTGCTTGTCCTTATTTTCACTTTGATGATGAAGGTTTAGAGAAAAAAGAAGATAAAACACTCTACAGTATTTGTCGTATAGAGGCCAAAGAGGGCAGAGAGTTTGTGAGTGAAAATGCCATACATCAAGACTGCTCTGGCTGTGAAATACCACACAAAGAAGCTTTTATCAAAAGAGGCTTTTCACGTGATTGGTTTGAGATGATGAGGAATGTTAAATTTAAGAAAGTATAATTGCTTAATTATTTACAGGAGCATTTAACTATGGCAATTGAAACCGTACAATCAACAGAAGCATTTAAAGCATTGGTAACAGAAGTTACTTCACAAGCAGGGTACAAAGAGCCTATAGCATTTGGTATTGCAAGAGTAGACCGTGGTCAAAAAAATGCAGAGAAAATCCTCCAAGCAAATTTCGGACTCATTAACTGGAATGAAAACTTCGGTTCAGCAGCAGTTTTTGTTAAAGCCTTACAAGAAGCAAAATGTAATGTAGACTTTTCAGGTTCTGAATTTGTAACTACTATTAACGACACTTTTGTAGAAAACGCTATGGCAGCATTTGACCCTTACCTTGCAGAAGCAACAGGTGAAGCGCACAAAAATGTACAAGTAATAAAAGTACTTTCAGAAATGAAAGACATTGGCAAGAATTTTAGAATTGTATTTTTGTTTGAAGATGCCAATGCGCAGTCAGTTGAAGCCGTGTATTTAAAACTTTACGCACTTTCTCAAAGCAAAGCAGCACTTAGAACTGTAAATCTTAACGGTGCATTTGGTATCTTGTCTAATGTGGCATGGGTTGGCAATACACCTTTTGAACTTGACTACTTAAGAGACAACGAAATTGAAATGAAATTAAACGGTACTTACCCAGCAGTAGATGCTGTCGATAAATTCCCAAGATTCTTACAACACATCATCCCTGCAGACAACACAAGAATCCTTGAAGCGTCTAAAGTAAGAATGGGTGCACAACTTGCAGCTGGAACTACAGTGATGCCAGGTGCTTCATACATCAACTTTAATGCGGGAACACTTGGTCCTGTCATGGTTGAGGGGCGTATCTCTTCTTCGGCTATTGTTGGCGCAGGTTCAGATGTTGGTGGAGGCGCGAGTATCTTAGGAGTATTGTCTGGAACAGATGGTAACCCTATTAGTATTGGTGAGAACACACTACTTGGTGCAAACTCGACTTGTGGTATTCCTCTTGGAGATGCTTGTATTATCGATGGTGGTATCGCTATTTTTGCTGGGACTAAGGTAGAAGTAGACGCTGATGAATTGGCAAAAATTATGGAAGCAAATCCTGGTTCAGATATTGAGTATAAGTCACTATTTAGAGCAGATGAATTCCAAGGAATGAATGGACTTCACTTTAGACAAGATTCAACTACAGGTAAATATGTGGTAAGAAGAAGTACAAGAGAAGTTGTATTAAACGCAGATTTACATTAATATTTTGTAGGGTGTTGTATCCCTACAACACCAACTAAAGGAATATCATGAGAGTAGATAAATGGCTAAGTGCCGTGAATGTAGTAAAACGTAGAACCATTGCTACAGATATGTTAAAGTCTGGTGTTGTATTGATTAATGACCTGAAAGCCAAAGCATCTAAAGATGTCAAAATAGGTGATAAAATCACGATTGAGTACCTTAAAGGTGCAAAACATTATGAAGTCTTACAAATCCCTACAACCAAAACCATTCCTAAGTCCAAAAAAGAAGAATACGTTAAAGAATTGTAGGGTGCGCAATTGCGCACCAGATGATTATTGCTGTGCAGTATTATTTAAAGTCGTGGGTAGGAATACCCACGCTACAGTGGAGAATGAAATATGAACATAAAACAACAATTCGAAAAACTCTTTAACAATGAAATGCCAAGAGAAGTTGCCCGTCAGTTTCTCATAGACCTCTATGAAAAAGGTGAAAGCGCTGAAGATATTGCAGCCGCTGCTTCTGTGATGCGTGAGCACTCCATAAAACTTAATCTCTCTGCTGACTTACGTGACAAAGCAATTGACATTGTCGGTACAGGTGGAGATAAATCTGGCTCGTTTAACATCTCAACCACGGTTTCTCTTCTTTTGGCCTCTATGGGCTGTGTTGTGGCTAAACATGGAAACAGAAGCATCACTTCAAACTCTGGTTCAACAGATGTGCTTGAAGCACTAGGCATTAACCTAGACCTTAGCGCAGAAAACAAAATAAAAATGCTTGAAGAGACAGGATTTTGTTTTTTCCCTGCTACTGACCATCACCCTGCGATGAAACACATCATGCCTATACGTAAATCCATAGAGCACCGTACGATTTTTAACATTTTAGGACCACTAACCAACCCTGCAAGTACGCAAAAGTATCTTTTAGGTGTTTTTGATCCTTCTTTTGTGCGTCGCATGGCGGATGCTTTGGTCGAACTGGGTGCAAAAAGAGCGTATGTAGTCTCTTCGTATGATGGCATGGACGAGATAGGCCTTGCAGGAAAAAGTGCTTTTGCTTTTGTAGAAAATGGCAAAGTCACAGAAGGGGTGATAGATCCTGAAGTTTATGGCTTTACTTTAGCACCTAAAGAAGCCATACAAGGTGGGGATGCTGTCTTTAATGCAGCCATTACTAAAAACATTTTTTCAGGCAAAGAAAAAGGTGCCAAAAGAGATATTGTTGTACTTAACGCTGCCTTTGCTTTGGTTGCCAATGGTACGTACAATGAAGTATCAAAAGCCATTAAAAGTATTGAAGCACACTTGGATTCTGCTAAAGCATCTGAACACTTAACTTTTATGGTTAATGTCAGTCAAAAGTTAGCGTAAGGTACCTTATGAAAGAAATTAGAGCTTCATTATCAGAATTAGCTACCGTAGTAGAATATCTACAAAAAACCTTAGCTGCAAATAGTATTGTATTTCTCCGAGGAGACCTTGCAGCAGGTAAAACAACACTCACACAAGTTATTGCCAAAGCAAAAGGTATAGAAGGCCAAGTGACCTCTCCTACTTTCTCTTTACAGCAGTGTTACAAGAGTGAAAGTGGTGAAAATCTATATCATTATGATTTGTATCGTTTAGAACATGAAGAGTTCATGCAGATGGGGCTTTTTGAAGAGTTTGAAAAAGAGGGTTGGCATCTCATAGAGTGGGGGTCTGACACACTTAAAGCTTTTTTAGAAGGTGTAGGTTATAATGTTGTCACAATAGACATAGAAGTAAGCGGTGACGCTAGAATTTATAGGATAGTAAACTAATGCATACACTTGAAGCCATAAACCTTGCCAAAACCATTAAAAAAACAAAAATCGTGCATGACATCTCTTTAACAGTAAAGAGTAAAGAGATTGTAGGTCTTTTAGGTCCCAATGGTGCAGGAAAAACAACTTCTTTCTACATGGTTTGTGGTTTAACCAATGCCACAGAAGGACAAGTCATTTTAGATGGTGTCGACGTGACACAGCTTCCTTTGAGTGCCAGAGCCAAGTTAGGTATTGGGTATTTGCCTCAAGAGTCTTCTATTTTTAAAGATTTAACGGTAGAAGAGAACTTACTCATCGCAGCAGAAGCACTTAAACTAGATGAAGACCTTGCACAGAAACGTATAGAAAAACTCTTAGAAATCTTTAACATCGAGCCTATTCGTGCACGTTTAGGTATACGTTTGAGTGGGGGAGAGAGAAGAAGGGTAGAGATTGCTAGAGCACTGGTAGGTGAGCCTAAGTTCTTGTTACTTGATGAACCTTTTGCAGGTGTAGATCCTATTGCAGTGATTGACATTCAAAACATTATCAAGCAATTGGTAGATCTCGATATGGGTATTTTGATTACAGACCACAACGTACGTGAAACTTTAGGGATTTGTGACAGAGCGTATGTGATGCGTTCAGGTGAAATGTTAGCTACAGGCACCTCTGATGAGATAGCCAATAACGAAGATGTACGTAAACATTATTTGGGTGAACACTTTACATTTTGATTGATAAGACGAAAAATGGGCGAACCCCATCTTTTCTACGTTGACACTAGGTCTGCTTCAGCAGCAGGCTCACGCACCTAGGTGCTATGGAATATATTAGATGAAACAAAAAGATATAAAAATCCTTCTTGATAATGAAGTTCTCATACGAAACAACAGTGCAGAAATCTCCGAAGAAAAACCAGATCCTTTGCTCATTGCCACAGCACATAATGATGAATCTATTGCGCTTATTTGTGCTTTGTTTGCTTATGGCAATGCCAAACTCATTGTAAAATTTTTACAAAGTTTAGACTTCTCTTTACTAGAAGCTTCAGACATTAAAATAAAACAAACCCTTTCCACACACTATTACCGTTTCCAAAATGCTCAAGATGTGGCAAACATTTTCATAGCCCTAAAACGTTTAAAAGAAGTGGACAGCATTGAAAACCTTTTTTATGAAGGCTACAAAAAAGAAGAAAATGTTTTAGACGGACTCTGGCATTTTATAGATACACTCAAATCTGTAAACAAACACAAAAGTAGAGGCTATGACTTTCTTGTAGGCTCAGTACCCAAAAAAGAATCTGGCATGGGAACATACAAACGTTACATGATGTACTTACGCTGGATGGTGCGAGATGATGCCCTAGACTTAGGTTTATGGAAGAAGATAGACAAAAAAGATTTACTTTTACCTTTAGACACCCACACCTTCAAAGTCTCCCAACGTTTAGGGCTACTTAAAAGAAAAACCTACGACATGAAAGCCGCACTTGAAATTACCAAACGCTTAGCAAGGTTTGACAAAGAAGACCCTATCAAATATGACTTTGCACTGTATAGATTGGGACAGGAAAAATTGGCTTAATAAGCTAGTTTCTCCTTCCCCTTCGTCTTCGATGGGCATTCCTCGTTCCCATTCGTCCTCGATGGGAATGCATATTAGAGTTTAAATATCAAAACTTATTTATACTTCTACATTAAAAGCGTTATACTATTATCATGAAAAAAGATATACAATTAAAAAGGGTTATATCCCTACCATTTTTAATATTTTATGGCGTTGGTACTATTGTTGGTGGAGGGTTTTATGCGCTTCTGGGAGAAGTAGTTGGTGTTGCTGGTCTCTTTACTCCTGTGGCCTTGATGTTGGCAACGCTTATTGCACTCTTTTCTGCTCTTTCTTATGCTGAGCTCTCCTCCCGTTATCCTGTTTGTGCTGGTGAAGCATACTATGTCAAACAGGCATTTTCCAGCTCCTCACTTTCACTTATGGTTGGTTGGTTGGTCATATTTACAGGGGTGGTCTCGACAGCGACACTTACCGTTGCTATGTCAAGATTTTTAGGTGAACTTTTAGATATCTCTAGTATTATCTACATTGTTGGGCTGGTCATTTTTATGGGACTTATTGCTATTTGGGGGATCAAAGAATCAGTTTGGTTTGCTACCATTTTAACCATTATTGAAGTGGGTGGACTCTTCTTTATCGTCATTATTGCCAGTGATAGTTTTGTGGTTTTACAAGAGAATTATCAGAGTCTCATCCCATCGATGAGTTTAGATCTGTGGCAGGGGATATTTATGGGGATATTTCTTATCTTTTATGCCTTTATTGGTTTTGAAGATATGGTCAATATTGCTCAAGAGGTTAAAGATGTTAAAAGAACACTTCCTATTGCGATTATAAGCAGTATATCTATCACTTTTGTCCTCTATATGTTGGTCTCGGTGGTGGCTATCTTTAGTATGGACTTGGAGACTTTTGCCTCTAGCAAAGCGCCTTTGGCCCAGATTGCCAAGCAGAATGGACACATCTCTTATCTTGTAGTATGGTCCATTGGGATATTGGCAGGATTAAATGGTGCACTGGTGCAGATAGTTATGGCTTCAAGGGTGCTTTATGGTGTCTCGCAAAAGAGAAAAAAGATGGAAGTTTTTACTAGGGTCAATGCAAAAACGCAAACACCTATCTATGCTACCATTTTTATTGCAGTGATTATCTTGATTTTGGCCCTTCAATTTGATTTGGTTTTTTTGGCAAAGACCACGAGTACTATTATTTTGCTACTTTTTGCATTGATTAATTTTTCGCTTATAAAGATTAAGAGAAGAGAGGGGAGGCATGATGGGTTTAATGTTGCTTTATGGATACCTATTATGGGGTTGATAAGTTCATCGGTGATATTAATACTTCATATGATTCATCTATCATTCTAACTTGTTCCCATCCGTCCCCGATGGGAATGCATACGAGAGTCTAAACCACTATTACATTTCTATACGCATTAAAGCGGATATCTTCCATACTTAAATCTACTGCTTCTGTACACTCTTTTCCTGCATATCGTGACATAGAAAATGGGAAAGGTCTGAGAGATGAAGACTCTTTGCTTTACATAGCGGGTAGAAGTAAAACAGCTGATAAACAGAAGTTAAAAAAACTTTTAGGACAAGGACTCAATATGCGTTATGAAGTTGTGAATGACAAAACAAATGACTGTTCTCTTTCCAACTATGTCATCTTGAACCACAATACTGAAGGGTACTATAACATTGAAACCCAGCATGCTGACCTTAAAACGCAAATCAAAATGATTGATATATTAATGAAGAATCTTTAGCCTAAATCTAGGCTATTCAAAGGTCTAAAAAGGTATAATCGCCTCAATATTTTATACAGAGGATGTTTTATGGAAGGTGTATTTACTTACATAGGTGTTATTTTAAACCACCACGATAACCCGCAATTGTTTTTTGTGGCACACTTAGTTTTAGTGGCAGTCATTGTGATTTTAATCGCAAAAACGGCTACAAAAAGTCTTAGAGCTGTACCAAATGGTACTCAAAATGTTATGGAATCATACCTTGGTGGTGTGATTGCAATGGGTAAAGATGTGATTGGTGAAACGCTTGCACGTAAGTACTTACCTCTTGTAGCAGCTGTTGGTATGTTTATTTTTGTTTCAAACGTTATTGGGATTATCCCAGGATTTGAATCTCCAACTTCAAACATTAACGTAACACTTCCTTTAGCATTGTTAGTATTTTTCTACTACAACTACGAAGGTATCAAAGAAAATGGTGTGATCAAATATTTTGCTCACTTTGCAGGTCCAGTAAAAATACTTGCACCACTTATGTTCCCCATTGAAATTGTTTCTCACATCTCTAGAATCATTTCACTTTCATTCAGACTTTTTGGTAACATCAAAGGGGATGACTTGTTCTTATGGGTACTTCTTATGCTTGTACCTTTCATTGCACCATTGCCAGCATACTTGTTGCTTACATTCTCTGCATTACTTCAAACGTTTGTATTTATGATCCTTATCTACGTGTACCTTGCAGGTGCCGTAGCTATCGATGACGATCACTAAGTTTTAGTGACTTCTGACGATGAGACTTAAAGATAAATCTTTAAGTTTTGTGGTCAACTTTCTTCTAGGCGTTGCCTGGGCTTCAGCCTTTATTGGGGCTGTAACTACCTTTTTCTCCCTTTATTCTGACTCTTTTTTACTAGCACTTGTCTATGCTGCTGTTGCAACCTTACCCGGACTCATAGCCGTTTTAGTACTTGAACACTTTATTAGCGCTAAAGAGAAACAGTTTGAACTTGAAAAACAGACAAAACTTTTAGAACAACTCTTAAAAAAAGAGCAAGTGCCACGATGATCGCTTACGCTATCACTGACCCTTCTACTTTAAATTTCAAACACTTAGAACGTGACTTAACACGTTTCTCCACCCAAGCATCGATGATTGTTTATAGAGATAAACATATATCTGACTATGCCACAAAAGCCAAAGACTTTTTAACCCATGCAAAAGGGTTTGACAAAGTACTTTTACACAGTGATTATCGTTTGGCACATCTTTTAAATGCCCAAGGGGTACACTTAAAAAGTATAGAATTTGAAAACATAGTAAAAGCCAAAGCTTTAGGGCTTTTTGTTGTGGTGAGTACCCATACCTTTGAAGAGGCAAAACGTGCCCAAGACTTGGGGGCAGATATGCTGACCTTTTCACCCATTTTTGATACACCAAATAAAGGGGAAGCTTTGGGTGTGGAAGTCTTAGAAAAACTTGTAAAAAGTGTTAGCATCCCTGTGATTGCTCTAGGCGGTATACTCGAACACAGTCAGATATTGGCCTGTGAAAAAGCAGGGGCCAAAGGTTTTGCGTCTATACGCCACTTTGCCTAAACTTCTTTATAGTAGCAAAGAGATATAATAATCCAATAATATCATGAGGAATACTACCATGTTTGAAACCGTCATCGGTCTTGAAGTTCACGTACAACTTAACACTAAAACAAAACTCTTTTGTTCTTGTCCTACCTCTTTTGCAGAGCCACAAAATACTAACACTTGTCCTACTTGTTTAGCCCTTCCAGGTGCCTTGCCTGTGGTTAACAAAGAAGCAGCCGTGAAAGCCATGAGACTTGGTTATGCCATCAATGGTAATGTAAACCATACCTCTTACTTTGACAGAAAGTCTTACTTTTATCCAGACAGTCCTTCTGCTTACCAGATTACCCAACTCACCAAAGCAATTGTGCAAAAAGGTGAAGTATTTATTGACTTGCCTGATGGGACACAAAAACGCATTGGTATGACACAAGCACATCTTGAAGCAGATGCTGGTAAAAACATGCATGAGGGTGACCACTCAAAAGTGGACTT
The DNA here is from genome assembly GCA_963583215.1 of Campylobacterales bacterium. Lineage (GTDB taxonomy): Bacteria > Campylobacterota > Campylobacteria > Campylobacterales > Sulfurovaceae > Sulfurovum. The sequence goes on along the minus strand of CAUZVG010000012.1, from coordinate 5,752 downwards.
GAACCGTGCGGGTACACCGCTACTTGAAATTGTTTCTGACCCAGATATGAGAAGTTCAGATGAAGCGGTGGCTTTTTTGAAAAAACTACACTCAACTGTACGTTATTTGGACATTTCAGATGCCAACATGCAAGAAGGTTCATTTCGTTGTGATGTGAATGTTTCTATTCGTCCTAAAGGACAAGAAGAATTTGGTACAAGAGTTGAGATAAAAAATATCAACTCATTTAAGTTTGTGTCCCAAGCCATAGCCTATGAAGTACAGCGTCAAACAGAAGCCTATGAAGATGGTGTGTATGAACATGAAGTAAACCAAGAAACACGTTTATGGAATGTAGATGAGGGTGTAACAAAGTCTATGAGAGGGAAAGAAGAAGCGGCAGATTACCGTTACTTCCCAGACCCAGACTTACGTCCACTTATTGTGACACAAGAGATGATAGACGAAGCTAAAAAAATGCCAGAGCTTCCTGACGCAAAAGTAAAACGTTATGTTGAAGAGCTTGGTATTAAGTCTGCTGATGCACATGTCATTACTTCAGACAAAGAGATGGCGTACTTTTATGAAGAGATGTTAGCCCAAGGTGCAAATGCTAAAACAGCAGTGACTTGGCTTACGTCTGAGCTACTTGGACGTTTGAAAAAGTTAAGTCTTAACATCTCTACATCTTTCGTAGATGCAAAAACACTGGGTGATATCGTAGCGAAGATTTCAGATGATACTATTTCAGGTAAAGGTGGGAAAGAGTTACTTGACTATATGATGGAAAATGAAAACCGTGATGTAGCAGCACTTATTGATGAACTGGGGCTTGCACAAGTGAGTGATGATGGTGCCATTTTGGCCATTATTGATGAAATACTTGCAAATAATGCAGACAAAGTGGAACAGTACAAAGGTGGTAAAGACAAACTCTTTGGCTTCTTTGTAGGACAAACAATGAAAGCTTCTAAAGGTACTGCTAACCCTGGAAAAGTCAATGAACTTTTAAAGCAGAGACTAGCTTAAACATGTAGGGTGTTGTGCCTCACAACACCTTTTTAAAAATATCAAATTATTGGTGTTGTGAGGCACAACACCCTACAGATGAGAGGGAGTTCAATGCATAGCTTACTAGTAAAACTTTCTGAACACATAGACAAATCCTCCAAATATAAAAAAACAAAATCTTTCTTTCGCTCTCTGCTTGATGATGTCAATTACCCCTATAAAAAATACTTTGACATATTTATGGTCTTTCTCATTATTGTTTCCATTTCTGTACTTATTTTAGATCAGTCTGGGAAAATACCTGAATGGCTTGTAACATTAGACTTGTATATGGTCACTTCTATTTTTGCACTGGAGTATCTTTTACGTCTTTGGATAAGTCAAGATATACACAAAGTGATTCTTGCAAGACATAAGGGTGAAAGCAAAGAGGGGTATTGGTTTGTATTGAAAACTGAACTAAGATATATGCTCTCTTTGCCGGCACTCATTGATTTTGTGGCCATTTTCCCTAAGTTTAGAATCATCCGTTTATTGAAACTTTACCACTATATGCATGGGGCATCCAGCCTTTTTGATGCTTTGGTCAAAAAACGTTTTGAGTTTATCTTTTTGGGCTATATGCTTTTTGGTATTACCTTTACTTTTGGGTCTATTTTTTACTTACTTGAATATGGTCTCAATGACAACATCCACTCTTACTTAGATGCACTGTATTGGGCACTTGTGACCATTTCAACGGTAGGGTATGGAGACATTGCACCCGTCACTGAACTTGGAAAAGTAGTCGCTATGTTTGGTATTGTTGTGGGTATTGGTATGATTTCATTTGTCACTTCTGTGATGGTTTCTGCTTTTTCTGAACGTTTTGATGAATTGCGTAACCAAGACAGCATCAACCATGTCAATACCATGCAAAATGTGGTCATCATCAATGGCTATGGACATTTGGGTGCCAACATTGCTAGAAAGTTAAAACGGGGCAAAGTCTATGAACCTATCATTATAGAAAACAATGAAAAAAAAGCAAATTTTGCCTTGCAAGATGGCTATAGAGTGATACGTGCAGAAGGCGCTTCTGCCAAACTCATCAATACCATTTATTACAAAAATAATATCGTAGCTATGCTGACGTTAAGAAGTTCAGATATTGACAATATTTATTTTATTTTAAATGCCAAGTCTGTACATCCTGATGCTATGGTCTACTCACGTATGAACCACCTTCAGCTAAAAGCCCAATATGAAGCCACAAAAGTAGATGGTATTGTGGAACCCTACGCTGTGGTTGAAGACAAAACCTTTGCCTATTTAAAAATGGAAGCCCAAAACTCTGATAAAGATATCTCTTTTTTAGGTTATACTTCAAAAAGTCGTCCTCTTTGTAAAGCGCTAAGAGCAGCGGGTATTGGTGTGAAGGTATATGACTTAGATAAGACACGTTTGGCGTTGGCAAAAGAAGATGGATTTAAAGATGCTTTTGCAATTCATCCTGAGTATCATAAAATGCCACGTTTAACTGAGAGTATTGTGGTCTGTGCCATGAATGAAGAAGAGATAAACGTTTATTACAGTATTACCTTACGTGCCAATGGATTTATATCTGATATTGTGGCTCTTTCAGACTCTAAAGAGGACAATCGAAAGTTATTTCTAGCAGGGGTGAGTAAAATATTTGATATGTATGAAGAGTCTGCCTCTCTCTTTGTAGAGATGATAGAAAATCAAGAAATAAAGAAATCAAAAGTCAAGGATAAAAAATGAAAATAGCCATTATAGGTGCAGGAAAATGGGGTACAGCACTCTACCATGCTTACAGCCAAAATAATGAAGTGGTTATCTCTTCACGTTCTTTTAAAGAGATGGAAAATTTTGTCTCCATTGAAGAAGCATTAAAGTATGAGTATTTGGTCATGGCCATACCTGCACAGTTTGTACGTGAATGGATGCAAGAGAATTTTGTGGACCATGGACAAAATATTTTGGTTGCTGCAAAAGGCATAGAAACCAGTACAGGTGCTTTTCTCAACGAAGTGTATGGGAACTTTGTCTCTGAAGACAGACTTGCATTTATCTCAGGGCCTTCTTTTGCTGCTGAAGTACAACAGTCTTTACCTACAGCACTTAAAATCTCTTCAACCAATGAAGCCTTGGCTCAGCGTTATGCAGATGCCTTCCCTTCGTTTATCAAAGGGTATGTCTCCGATGATGTGGTGGGTGCAGAAGTCTCTGGTGCGTACAAAAATGTGATTGCTATTGCTGGGGGTGTGTGTGATGGTTTGGGACTTGGAAACAATGCCAGAGCAGCACTCATTTCACGGGGTTTGGTAGAGATGACACGTTTTGGAGAAGCTTTTGGTGCTAAAACAGAAACTTTTCTCTCTTTGGGAGGGGCGGGAGATCTATTTTTAACCGCATCTTCAACCTTATCACGTAACTACCGGGTTGGACTTGGCTTGGCTAAAGGTCAAAAGATAGATGAGATCCTTGAAGAACTTGGTGAAGTAGCAGAAGGTGTACCCACAGCCAAAGCTTTACACAAGATAGCGCTAAAAAAAGATATCTATCTTCCTATTGCTGAAGAAGTGTATGCCATGATAGAAGAGGGAAAAGATCCAGCTCTGAGTGTAAAAGATTTACTCTCTTAACGTCATTTTTAGCCTCTATAGGTTAGACTATAGTTAAGTATAAGGGAGAGGGTAAGATGTTTAAAGTATTTAAATTATTATTACTCATAACCCTATCTACTTTTCTCTTCGCCGAAGAAGAGATAGAGTTACCCACCCATGAAATACAGTTTTTTGGGCAAGAACACTTTGATAGTTCTGATTTGGAAAAAGCTTTAGGGGTAGACAGAGTAAGTTTCCTTCTCTTCTGGAAAGATGACACACCCAAAATAAAAGACAAACTCCTCCCTACACTCAAAGAATCTCTCATTGCTTTTTATCACTCTGAGGGTTTTTATGCTGTTAAAGTTTCTATCAAGAAAACGAAGACGAGTGTGGAAGTTAGCATCAAAGAAAACACCCCTGTTCGCATTACGAGTATTGAAATTCAGAGTGATTATGAACTTACAAATTTAGTACTTTTTGAAAAAGGTGAAATCTTTCGCGCAAAACCTTTTACCTCTACAAAAACCAGGATAGTTTCAGAAATGTTCAAAGAGGGGTACTGCTCTTATGACTTAGATACTAAAGCGTATGTAGACTTGGAAAAACACAGTGTAGCTTTAAAATATACCTTAAAAAAAGGTGGCATCTGTACTTTTGGTAAACTCACAATCACGGGCTTAGAAACTGTAGGTGAAGATGTGGTCATATCAAGAGTGAGGGCTTTAGAGGGTAAACGTTTTAGTACAGAACTCGTACAAGACACATCCAATAACCTTTACGCGCTTGGTGCCTTTGATTCGGTGCTTATCAATGTAGACAGAAAGTTTTACAATGTCATTCCTGTAGATATTGCTTTTACTGAGATATCTAAACCTTACCATTTGGAAGCAGGTGCAGGATTTGACACGTATGTGGGTGCAAGGGTACATACGGAAGTCACTAAATTTAACTTTTTGGGAGATGCACAAAAACTCAAGTTAAAAGCATCTTGGTCAGGCAGAGAACAGTTACTTATATTGAGTTACTTTAAACCAGCAGTATTTTCTCTTTTTGATTACTCTATTGACTTTGGTGCCCGTGTAGGGTATTCAAATTTAGAATTTGATGGTTTCCAAGAAGAAAAGTCATTTACGCGTGCGTATGTGAGTCACGAGGATGGACGGGTCTTTTTAGAAACAGGTATGGCCTTGGAAAACATTGTAATTACAAAATTAGACAATTTATCAAAGGGTGAAGCGTTAGGACAAGCTATTAATGAAGGAACTTTCATCTTGGCTTACCCTTATGTGAATTTTGTCTATGATGCTAGAGATTCTAAACTTAATCCCAAAAATGGATTTTACTTAGCTGCTTATGCAGAATTTGGTGTCTCATATGAAGAAGACCCTGCGGCTTATTTAAAAACGCTTTTTGAAGCACGTATCATACATACTTTTTCTAAGCTAACTTTGTCTGCTGTAGGTAAGGTGGGTGTGGTTGATGATGACTCTGAAAATGGTTTACCTGAATCTAAATACTTCTTTGCTGGGGGTATTTTTTCCAACAGGGCATATGGATTTAGAGAAATAGGGGTCATTATCTCACCTACAGAGGATACGATTAACGGTGCCTCTTCTTGGGTAAACCTCTCTTTAGAAGCAAATTATCCTGTCTGGGGAGACCTTTATGGTGCCGTTTTTACAGACAACACCATGCTTACAGATGAAGCCTATGACTATAGTGGTGAGGTCATAACTACTGTAGGTGTGGGTGTACGTTACATGACACCACTTGGACCCTTTAAATTTGACATAGGGGCCAATGTGAATGACTCTTCCATTTATGCCATTTCATTTCAAATAGGACAATCATTTTGAAATCCATACAATCATTTCTCGTAAGCCTCCTTTTAGTGTTTAAAAATTTTTTAATTTATCTCATTATCACGCTGATTGTTTTGGCAGGATTGGTATATTTTTTAGCCAATTCTCCTTGGGTCATTAAAAAAGCTGCCGATACATTTGCACCGGAGTATGACATTAGCTATTCTCGTATCTATGGCAATATCATTACAGGTATTGAGATAGATGATTTGGCGTATAAAAACAAAGACATCTTCAAACACTTACAGTTAAAATGGAATCCCAATGCTTTGGCAAAAAGAGAGATA